>CAYWSR010000231.1:0-7169 GCA_964460385.1 uncultured Occallatibacter sp. | reverse complement strand
AGTCGCTGACTGTCTTTATCGCCTCCGGCCTAAGCGTGCACACACTCTCTCGTCCACGCTTCGTCTTGATCACAATCCGCGCCCGCACCAGGTAGGCAATATGTTTTGAAATCATCTGCTGCGAGAGTGCAAACGGTTCCGTCAATCCATGCACAGAGGCAGGCCCATGGGAGAGCCGTTCGATCATCGCCCGCCGGGTTGGATCAGACAAAGCCGCAAATGTTGTACCCAAACGATCCACAACCAAATGGTAGTGGATTTTCTGTCAATGTCAAGTGCGAATTTTGCGATTCCTGATTTCTGATCTCTGTTCCCTGTTTCCTGTTTCCTGCTTCCTAACCCCTAACCGCTCATCCCTCGCACGGAACCTTCCCCCCGCTTTCCACGTATCCTTCTAACAAGCCGCCCCGCGGCGTTGAACGCGTCTAAACCCTATGCAGTCGTTCTCTGACACTCTCGGCCAGGTCTTCCGCGCATTGCTCGCCAACCCGGTGCGGACCATTCTCACCATGTTCGGCATCGCCTGGGGTGTTGGATCGCTCCTCGTCCTTGTCGGACTCGGCGAAGGCTTCCGCTCTGGCCAGCATCGCAACCTCGCCAGCTTCGGCAACGACATCGTCATGATGTGGGACTCAACCATCCCCGCCGTCGCCAACCAGCACACCGGCATGAGGCCCTATCAGTTCACGCTCGGTGACGAAGCCGCCATCCGCGCCCTGCCCCAGGTCAAGGACGTCTCCGGCTTTCTCAGTCGCGGAGACATGTACGAGGTCAGCGCATTCTCCAACACCAGCGGCCAGGTAAATGGCGTTGAGCCCAACTACGCCGAGATGCGCTTTGTTCCCCTCGCCGAAGGCCGTTTCATCGACGCTCAGGATGTCACCGACCGCCGTCGCGTTGTCGTTCTCGGCTCCAAGGCTGCCTCGCTTCTGTTTCCCGGCCGCCCCGCCATTGGCGAAAACATCATCATCAACGACGTCTCCTTCGCGGTAGTCGGTCGCGTTGGCGCCATCAGCCACGGCAACAACGACAGCGACAATCAAAAGCTCTACATCCCCATCTCCATCATGCAGGAGCTCTTCGCTTATAAAGGCGACAACGTCGCCCGCGACGCGCTCACCGGGGTCATCTACCATCCCGCCACCAAAGGCGACAGCTCCGCCGCCGTCCCCGCCGTGCACCAGGTTATCGGCCAGCGGCACAACTTCGACCCCAGCATGAAGGACGCCTTCGATGAGTGGGACACCATTCAGCAGGAAAAGCTCGTCGGCACCATCTTTGACGCAATGGACGTCTTTCTCGGTGGCGTCGGTGTCGTCACCCTCGGCCTTGGCGCCGTCGGCATCATCAACATCATGCTCGTCTCCGTCTCCGAGCGCACCCGCGAAATCGGCGTACTCAAAGCCATCGGCGCAACCAAAGGCGCCATCCTCGCGCAGTTCTTCTGGGAAGGCCTCCTGCTCACCGGCATCAGCGGGCTGCTCGGCATCGGCCTCTCTGCTGGCCTCATGGGTCTCCTCGACCACTTCTTTACAGGAAAGGTCCCCGGCTTTGATCCGCCGCGCCTCGTTCCCTGGTCCGCCGCACTCGCCATCGTTTCGCTCGCCCTGTGCGGCATCGCCGCCGGCCTCTACCCGGCCAGCAAAGCCGCCGCCCTCGACCCCATCGAAGCCCTCCGCCGTGAGTAGAGTAGGTCAGAACTAGGAACTTCGAACTGTGAACTGTGAACTGGCCCGGAGGGCCTCATGCTCAAAGACATTCTCGGCCAGGCCTGGGAAGCAATGATCTACAACCGCCGCCGCACCGCCATCACCATGGTCGGCATGGCCTGGGGCATCGCTACCGTCGTCCTCCTGCTCGCCTACGGCGCAGGCTTCTCCCGCGCCATTCAGGCCATCTTTGCCCAGTGGGGCGTCAACCATATGGAAGTCTATTCCGGCCGCACCTCCGAGCAGGCCGGCGGAGACAAGGCTGGCGTCAAGGTCCGTTTCAACCTCGACGATGTCGACCGCATTTGGGGCTCCGTCCCCGACATCTCCTCGATAACACCCATAATGTTTCAAGACGTGGTCGTCAAGAACGACCTTCACACCTACACTTGGTCGGTCAATGCCATGCGTCCGCAGGGATTCGACATGTTTGCCGCGACCGTGGATGAAGGCCGCACCTTCAACGGACAAGAAGAGCAGCAGCGCGCCCATGTATGCGTCATCGGACCCGACGCAAAGTCGAAGCTCTTTTCCGGCGGTTATGCGGTCGGCGAATCCATCCGCCTCAACGGCGTCCTCTTCACCATCGTCGGCGTGCTCCATCCCAAAATGGTCGAAGGCGAGAACAACATCAACACCGCCGTCTGGATTCCCTTCTCCACCATGAGCGACCTCAAGGACACCACCTGGATTGACGGCATCTGGTTCAACTACCGCGGCGACAACGAGGTCGTCGAGAAGAACCTGCGCAATACCCTCGCCGCCGCTCATCACTTCGTCCCCTCTGACCATCGCGCCATCTTCGTCGCCAATCTCCAGGCGCAGTTGCACCAGTTCGCCATCGTCTCCATCGCCCTTCAGGTTCTGCTTTCGCTGGTCGGCGCGCTCACCCTCGGCATCGCCGGCATCGGACTCATGAACATCATGCTCGTCGCCGTCCAGCAGCGCACCCGCGAAATCGGCATCGAAAAAGCCCTCGGCGCTCGCCGCCACCACATCCTCATCCAGTTCCTCGCCGAAGCCCTCGCCATCACCATCGTCGGAGGCGTTGCCGGTATCGCCCTCGCCTACACTGTCTCCATCTGCGTCGGCCGCATCACTCTCTACTCCGCCGTTGCCAAAAACGCCGAGAATGCCGACATTCGGCTTCTCATCTCCCCCACCTCGGTCCTCGTCGCCACCGGCATCCTCGCCGTCGTCGGCCTCGTCAGCGGCATGATCCCCGCCATCCGCGCCGCCAACCTCGACCCCATTGAGGCCCTTCGCTACGAATAACTAGGGATTCTTCCTCCAAAACGGGCATCTCCACTCTCCGTTTGACCATCAATATGTGATTAGCATCACGTCTCCGAACACCGGCCCGGTGCAACCATGATGTTGTGCAGTCCGCCAGGAGCCATTGCAAGGACGGACGCTTCTTTCCCGAATGCCTATCCCCGGAGACTGATTATGAAGCTCGACCCCGCCGCATTTCACGCCGATCCCGAACTCCTCAACGGACTCGAGCCAGAATCCGCCCCCATCGTGTGCAACGACTTCCGCGTCCTGTTCAAGCAAGGCGACAATCCCGACGGTCTCTACATCCTCAAGAGCGGCAACGCAACCCTCACCATGAACTCCCCGCAGGGCAAGCAACTTTTCTCCCTCCAGCCTGACCCCGGCTCCGTCCTCGGCCTTCCCGGCCTCATCGGCAACGAGCCATATACTCTCACCGCCGTCGCCCACCCCGGCGCCGTCATCGGCTTCATCTCCCGCGAACAGTTCCTCGCCCTCATGTCCAGCGACCAGCTCCTGTCCTTCAAGGTCCTCCAGGTCCTCGCCGCCGAGGTTCGCTCCGCCCGCAACGCCCTCCGCGACCGCTAGCGAGTAGGATTCTCGTCCCTGGTCCCTTCTTCCTTCTCCCTGTTCGCTGGTCCCCGCTCTCCAGGGGCTAGGAAAGCAGTGGCCGAGTGAAGAAGTGAGGAAGTGAAGGAGTGAAGAAGTCAAGCCTCGAGGGCGTCCGACACTCCATGGTATCTCGCTCCTCGGCTGTAGGTTTTCCTTGCGCGCCGGGTTGAGGCGAGCAATTCATGCGTAGTCCCAGCGGCGGGCGATGCTGCGGGCGGGGAAGAGATGCTGCGCGGCTTCTCAGGCAGGCGGGCGTGGTTCAGCTACCGGCGTATAGGGTAAAGGCCCTGGCAAAGTTGTGGGTATCTTGCATCTGGGTCAGGTTCTGCGCTTGAATCACCCCGATCTGCTGGTTATGCAGGTCGGTCCATTGCGCGGTGATGTTGGCCGTTGTCGCCGAATCCTGTTGCGCCATGGAGGAGTAGATCTGCCGGATCTGGTCCGCAGTTGCGTCATTTGCTGCCGCCTGCTGCGCGGCGGCCAGGGCATTGGGGGGCTGGGTCTGCTGCTGCTGGGCGGGCTGGACCTGCTGAGGGGGTGGAAGTTGAACAGCAGGCTGGGGCGCGGCGAACTGGGGGACGAACGGAGGAGCCTCGGGTTGCGGCGGAGCGAAAGGCTGCGGGCCAGGCTGGAACTGCGGTTGGAACTGAGGGGCGGGAGCGGCAAAACCGGGCTGCGCAAATGGCAGGACGCCGCGGCGGACCAGGATGCTGTCGGTCGTGGTGATCTGATTTCCAGCGATGCCCGTTACGAGCCAGTTTTCCTGCTGGGGCCATTGCATGGTCTGCGGACCGTTGGGGCCGTAATAGACCTGGGGCTGCGCGCCGGCGAGGTTGAATTGAATCACGGGGCCTTCTGGGGCCTGTTGCAACGACCAGTGGCCCCAGTAACCCTGCACGCCTCCCCACAGCATGTGAGTGAAGGTTCCAGCAGGCAAGAGGGTGAGGATGCTATGCGCACCATTGCTGTACACATCCCATTCTCCGGCGAGCATTTGAGGTTGCAGGGTCATGGCGTACGCTTCCGGGCTTCTTCGGTAACGGCGCCGCCGTCACTGTCGTTGTCGGTGCCGCCGGGATCATATGCAATACCGCCGCCTGTTTCGCCTCCGTCAGAGCTGCCGCCGTCGGCGATTGTTGTCCCGCCGGTACCGTATGTGGGGCCACCATAAGGGTCGTCGGTAGGGGGTTGAGTTGGCGTCTGATACGGCGGCTGATAAGGCTGATTGGGATCCGGCTGGTCGACGGGTTCGGTTGGCAAGGTCGGCCCGCCCCATGCTACCGGCCCATCAGGATCATCTGGTCCGTAGGCAGTGGAACCGATTGTGCCGGATTTTTGGTCGCGTCCCATCTCCGCCTTGGATGCGTTGTAGCCGACGGCGGTGATAGTGAATGTTGCGTTAGGGCGCTTCGGGACGTCGAAGTTTGCAGTCCAGGTTCCGAATCCCCATAGCGTTGGCAGGCTCACCGTCTGATCCGGGTCTGCTCCTCCGTCAGAGGCGGTCACCACGGCGGTGCTGGCCCCGCCAGGGATGATATTGATGCCGACGGAATCCCCAGGATTGAAAGCGGGCAATGTGTCGATTCCAAATGTGTTTAATGCCATATTTTTGGCCTCCGGTTCGGAAAGGTTCAATCAGGCTCGTTCGTGACTGGGAAGGTCCGGGCTGGTTTGGGGATAGCGGAATTGAATGAAATCGAGGCTAACGTGAAGGGGTTTCGATTGGCAAGCAAAATTCGCCGCTGTGTCGTCGGCAGACGGGTATGTGCGGCGCAGGCGAATGAGGCGTGTTATCTGTCCGTAGCCATGGTGGCTTATGCGTAGTCCCAGCGGCGGGCGATGCGGCGGGCGATGAGGAAGAGGACGACTCCGGTGGAGACGAGGACCGCGACCTGGGGCCAGAGGGCGGAGACGGGCATATCGCGCCAGAAGACCTTGGTGAAGCCGTCGATGGCCCAGGCGTTGATGGTGAAGAGTCCGGCGGTCTGCATGGCCTTGGGCATGAAGTAGCGGGGGAACATGCTGCCGCCGATGGCGGACATGGACATGATGACCATGGTGGAGAGCGCGCCGAGTTGGGCGCGGGAGCGGCAGATGCTGGCCAGCAGCATGCCGAAGGCGGCGACGGCGAAGGAGGTGCAGAGTCCCATGACAAGGAAGCCGGAGATGTGATTGGGGAGATCGACGTGGTAGACGAGCCAGGCAAAGACGAACATGACGGTGAGCTGGGCGAAGGCGAGGACGACGGCAAAGGACATTTTGCCGGCGAGAAGAGTGCCCATGGAGACGCGCGAGGAGAGCACGCGATCAAGGGTGCCGGATTCAGCTTCGTCGAGCAGCGAGCCGGCCGCGCCGCTCGAGGTCCAGAGGAGGAACATGACGCCGAAGGCTGCGGCGTAGAAGGCGATCATGGGGTTGGGCTTGTTTTCGCCGACGACGGCGCGGGAGTGGACCTGGATGATGCCGGCGCCGCTCGAAGATTCAGGGCGGCTGGTGGAGGCAGGGTTGGCCAGGGAGTGGTTCAGGGAAGCTATTTGAGCGTCGACACGCTTCTGCTGGTCGGGGGTAAAGCCGCCGATGTATTTGCCGGTGAGATCCATGCCCTGCTGGGCCATGGTGGACGGCATGGAGGTCATGCCGGCCTTTTGCAGAAGGCCATTAACCATTTGCGGGGCGATCTGGTCGCTTGAGTCGTTAAGGAGCTCGATCTGGGTGGCGGGCTGTCCTGGACCGAAGGAGATGGGATGAAGTCCGTAGCCGGTAGGGATGAT
The DNA here is from genome assembly GCA_964460385.1 of uncultured Occallatibacter sp. Lineage (GTDB taxonomy): Bacteria > Acidobacteriota > Terriglobia > Terriglobales > Acidobacteriaceae > Telmatobacter. Next base: position 802 of record CAYWSR010000231.1, on the reverse strand, counting down.
GAGGGCGACGGGAACTTCGCCTGATTTGACGGCGGCTTCGGCCGAGACAGCGTCGTAGTCAGCGGGAGCGGGGTTTTCCTTGCTGACTTCAGGGCCGGTGGCGACGCGCAGGGAGTCTTCGTTCTTGAGGGCCTGGACGAGCTGGCCTGAGGCCTGGGAGTGGTCCTGATCGACGACGATGATGGAGATTTTGGGCGTGGTTGCGCCGTGGCCGGAGTAGATCATGGCGAAGACGGCGAAGAAGATGATGGGGAGCAGAAAGCTGAGAGCAAGCGCGAAGCGGTCGCGGCGGAGGTTGATGAGGGCAATGCGGGCGATGTTGAGAAACTGCGGCATCAGTCTCTAAGCTCCCTTCCGGTGAGGTGGAGGAAGACGGATTCGAGATTGGGGCGGCGGAGCGCGAGATCTTCGAGCTCGAGGCCAGCGGCGGCAGAGGATTCGAGAAGGCGGGCGAGATCGGTGGGGTGGTCGATGGCGAACTCGGCAGTGGAGTCCTTGAGGCTGCCGCCGTGGGTCGTGGTCCAGACGGAGAGAGCCGGGGAGGCGACGCTGAAGCGGGCGATGACCTGGGCGGAGGCGGGGAAGCAGGCCTGGATGAGCGCCTGGTGGGTGTCGAGGGCGATGATGCGGCCGTGATCGACGATGGCGATGCGGTCGGCGAGGCGCTCGGCCTCTTCCATGTAGTGTGTGGTGTAGATGATGGTCATGCCGCGGTTGCGCAGAGCCTCGATCATCTCGAAGATGCGATTGCGGGATTGTGGGTCGACGCCGACGGTGGGCTCGTCCATAAGGACGAGGCGGG
>CAYWSR010000230.1:0-7187 GCA_964460385.1 uncultured Occallatibacter sp. | reverse complement strand
CCCCAACGGAACATTTCCCCCCACCCGAGCGTATCCTTATCTCGGAGCCCAAACATGATCAGGAAAATCTCCGTCCTCGCTCTTGCCCCGGCCATCTTCGCCGCGCTCATCGCCTTTCCCGTCTCCGCCCGGGCCAATGCGGACGCCGTCCAGTTCGGCGAGAAGATTCATGCCACCGCTTCCAACCCCGTCCACGACGCCGTCTGCTTCTTCTGCAGCGTCGACATCGATCCCGACGCCCATGTCACCGGCGACATCGTCGTCTTCTTCGGCGACGTCCACATCGGCGGCGTCGCTCAGCACGATGTGGTCAACTTCTTCGGCGACGTCAAGGCCGACGACAACGCCTCCATCGGCCACGACCTGGTCAGCATGTTCGGCGGCGTCCGCCTCGGCCAGGATGTCACCGTCGGCGGCGACATGGTGGCCATGTTCGGCGCCGTCCATCAGGCCGACTCCGTCACCGTCCGCAAAGACCGCGTCGTCCAGCCCGCCTGGCTCTTCTTCCTTCCGCTCGCCTTGCTCGGCTGCCTTATCGTCTGGATCGTTTCTTCGGTCCGCGCCCGCCGCCGCCACCGCTGGATGATGATGCAGGGCTCCCCCCCGCCGCCCATCCCCTGATCTGGGCCAGCCAGGATCGCAACCATGATCCGGTTTGGACCGGTCCTCGCCTCTCCGCATCCGCAGCGACCCGGGCCCGTCTCGCGCCCGGCCCCGCTCGATTGAATCAACCCTCACGTTTTCTTTGATTTGAACCCCTCAATCCAGTGCATCCCATGAGCCTTCGCACCGCGCGGGGGCTTACTTGCATGCGGGGATCTCAGGGTTATTTCTGAACACGTTCATTTTTCCCTTGCATTCCCGCCAAATCCGCGCTACCTTGTATTTGAACACGTTCAGTTTTCTCGAAAACTGATCACCGAAAGGAGAATCCCCATGCTTGTCGCAGCCTGCTACCTCAGCTACCTCGCCATCAGCATCGCCATCACCGTTTGGGTCGCCCGCACCCTCCACCGCAGCGGCCGCATCTTCCTGCTCGACGCCTTCCACGGCAACGCCCCGCTCGCCGATTCCGTCAACCAGCTCCTCGTTGTCGGCTTCTACCTCGTCAATGTCGGCTACATCGCACTCGCCCTCAAGACTGAAGATCCGCTCAAAGACTTCCGCGGCGTCATCGAGCTCGAGAGCGCAAAAATCGGCGTCGTGCTGCTTATCCCCGGCGCAATGCACTTCTTCAACATGTTCATCCTCGCCCGCATGCGCCGCCGCACCACCAGAGAGGCCACAGCTTAGTCCATGCCCCGACCATCCGCCCCAAAATCCGAATCTACCCGCGCCCACATCCTCGCCTCCGCGCTTGCCGCCTTTCGTGAGCGCGGATTCGAGCGCGTCACCATGCGCGAAGTCGCCGCTTCCGCCGATGTCGCCCTCGGCGCGGCCTACTACTACTTCGATTCCAAAGACGCCCTGGTCACAGCCTTCTACGAGCAGGCCCAGGCCGAAATCCTCCCCGCTCTCGACCGCACTCTCGCCCAGAGCCGTACTCTCGAGCAGCGGATCCGCGCCATCATCCAGCACAAATTCGACTACTTCGCGCCCAATCGCCGCCTCATGGCCGCCCTCTCCGCCCACATCGACCCCCACAACCCGCTCTCCCCCTTCAGCGCCGACACCTCCCGCATCCGCGAGCAGGACATCGCCTGCTTCGCTCGCGCGGTCGCCGACTCCGGCGTCAAACTTCCCGCCTCCACCCTCCCCTACCTGCCGCGTCTGCTATGGCTCTACCAGATGGGCCTCATGCTCTTCTGGGTCTACGACCGCTCACCGAACCAGCAGCTCACCGCCTTGCTCTTCTCGAAAACCCTGCGCATGATCCTCATCGTCCTCAAGCTCGCGCGCCTGCCTTTCATGCGTCCTCTTCACCGCCACGCCGGCCAACTCCTCCGCGCCATCTACGACCCCGAAATCGATGTCGCCCCCAACGTCGATTTCGACCAGGCCCCCCAATGAACCGCCCTCTGCGCATCGTTCTCCCCGGCGGCAGCGGTCAGGTCGGCCACGCTCTCGCTCGCCATTTCCAGGCCGCAGGCCACCACGTCACCGTGCTCACTCGCAGCCCGTTCTCCGCGCCCTGGCAAACTGTTCACTGGGACGGCCTCACCGATGGCGCCCTCACGGATGGATCATGGGTCGAAACCCTCTCGGGCGCCGATGTCTGCATCAACCTCGCCGGCCGCAGCGTCAACTGCCGCTACAACCTCCGCAACCGCACCGAGATCTATAACTCCCGCATCCTTACCACTCGTCTTCTTGGCCAGGTCATCTCCCGCCTCGCCAACCCGCCCCGCCTTTGGGTGAACGCCTCCACCGCTACCATCTATCGCCACTCCCTCGACCAGCCCATGGACGAAGCCTCCGGCGAGCTCGGCGGCTACGAGCTCGTCTCTCCCGGTCTCCTCGGTCGTCCCCGCCGCGCGCCAGACACGTGGAACTTCTCCATCAGCGTCGCAAAAGATTGGGAAGCCGAGTTCTTCACCACCTTCACGCCCCACACGCGCAAGGTCGCCCTGCGCAGCGCCATCACCCTCTGTCCCACACCCGGCAACGCCTTCGAAGCCTTCCTCAATCTCGTCCGCTTCAGTCTCGGCGGCCAGCAGGGCAACGGTCGCCAGTTCGTCAGTTGGATTCATGAAGCCGACTTCTGCCGCGCCGTCGACTTTCTCATCCAGCGCGAAGAACTCGACGGCCCCGTCAACCTCGCCTCGCCCAACCCGCTCCCCAACCGCGAATTCATGCTCGGCCTGCGCGAGGCCTGGGGCATGCCGAACGGCTTTCCAGCACCGGCCCTCGCCATCGAAATCGCCGCCTTCTTCCTCCGCACCGAGTCCGAACTCGTCCTCAAAAGCCGCCGCGTCGTCCCCACGCGCCTGCTCCACGCCGGATTCACCTTCCAGTTCCCCGACTGGCCCGAAGCCGCTGAAGACCTCGTCCGCCAATGGCGTTGCCGCGCCTAGCGGTCATCAGCCCGCTACTCCGCCACCACCGCCGTATACGCCACGAGCTGCGGAACCGTCACCTGCACCGCCCCATTCGCATAAGTGAATGGAACAGATGTATCCCCCGATGCATCCGGCGAGACAAGCGTCACCGTCGTCGGCGCGACCGCCACCGGAAACGTCACGACGACTCCTGCCTGCGGCACAAATCCCTTCGCGTAGTTGTGGTTGATCAGGTGCGCCACAGTGCTCCCGTCGCTGCTTTGTGTCAGGCTTGTTGCCACATGCGCTGCGGACGCCGTCACCGTGCCGCCGAGTATCTGCGGATTGTCGTATAGCACCGCGTGAGCCGGCATCTTATAAAATGCCGCGGTCTGATCGAAGAAGGGCATCAGCCCCAATTGCGTTGCAGTCGGATCGCCGATTGTGTCCTCGAGATGCATGGCAAAGTGGACCCCGACGGCGTACGCCTCCGGCACATACATGCGCCAGTAATCCTGCTGCTCCGGCATCGGCAAAGAGAGGTAGCGGTACATCGGCCCGGTGGGCCAATCAATAAACAGCGAAACAAGCACATTTCGCTTGGTGACATATGCTGACTGCTGCTGCATATAGAGAAATGCCGGCATCAGCGACTGAGTCCCGTCAAGATCGCCGCTGGCAGTCAGTGGGCAGAAATCCTGGCTCGAGCCGCCCGGTCCATTGATGTTGTAGTCAAACAGCCCGATAGCTTGAAAATCTACAAACGGATAAGTGCCGTTGGCCGTAATGTAGATCTCCTTGCCGTATTTCTGGCGCGCATAGTTTCGCAGCGTCAGTACAATGTCTTGCCAATACACCAGGTTCACATAGGTACTTGTAAAGGTGCCATTGTACGGATCCTCTCCGACCACGCCCCACTCCGCTGCCAGCGGGTTCGATGAAGTAAGTGGGTTGGTATCCCAGCCGTTGCGCGCAAGATAGCCGCGATAGTTGAAAGTGCGACCTGCCAGCGCGGCGACGGCCGAACAGTTCAGATTGTCGGCTGCCTCGACGCCGAACTGCGACTGCCACTGGGCCGCTGTCAGATTGGGATACTTCGCGCAAAGGAAACCGCCGAAGTCCGCCACATCGGCGTCATCGAACCCTTCGTCGCCGTTATAAGTTGCCCCTTCATAACTTCCGCTCACTTCGTCGAAGAAAACACCGTCCACGCCGCCGTCGATCTGTATCTCGGCGATGCCGATGATGTATTGCCGATAGGCCGTTGAAGCCATGCTGCCGCGATAGTAATTCAGTGGAGGGTCATGAGTCACCGGCTCCCCGAGCCCATCGCATGAGACAAGCGCCTCAAACTGCGCCGCCACGGGAAACTCGTCGGGGAAGAGAACCGTAGCCGTGGTTCCGCCAATGAACACGATCCCGGCAGCCTCTGCCTGCGCGGGATAGCCAAAGTTATAGTCGGCGGCATGCGTCCCATCGGTATCCCACCGCGCCCAGGAACGTGGCACCAAATTCGGCAGCATCTCGAAGACCTGCGGATCGCCCGGCGCAGTCAGTACTGGTTCCTGGCTGAAGCCAAACACCGTCCAGCCCGCCGTCGAGCCCTTCCCATACACCGCCGGATTGATCGCGATTTGTTGATAAGTCCCGCTCCCTGCTGCGGGATTGGTTGGAGCCGGCGTCGCGCACGCAGTTAACCCCGCGTTCACCGTAAAGTTCTGTGTAACTGTAGGCGCTGCCGCATAGGTGTTGTTTCCGGCCTGGCTCGCTTCAATCGTGCACGTCCCTGCAGCGTTCAGACTTGCAGTTACACCCGAGATCGCGCAGACCACTGGAGCGATCGACGTATAACTTACCGCCAGACCGGAGCTAGCGGTGGCTGTCAATGCAAACGATGCGCCAGCCGTCTGCGCCGCAATCGCGCCAAATGTAATCGTCTGCGTCTCGCCATTCACCGTGAAGCTCTGCGTAACTGCCGAGGCCGCCATGTAACTTGCATTGCCGCCCTGGCTGGCTTCAATTGTGCAACTCCCGGAAATAATCAGCGTGGCCGCCGTGCCCGTGACCGTGCACACCGCCGGCGTCGTCGATGCAAAGCTCACCGGCAACCCGGAACTTGCCGTCGCCGTCAGCGGAATCGATGTGCCGGCACTCTGCACGGCAATTGCGCCGAAGCTGATCGTCTGGCTCTGCGGACTCGATTGCCCACAACCCGTCAGCAGAACCGCACAGACAACAGCGCCAAAACAATCCCATTGAAGGACAAGTCCCACCTTCGTCGCCACATCTCTTGCGCCCAACTCGCTCATTGAAGCGATGCCTCTCCCAGTCCCTACGCCCCTTAGTCCCTGGACCCGCGGTCCCTGGATTCCCCGGTCCCTGTTCCCTGCCCACTGTCCAGTGACAACTAAACACCGACAACTGAGAATTGACAACTGAGAACCGGCCGTTACGCCATGGCCGCCGACATACTCATCGTGGAAATCGGTACAAAGCTCCCCTGCGCAGCTCAGGTCGCCATCCGAGCCGCCGGGCCGAGGCCAGGAAGGACAAAAAAGAAGGGCAAACTAGCCGACGACAGAATGTCACCAAACACCCAAAAAATCATGCTTAACTTCCCTTTTTCCAACTCTTTAGCCTCATGATCCATAAAAAACTATCCTGACGACCTCCACAGAAAACAAACACGTTAATCGCACACACCCTCTGAAACAAGGGAGTTACAGACCGCCGACTCATCAAAATCAGCCGATTCTCACTTCTTCACTCATTCACTGTTTCACTGCTGTCCTAGTCCCTTGGTCCTTAGTCCCCGCTCTTCTGTTCCCTGTTTTTCTGACCCCTGAACCCTGGACCCTGACCCCTGGCTTCTACACCATCACCACGATTGGCTGAAACAGCGTTCCGGCAACACGCCTGGCAATCGCCACCAGGCCCGACTGGCCTTCGAAGACTTTCACAAGCGGTGCGTCGGAGAACTCCGGCAGATTCGCCTGGGCGCCGTTGCGCAGGCGGCCGAGGGATTCCGCATCGGCTGTAACCGGGGGCATCTCCGGCAGCAGCGTCCGGGGATGGACGCAAAGAGCCTCGATGGCCGAATCATGGCCCGCCGGACCATCGCCGGCCAGCGCCTTCAGTTCGTCAAGCGTGTGGGCTTCGTCCAGCGAGAATACCCCGGCTTTCGTTCGCCGCAGGCTGGTAAGGTGTGCGCCACACTCCAGATCCTCGCCGAGATCGTGGACGATGGAGCGGACGTACCCGCCGGCGCTGATGCTCAGGTTGAAGGTGACCGTGGCGCCATCCATCCCGGTGATCACGAAGCTCGAGACGTGGACGATTTCCACCTTCAGCTCGACCGGTTTCCCTTCCCGGGCCAGTTCGTAAGCCGGCTTGCCCGCGATCTTTTTTGCGGAGAACGCGGGCGGCGTCTGCTCGACCTCTCCACGGAAGCGCATGGCCATGGCGCGGATGCGGCCGAGCGTGACACCCGAGCTGTACTGTGGCCAGCGATCTGGGCCTTCTGGCGCGCCTTCTGCGTCGTAGGTGTCGGTCGCGAACCCCAGCCGCATTGCGCCGGTGTAGCTCTTCTCGGCCTTCGCGAAGTACTGCGCCAGACGCGTGTATTTGCCCAGCAGAACGGGCAATACGCCCGTGGCGATGGGATCGAGCGTACCCAGGTGGCCGATCGACTTCTCGCCCGTGATGCGGCGCATCTGCGCCACCACGTCGTGGCTGGTAATGCCCGATGGTTTGTCGATGACCAGCAGCCCGTTCACTTCTCTACTTTAGCGGAACGGGCCGGGTAGTTACATGAATCGATTCACAACCTGCCAAAGCCGTGGGCTCATGACGTTCCTGCTCCATGAGACCGTACCAATGACAGGAACTCGCTGCGCGTTTCCTTCTGACGGAAGCAGCCCACCATCGCACTTGTGACGGTCGACGAGTTCTGCTTTTCGATGCCGCGCATCATCATGCACAGATGGCGCGCCTCAATCACCACTCCCACGCCCTGAGGCTGGATAGCTTCCTGGATGGAATCGGCGATCTGGCGCGTCAGCCGCTCCTGCACCTGCAGGCGCCGGGCAAAGACCTCCACCAGGCGGGGAATCTTGCTCAGGCCGAGGACCTTGCCGTTGGGAATGTAGGCCACGTGCACCTTGCCGAAAAAGGGCAGCATGTGATGCTCGCACAGCGAGAACATCTCGA
>CAYWSR010000229.1:0-7248 GCA_964460385.1 uncultured Occallatibacter sp. | reverse complement strand
GGCTCGTTGTTTACCATGGATGGTGGCTGGACCGCCGCATAAATCCCGCCGCCTGATTTCGGCTACTGAGCCCTCGCCGTCTGAAGCCGCACGCCGTTTCGTAAGGACTGCACCGCCATCGCCTCGACGCCCAACGCGTGTACAAGAACGGCATAACCCCCGCCATTCGCGCGCCAAACCTCGACCCCCTCGAGGCGTCGCGATACGAATGATCCATGCACGATATGCCAAAATGAGTTTGAGCAAAATAACCCGTCAGGCGGCTTGAAATCCATGCTGTTCTCGAAAATCACAACGGATGAAACAGTCAAGCGTCTCAGTTGGGTGATGGTTGGCGTTGTGCTTTTCGACGACTTCAACACACTCCTCGGACAGCCGCCGACATATTGGCAGCACCCGGAAACTGCCGATGAGCTTAATCACTTGACCCACTTTTTTATCAGTCATGGGCCTGTGTGGTTTGTTGCCTATCAGCTGTTTTACATTGCCTTTGCATTTTTCCTCGTCCGCGCCGTTTCAAGAGAATTGGGCCTGGTCATCCTGTTCGCCCTGATACTTGGACATTTTGATGGCGGATCGTCATGGCTGACTGGTCGCTGGGGCTTTGGCACGCAAGGCATGGTGATTTACGCGATCATACTCGCGGTCATTCTGGTTCAGTGGGCGCTTCCATCCCGCACTGAGTAATGTGCGAAGATTGATTCAGTTTGTAGGAGTTCCCAATGAAACTGGTCTCTTTCTCTATAAATGACGGCCTTGTCCGTCCCGGAGCCTTGCTTGAAGACGGCAACCTCATCCTCGACCTCTCCAGCGGCTACAACGACACGCTCGAGGTCATCTCCGGCGGTGTAACCGCCCCTCCCGCTGGTGTCGCCTACCCCTCCTACCCGCTCGCCGAGGTCCGCATCCACGCCCCGCTTTCCAACCCGCCGCGCATCTTCTGCATCGGCGCCAACTACAGCGCTCACGCTAAAGAAACCGGCCATGCCGTCAGCGAATTCCCCGTCGTCTTCCTCAAGATGACCACCGCCATCATCGGCCTTCGCGACCCCATCGTGCTGCCCGCCAACTCCTCTGAGCCCGACTACGAGGCCGAGCTCGCCTTCGTCATCGGCCACGGCGGCTTCCGCATCCCGGCCGAAGACTGGAATCGCCACGTCTATGGCTACACCATCGTCAACGACGTCAGCGCCCGCGACATCCAGCGCCAAACCTCGCAGTGGTCCCTCGCCAAAAGCTTTCCCACCTTCTGCCCCATGGGCCCAGCCATCGTCACCGCCGACGAGATCCCCGACCCGCACTCTCTCGACATTCGCCTCACCATCGATGGCGAAGTCCTCCAGGATGCCAGCACCAACCAATTCGTCTTCCAGATTCCGCGCCTCGTCGAGTACATCTCCTCCATCACGCCGCTTCTCCCCGGCGACATCGTCTCCACCGGCACACCCGCCGGCGTCGGCATCGGACGCACCCCCAAGCGCTGGCTCCGCCCCGGCGAAACCGTCACCATTACCATCGAAGGCATCGGCACACTCACCAACCCCGTCGTCGCGGAATAGGGAGCGAATACCTCACTCCCGCCCAACACAAAGAGAGCCTGCGAGCTGACCCGCTGACTCGCTAACCCGCTGACTCGCTGACTCGCTGCTCTTCCGCTTCTCCCCCAAACCACGCATACAGCGCCACGCACGCGAAGCACACCACCGGCACTACATACGCCATCTGCAAACTGCTTGCATCCGCCAGCATCCCCATCAGCTTGGTCAGCGCAGCCCCGCCCAGAATCGCCATCACCAGCAGCGATCCTGCCGTCTTCGTCTTGTCGCCCATCCCCTTCAGCCCAAGCGCAAAGATCGTCGGGAACATGATCGACATGAACAGGCTGGTCGTCAGCAGGCACCACGTCCCCACCCAACCCGGTTGCAACACCGCCACCAATCCCAGCACCACATTCACAACGGAATAGACCCCCAGCATCGTCCGCGCATGAAAGTGCTTCATCAGCCAAGCTGAGCTGAACCGCCCCACCGCAAACGCCGCCAGCGTTCCCGTCAGCATGTACCCTGCGTACTTGTCTCCCACTCCCGTCGCCGACCGCACATAGAGAATGAAATAGCTCCACGTGCCCACCTGCGCGCCCACATACAAAAACTGCGCCAGCACCGCCAGCACAAAGTGCCGCTGAAACAGGCTCACATGCTTAGCCGGCCCTGCATCTTCGCGCGAACTATCCTCCTTCGCCGCATCGGGGAACTTGGTGATCAGCACCATCAGCGCCCACAGCAGCGCAACCGTTCCCAGCGCCATGTACGTAGGCACCACGCGCATTGTCTCGCTGTGCAGGTACGCCTGCATCGTCCCTGCCGCCCGTTTTGCCGCGGTCTCCGCGCCCGTAAACTCCACGCCCGAAAAGATGAAAACCGTCCCCACCAGCCCCGCCGTAATCGACCCCAGCGGATTGAAGGCCTGCGACAGATTCAGACGCCGTTCGCTCGACGCGCTCGGCCCAAGCTGCGCAATAAACGAGTTCGCGCCCGTCTCCAGGCACGATAACCCGCACCCAATCACAAACTGCGCGAAGACAAAAAACAAGTAGTTGTCGAGACCCGCCGCAGGCCAGAACAGCCAGCACCCCGCGCCCATCAGCACCAATCCCAACAGCAACCCAGCCTTGTATCCGAACCGCCGCATGATCTCGCCCGCCGGAATCGCCATCAGGAAGTACCCGATAAAGATTCCGATCTGCAGTTGGGCCGCGCCCGACCGGTTGATCTCAAACGACTTCATAAACTGCCGAATCAAAAAATCGGTCAGGTTATTCGGAATCGCCCACAGGAAAAATAGCGGCGTCACCACCAGAAACGGAATCAACCGCCCGTGCGGAATCAGCGGCGCTTCAAAATCCTCATCATGATGATGCAACGACTTCCTGTCCGATCCCATAGCACCCGTCGATATGCTCAAAGTCCCTCACCTCTTTCAGTTCTTTCCTCACCAGCTTGTCCCATCCCACTCGCCCGAGTTCAGCTTTCTATCACTGTTGACGTAAACGTTTACGATGCGGCACTGAAAACCCGCCTGTTTCGCGTCTCCAATGTTCTACTCAATCCTCATAGCCGCTGGCAAATCCATCCGCCGACCCACGTTTTATAATTCCATCCGTCCACCAATGCAGTACGTCCATCAGGAGCTTCAGACCATGCCTCGATCCTTTCATCTCTGCACCGCCCTGGCGCTTCTATTCGCTCCGCTGACAGCCGCTGCTCAATCACCAGATGACTTCGTCGGCACCTGGGCCATGCGCCTTGCGGACCGCAACCTCTTCGTCCTCATCCTCACCGATGACCAGGGCGCAATCACCGGCGCGCTCGAGCGCCCCGGACATATCTCCATCGAAGCCGCGCAGTCGCATGGGCCTTCAATCTTTTCCGCCATTGGTCCTGGCGCCCGCCGCGATAAGGTTGTAAAGAGCACCTTCGTTGCTGGCGCCCTTCACTTAACCTTCCAAAATTCAGCCGATCCCAACGACCAGGACAACTTCATCGCCGCCCAAAAAGGTGAACAGTTAGTCCTCTCCTTCGCTGACCTCCCGCCAAACATCCATCTCGACCCGCTTGTCTTTGTACACGCTCCCAAAGGCGCAAGCATTGCCACCGACTTCGACCCAAATCGCCAATACACCGTCGCTGACGCCGCCGAACCAAACGCCGAGATGAAAGCCATCTTCGACGAAGATCAGCGCGTCCGCCAAACCGACAAGATCGATTGGACAGTCGTCAGTAAGTCAGACTTCGATCGCCGCGAGCAAACCAGCAAGCTGCTCGCTGCGGGCTCCCTCCACACCGGCAAAGACTTTGAAGAAGCCGCCTTCATCTTTCAGCATGGAGACAAGCCGGACGACTACCTCCTCGCCCATACCCTCGCCATGGTCGCAATCGCCAAGGGCGACTCAACTGCCATATGGATCGCCGCCGCGACCCTTGACCGCTACCTGCAAAACATAAAGCAGAAGCAGATCCTCGGCACACAATATCTCAGCGACACAAGCAACCACTGGACCCAGGAACCTTACGACCGCACCCTCGTTTCCGATGCGCTCCGCGGGGAGCTCCGCGTCGAATCTCAGGCCGAGCAGACAAAGCGCCTCCAGTCCTACCAGACCCAAAAGTGACTTGGAATGTGTCGCATAGAGAGCGCAAACTTGTGGAATCTTGATTCATGCTAGACTAGACCTGGTCAAGTCAAGGAGGAGCTGAATGGCTACGACCATGCCCATCAAACAAACGGTCAACATCTACCAAGCCAAGACCCAGCTCTACAAGCTCGTCGATCTAGCCGCCGCCGGCCACGACATCGTCATCGCCCGCGCCGGCAAACCCGTCGCCCGCCTCACCGGTCTCGATACGAAACAAAACCGTTTAACAGGACTCGGTGCACTCGAAGGAAAGGGCTGGATCGCCGACGATTTCGACGACCCGCTGCCAGAGGAAATTCAAAAGTACTTTGAAGGGCGCGGAGACGAAGAATGAGGATTCTCCTCGATACCCATATTTTTTGCTGGTGGTTTTATGAACCCAAAAAGCTCTCCCCGACCACCCTGGAGATCATGCGCGATGCAGAGAGGGTTTTTGTCTCTTCTGCCTCGATTTGGGAAGTTGCTATCAAGACCCGCCTCGGCAAGATGAATGCGGACCCCGAGGAACTGTTCCACCAGATTCAGGTCAACGGCTTCCATGAACTGCCCATCAGATCCAAGCACGCACTCGTGGTAGCCAGCCTGCCTCTCCACCACGCCGATCCTTTCGATCGCCTGCTAATCGCTCAGGCCCTCACCGAACCGATGCATTTCCTCACCGCCGACCCGCGACTGAAGCAGTACACCGACCTCGTCATCCAGGTCTGAGCGGAGGTTTCCGCGCTTTCATTTTCCAGTCTCTCTCGTCTTTTCCTCAGCTTCTGCGATCTCAACGTCGGGCGGCCGATCCTGCACTCGGAGGCTTCTCAAATGCGGCTCATCCTTCTCGCCCTTTTGGTCTGTCCCGCAGCCGTTGCTGCTGGCCAGTCGAACCCGCCAGCCTCGCCGCATCCTGATCCCATCCCCGGCAATTCCGTCCGGCAATTCAACGCGCCTTCGTTCGGCTTCAGCCTCGATGCACAATCTCCCCGCGTTTCACTGCTGCCTGCCACTCCTGCTACTCCAAACTGGACCGGCCTTGCATCGCCGCAGCCAAAGTCCGCGATTCCGGCGCAGCTCCTCACCCGCAGCCAGAATCCTATCCAGTTCCTCGCCTTGAATCAGCATGCTCCGCAGGTTGTCCCCAACAATCTGCCTCGTGGACACGCCACACCCATCCCCACAACCTTCCCCGACGCCCATTTTGAAAACATCCCCACCACTTGGCCCGGACTCAAATTCTTGCTCGTCGATCAAGCTCCGTCCGCGAGCAAGCCGACGGAAGCACCCATCAAATAGCAGCGCTGCCCAGCTTTGGCTTATTGATCTTCGGCTCCATTGGCTGCCGCGAGATGCCCCTACAGCACCCTCTGCAACCATTGCCCCGTGTGCGACAGCAAATTCCCCGCCACCTCTTCGGGCGTACCCTCCGCCACAATCTGTCCGCCCCCCGATCCGCCTTCCGGCCCCAGGTCGATCACCCAATCCGCGCACTTGATCACATCCAGGTTGTGCTCGATCACAATCAGCGAACCACCCCCATCGATCAGCTTCCTGAACGCCGTCAGCAGCTTCGAAACATCGTCAAAATGCAGCCCCGTCGTCGGCTCATCCAAGATGTACAACACCCGGCTTGCCTGGCTCGGCTTCACCGTCGCATTGGCCGCCCTCACCTGCGCCAGGTGCGCTGCCAGCTTCACACGCTGAGCCTCGCCGCCCGAGAGTGTCGTCGCGCTCTGTCCCAGCCGCAGATATCCCAGCCCAATCTCATCCAGAACCGCCAGCTTCTCCAGCAGCTTAACTTGGCCCGCGAAGAACCGCAGCGCCTCCTTCACCGTCATCTGCAGCACTTGATGGATGTTCTTGCCTTTGTACTCAACCTCCAATACTTTCGCCTGATAACGCGTCCCGTTGCAATCCTCGCAGGGCAACTCCACATCCGCCAGAAACTGCATCTCCACCGTCACCGTGCCATCGCCCTCGCACGTGTTGCACCGCCCGCCCGGCACGTTGAACGAAAAGTGCCCCGGCGTCAGCGACAACCGTTTCGCATCCGGCTGCGACGCAAACAACTCCCGCACCAGGTCAAATCCCTTGATGTAGGTAATCGGATTCGACCGCGGTGTCCGCCCAATCGGCGTCTGGTCCACCAGCACCACATCGTTCAGCCGCTCGGCGCCCGTCAGGCTCTTGAACAACCCGGTCGGATCGCCCCCCTCTGTCTGTCCCATCGCCCGCGCCAGCGCGCGATACAGCACCTGGTGCACCAGCGTCGACTTCCCCGACCCAGAAACTCCCGTGATCGCCACCAGCATCCCCAAAGGGATCTCCACATTCAGCCCATGCAGGTTATTCGCCTCAGCCCCGCGCAACACCAGCTTCTCGCGTCCCGGCGTCCGTCTCCGCGTCGGCACCGGAATGGAAATCTTTCCCGAAAGGTACCGCCCTGTCAGCGAGTTCGGATTCGCCTCAATCTCCGCAAGTACCCCTTCGGCCAGCAGCTTCCCGCCGTGCTCCCCGGCTCCCGGCCCCAGATCCAGCAGGTGGTCAGCCGCGCGCAATACCTCCGCATCGTGCTCCACCACCAGGATCGTGTTTCCCAGGTCCCTCAACTCTTCCAGGATCCGAATCAGCCGCGCCGTATCGCGCGTGTGCAGCCCGATCGACGGCTCATCCAGCACGTAGAGCGCCCCCACCAGCCGCGACCCCAGCGAAGTGGCCAATTGAATTCGCTGCGCCTCGCCGCCCGAAAGCGTCGACGCCAGCCGGTCCAAAGTCAGATACTCCAGCCCCACCGCATCCAGAAAGTTCAGCCGCTGCCGCACCTCATGCAGAATCGGTCCTGCAATCTCCTCCTGCATCGGCGTCAACTGCAGCCCCAAGAAGAACGCCTTCGCATCCGCAATCGTCAGCGCCGTCGCCTGGCAGATATTTCTCCCGTTGATCCTTACGCTCCGCGCCTCGGCCCGCAGTCTTTGGCCCCGGCAATCCGGGCACTCGGCATATCCGCGATACTTGCTCAGCATCACCCTTACATGCAGCTTGTACTTCTTGCGCTCCATCTGCGCAAAGAA
>CAYWSR010000228.1:0-7249 GCA_964460385.1 uncultured Occallatibacter sp. | reverse complement strand
GATCTTGAGCTGGAGGTGACGGGCAAGGGAATCATCAACGACTCGACGTATCGGCAGAATCCGCTGGTGCGGTTCCTCGAGAAGCTGCTGATCTTCTGACAGGGCAGGGAACAGGGAGAAGGGAACAGGGAACAGAAATGTTGAGCGGGTATTGCGATTGCGGGACAGAAGGACGATGAGGCACAGAATTGAAGGTTCGATTGAGAGGCGGCTGAGAGTCGCGATCCGTCGGTGCCTTGGGCTGGGCCTGTCGATGACGCTCGGGGCCGCATCCGCGTACGCGGCTCAGGCCGATCCGCTGGTCCAGCGTGCACGCATCAAGGATGTGGCGACGATAGAAGGAATTCGCGACAACCAACTGGTCGGCTTTGGTCTGGTGGTGGGCCTGAAGGGCACAGGCGACAGCTCGCAGACGGTTTTTCCTGCGCAGACACTTATTTCGACGCTCGAACGTCTGGGCATCACGGTGCCGCAGACCGGATCGAACAGCGCTGCCAACATGCAGGTGAAGAACATGGCGGCGGTGTTTGTAGTGGCGACGCTGCCGCCCTTCAGTCGCCCGGGCGAGAAGATGGATATCACGGTCTCATCGGCGGGCGATGCGCGGTCGCTCGAAGGAGGGATTCTGCTGATGACGCCCCTCTATGGCCCGGACGGGCTGATCTATGCGCAGGCACAGGGGGCCCTGGTGCTGGGCGGATACATCGCGACATCGGCGGGCAATACCCGGCAGGTGAACCATCCAACCACGGCGCGGATTCCCGGAGGCGCACTGGTGGAGCGGGCGGTACCGTTTGACCTGAAGCAGATGCACACGGTGACGGTGGTGCTGAACGACGCGGATTTTCATACAGCCGAACGGATGGCCGAGGCCATCGACCGGGCGCTGGGCTCGTCGCGGGCGCACGCGGTTGATAGTCGCCGGGTCGAGGTCGCGAGTGCAGTAGGCGAGGATCTGCCTTCGCTGCTCGATAAGGTGGAGGCTGTCGAGGTGGAGGTTTACCCGCGGGCGCGCGTGGTGGTGAACGAGCGGACCGGGACGGTGGTGATTGGGGGCACGGTGCGGCTGCAGCCGGTCACGATTCTGCATGGAGGGCTTTCGGTGAATGTTCTCAGCGAGCCGAAGGTATCGCAGCCGAACGCCATGTCGCAAGGAACGACGCAGGTGGTGCAGCAGACGACTGTGCAGGCGCAGGACAAGCCGGTGAACCGCATCGACCTGAAGCCGGGGGCGACGGTGGAGGACCTTGTGCAGGAACTGCAACAGACAGGAGCCGGGGCACGGGACGTGATCTCGATTCTGCAGGCGATGAAGGAGGCCGGCGCCTTGGAAGCCGACCTGGTAGTTCTCTAGGGCGACTCTTTTGGCGCAGGAGGTGACGGATGGAGACCCTGGGAGTAAGCCAGACGAGCGGGACGAGCGAGGCAAATACTGGAACAGCGCTTCCGCCGCCCCGGCTGGTGAAGACCGCGCGCGAGTTCGAGGCTCAGCTGATGAAGGAGCTGATGGCGCCGTTGACGAAAGGCACGTCTGTTCCTGGCGGTAGCGGGTCGGAGGACGCGGACGATCAGGATTCGGGGTCAGCTGGAGCCCTCGGAGCATTTGCCGCCGAAGCGCTGGGGCAGGCATTGAGCGCGGCGGGAGGATTTGGAATTGCTAATCGGATTCTGGGAGAGATCGGCCATGCAGGTGGTCGTACAAGTAATGTGGGAGGGTCCAGCCGGTAACCAGAAAAGGAAACCATAAGACTGCGATGAGACCATCCGAATGACTAGAGTGATAAGCGTGTCCGCCGATAGGGCAATCAAGGAGCAAAAAAGATGGATATTCGCAACAGCCTGGATGGACTGAAATCGCTGCTTGGTGTGACCCAGCCGAACGAGGCGCCAGCGCAAACGAAGAGCACGCCTCCGACAACGACGAGCGCTCTGAACAGCGATCGGGCGACGGTAAGCAGCGCGGGGAGCGAAGTGGCAAACGCGCTCTCCGACTCGGGTGTGCGCACAGACATGGTGGAAGGGGTGCAGGCAGCGCTGGCTGCGGGCACCTACAATGTGCCCGCCAGCGCGGTGGCTTCAAAGCTGGTGGACGCGATGCTGGGCGGGGATCACCAAAGCTAATCGTCCGGCGAAAGAAGGGAATGATGGGATGCGCGAGTTGAATCTCCCGCGAACAGATCTGGAGATCCGCGAGGTGGTGGCAGAGGCGTCGCGGGCGCTGGCCCGGTTGGACGCAGACCGGCTGGAGGAGCTGGCCCTTGCTTGCCAGGCGCTGAACCGGGATAGAGGGCCCCTGGAGTTGCAGAGCGATGGCGGGGGGAAGAGTGGAGCGCTGGCGCGCCAGGCCCGGGAGGCTGCGGGGGACATGAGGGCCTTTCGACGGGTACTGGATGCCACGCGGGCAAACCTGACGGTAATGCGCCGGCTGCGGCGGTTGAGGGAAGGGCACATCGAGTACAGCGAGGCGCAAGCGCGGGGCTGGACGCCTTCGGAGCCGGATTATGGGGACAATTAACGCGGCCCTTAGCATCACGACACAGGCGCTGGACGCCGATCAGGCTGCTTTGAATGTAGTGGCCAACAACGTGGCCAACGCAAATACCCCGGGCTACACGACCGAAACGCCGAACTTTCAGGAGAACCAGCCACTCGAAATCGGCGGCGTCTCCTACGGCGACGGAGTGACGGAGACAGGGGCCACGTCCGTGCGGGATCGCGTCCTGACCGAGAGGCTGAATCAGCAGCAGCAACTGGCCTCGTCGACGGGGGCACAGTTGACGGCTCTGAACACGGTGCAGGCGCTTTTCACGCCCGATTCGGGATCGAGCTCGGCGCAGGCCGGAGATATCTCGAGCGATCTGACTGGGTTTTTCAGTTCGTTCTCATCGCTTGAAGCGAACCCAGCGAACAATTCACTGCGCGAAGAGGTGCTCTCGTCCGCTTCGACGCTTGCATCGGACGTGTCGAATGCCGCAGCCAGCCTGAACTCGCAGCGATCCGCTTTGGACCAGGAAGCAGGCGGAGTGACGAGCCAGGTAAACTCTCTGACTAGCGCGATCGCGCAGCTCGATCAACAGATCCAGTCCACCTCGCCGGACGCAGATGCGGGAACCCTCGAGGACCAGCGGCAGCAGGATCTGAGCCAGCTCTCGCAGCTGATTGGGGTCAACCAGATTACGACCGAGAACAACGGGATTTCGGTTACGACTACCGCGGGGCAGCTGCTCGTCTCCGAAGGACAAAGCTTTCAACTCACCACGGGATCCGTGGATGGCGTGACGCATTTCTTCGTGGGCGGGGCAGATATTACGGCGGCGCTGGCAAGTGGCGGCGGGCAGCTAGGCGGCTATCTGACAGCGCGGGATCGGGACATTCCGAGCGTGCTTGGGTCCCTCGATCAGCTGGCCCAAAGCGTTTCGACGCAAGTGAATGCGCTGAACAATGTGGGGACCGACCTCGTCGGCGACGACGGGAATGCAGGGGACATCTTCTCCGAGCCGGCACAACTGGCCGGCAGCGCGGCTGCAATGAGCGTAGTAATGACCGATCCGAATCACATTGCCGCGGCTGGAGCCGGGCTGGGAACCGGGGACAACTCGAATGCGACGGCGATGGCGGGGTTGGCGGCCCAGACGATCGTGAACGGCGAGACGCCGACAAACTTCTACGCGAATTTTGTCTCCCAGTTGGGTGCGATGGTCTCGAATGTACAGACGGAGAACACGGCGGCAAATGCTTCGGTAACGCAGCTTCAAACGCAGAGCAACGCGCTCTCCAGCGTGAATTTGAATGACGAAGCATCGGCGATGTCGACATTCGAGCGGAGCTACCAGGCCGCCTCACAAGTGTTCACGATGCTGAACACGGTGATGGCATCCGTGCTGAACCTGGGGGAACAAGCGACGGTCTCGTAGTCCGGCGATGAGCAATCGCTCCGATGAGGTCGAAGCTCGAAGGCAGCAATAGAGGAGCGTCATCATGCGCGTTGATCCGAGTTATGTGACCAACCTTGTGGGCTCTCTGGACGATGCTCAGGCGAACCAACAACAGCTCACGGCAGAGCTTTCGAGCGGAGTGAGCATCACATCGCTGAGCCAGAATCCCGTGGCTTCGGGCGAGAATGTGCTGCTGCTGAACCAGATTCAGCAGGATGACTCATTCACGCAAAGCAGCAACCTTGTGACCGGGCAACTGCAGGTAGCGGATTCAACGCTGGGCAGCGTGGTTTCGCAACTGACTCAGGCGATCTCTCTGGCTACACAGGCCAATAACGGGACGCAAAACGCGAGCGATGTGAAGTCGATTTCCAACCAGATTTCCGGGATTCTGGACGAGGTGCAATCGCTGGCGAATACGAGCTACCAGGGGCAGTACATCTTTTCGGGCGGGCAGACCTCGACAACGCCCTTTACGACTTCGAATGGCACTTCTCCTGCAGTGACGGCCTACAACGGCGACTCGGACATCAACTACCTGGTGACACCGAACGGCCAGAAGATTCAGCTGAATGTTCCGGGCAGCAAGATCTTTCTTGGCGCAGGCGCGAACAGCGTCTTTGGCGCATTGAACGCCCTGGTGGCGGACTATGCAAGCGGCACGGTGGACACGGCTCAAGCGGTGAGCGATACGACGGCGCTGAGCACTGCGATGGGGTACGTATCGCAGCAGCGAGTGACGATCGACAACTCGATCAGCCAGGTGACAGCGGCCGGGGATGCGGTGACGAGCGCGCAAACGCAGTTGACCAGTGCGCAAACCAACCTGATGCAGGCGGATGTGGGGCAGGTATCGACTGAGCTCTCGCTCTCTGAGACCCAGCAGACGGCGCTTGAAGACGTGATTGCGCAGTTGGAATCTCAATCGAACGACCTGTTCAGCAAGCTCCAATAGCTCCCTTTTGAGCAAAAGGGATGGGCTCGAGGTTCTTTGGCTCCCGGTGTCCGTGCGTGAGCTGACGCTCAGAGCAGAGTCAGGGTGGAGCTGTGCGCGGCTCAGGGCGGGGCGGTTCGTGCCGGGCGAATCATGCACTCTGCTTCCAGCCCCGGAAGCAGCCTGGCACCGTCTATACTCGAGGCAAAGGACATAGCTTGTTCGCTCCGATTCGATTCGTCTGGAATGCGACCCGAGGCCATCGCCTGGCTCCGTGGCGGAGCGAGTATCTGCGCTGGCGAGTGGAGACCTACTCGGGGCAGAAGGCCGAGACGCTGACGACGCGAAAGATATTCAGCTTCCTCTGGTCACAGCGCTGGGAGTTGTTGAGCTTTCTGGCCTGGACCGGCCGGCTGGAGGACGAGGTCCGTAAGCGGGTTTGAGGCCAGGAAGACGCGACAAAGATCGCAAGTGCCATTGCACTAGAGCACAAGATCGTGGAGTTCTATTCCGTATGAGTCTGGGGTTTCGGTTTTTAGGTACGCTTGCTTCTCTGGTGCTGGTTGCGGGCAGCGCAGCCGCCGGGGCGCAGCAGCTTCCTCCGATTGAGCCTCCAAAGCCGCTGCCAAGTGCGCTCGAACACGACCAGCCCCCTACTCTTCGCGTAACAACCAACGAAGTGCTGGTTCCGACACTCGTGGAAAAGCATGACGGCGAGGTTGTGTACGGGCTGCGCGCGGGGGACTTTGTGCTTGAGGACAACGGCGTGGCCCAGAAGCTTCGCGTGCAGGAAGAGATGGACACGGCGCCGGTTGCGCTGGTGGTGGCGGTCGAAGAGGGCGGAGTGAGCGCGCTGGAGTTTAGCAAGCTGGCCAAGCTGGGCCCGCTGCTCGATCTTTTTCTGGCGGATGGCCGAAGCGAGGCAGCGCTCATGGGATTTGACTCGCATCCGCACCTGATCAGGGACTTCACGCGTCACAGCGAGCTGCTGGACGAGTCACTCAAGCATCTGGAGCAGGGCAACGGGGGCGATGCGATTCTGGACACTGTGAGTTCTGCCGTGGACCTGCTGGAAACGCAGCCGAAAGAGTACCGGCGGGTGGTGCTGCTGGTGAGCGAAGAGCGCGATCACGGGAGCAAGCACACCAGGCCGGAGCAACTGGTGGAGAGGATCGGGAGGTCGGATGTGCTGATCCTGAGCGTGTGCTTTTCGCCGTCCCGGGCGGAGCTGATTCACGACTCGAAGGACAGCACCGGCGAAGACCGGACGATGAACCTGTTCTCAACTGTTGCTATGATCGTTCAGGCATTCAAAAAGAATGTAGCCAAAGAAGTAGCGCACATGAGCGGCGGGGAGTACACAACGTTTACCGGCGACAAGGGCTTCGAGCAGCGGGTTGTGGATGCAGCAAAACATGCGCGGAACCGGTATCTGATCTCGTTCAGCCCGTCGGACCCGACACCGGGGCTGCATACGATCCGGGTGCGGACAGTGGAGGATTATGGCGCCCGGATTGTTGCGCGGGCCAACTACTGGCTGGTAAAAGAACAGCCGTAACAGATGAGTTGACGGCGACCGGATTGGGCGTCGAAGCGGGATGAGCGCGGAGGGAAGAAGAGGCCATGGGAGCGAAGAGATGGGTTGCGGTTTTCTACATAGGCGCTGTGATTTGCGGGCTGGCGACAGGCTGTCGAAAAGGACCCCGAGGCAATCAGGCCCCGGAGTCTAATTCCATGTATACGCTGACCATCAACACCACCAACCCGACGAAGGGGGTAATGATCGTGGTGACTCCCAACGACATCAACGGAACCGGAAACGGGCTCAGCCCATTCGAGCGGACCTATGAGACGGGAACGACGGTGACGATTACGGCCCCGGCAACCGTCGGGCAAAACAAATTTGACTCGTGGGATGGCTGCACTCTTGCAATTACCGAGACCTGCACGGTGAATATGAGTGCGGACACGATGGTGAACGCAGTCTACGAAGTTCCTCCATCGTAGGGAACGCGTTGAGAGGCATTGATTTTTGCGGGTACTCAGGCGATGGCGCAGAGGAACCGATTCATGGTAATCTCAAACCAGACACTTGAGAGTGGACCTGAGACAAAAGAGGAGTACCACACGCCGTGCTGGCGACTGCAAAGAAAACTACCCTGATTGAACGTTTCCGCACCCATGAATCGGACACTGGTTCCCCCGAAGTCCAGATTGCGATTTTGAGCGAGCGGATTGGCGAGCTAACCGAACACTTTAAAACCCACAAGAAGGATCACGCCTCCCGGCGCGGACTTCTGATGCTGGTGAGCAAGCGCCGCCGCCTGCTGGATTACCTGAAGACGCACGATACGGACCGCTATCGCGACGTGATCGGCAA
>CAYWSR010000227.1:0-7252 GCA_964460385.1 uncultured Occallatibacter sp. | reverse complement strand
CCGCGTAGTCGGTGTTCGGTGTCAGCGTCACCCCGCGCAGAAACAGGTGCTCAAAGCTGCCGATGAACGCGTTCCCGTGCCCAAAGGCCAGCGAATAGCCGCAGACAGCCCAGATCACCGTCACCAGCCCCATCATGGCAAAGCTCTGCATCATTGTGGCCAGGATGTTCTTCTTCCTCACCAGGCCGCCATAAAACAGCGCCAGCCCAGGCCCCGTCATCAGCAGCACCAGCGCCGCACTCACCAGCATCCATGCGTTGTCACCGGCCGACTGCGCCTGCGCAACTTGCTGCTGCAGTGCGGCAATTTGGGCCTGGGTGGCCGGAGCCGAGGCGGCCTGCGTTGTTGCGGGTTGGGCCAGAGCGGGTTGAGTCAGGACGAAGGCGGGGAATGCGAAGAGGGCGGGCACGACAAACAGCTTGAAATTAAAAGTGCGCATGATCTTTCCGCTCCGAAAAAGGCGTCCCCACGTGGAGCTGGGTACGAGGAACAGGGGTTAGGTTGCAACCATCGACAGTCGCGATGGAGGGAATCGGCATTGCTCAGGCCAAGCCACTAACCGCGAAGGACCGGCTAGAAGGCAGGAAGATTTGCAGGTTGCGTTCTTTTGATTTTCGTCAAGATGGTTGGATAACGCAAGAATCTTCTCGGGTTCCTGATGTATTTTTTATTCCGGACATGCTATCGCGTTGAATCGCGAAGGTTCAACGGCAGGCGCGTGCGGGTTCTTGAATAAGATTTCAGGTGTCCCGGAGTCCGAGGTGGGCGCCTTGGCGCTTCGCATCCTCCGAGCTGGCCCTGCGGGGTTTGAAAGAGCGCCGGCGTGCGTTGAGCCGGCGCTCTTTCTTGTCTTCGAGTGGCCGATAAGCCACGCTCGATGGAGGATTCTCCAAAGCGCGCGTTACTTCCCCATGTCGTAGGGGCGCCTGGGCACCGGCTTCGATTGCGAGATCTGCTTGACATTCAGTACGCCGGTCTTGTCCCTGTCCAACCGGTCAAACTCCGCTTCCATCTGCTTCAGCCAATCCTGTTTGGAGATGGTTTCCTGCTTGCTGTCAGCGACCAGGGGAAGCAGCTGTTCGACTGCTTCCTGACGGAGTGCGGCTTTGTCCTGCTGCCGGGGGACTAACAGGTCCCGCTCTGCCGCGTTTGCTGAGAGGCCGCAGGTTGCCGCCAGCGCTGCAATTCCCAATGCAACGTTGATACGCTTCAACATGTTCGACTCCTTTCGCGGGAGCCCATTTTCTTGTGAGCTTCCGGACTTGCTTTAAGGCCCGTTTACACCACCCGACCGGGCAGCGTAGCCAGGCCCTTGATTGCAACGTAGGACGAAATCTGTAAGGCAAACCTAAGCCTTCCATCAGTCTTTTGAGAGGAATGAAACCAGCGCCGAGAGCCTTCGTTCCCTGTCGATTCGCGGCAGCGGGCGCATCGCGGTATAGTAAAAACATGGCGGCTACGGCAGAGCGGGACCGGTACCTTTTCGGAGCGCTGGACTCGAGCGCAAAAAACCGCGTCAAGCTTCAGGAAGCAAATTACGGCTTTGAGGGTCAGGAAGGGGTCTTCCTCACCTCGATGGATTTTGCGGTCAACTGGATTCGCAAGAGCTCCGTGTGGCCCATGACCTTCGGCCTCGCCTGCTGCGCCATCGAGATGATGTCCATGGGCGCTTCCCGGTTCGACATCGCCCGCTTCGGCGCCGAGGTTTTTCGGCCCTCGCCGCGCCAGTCCGATCTCATGGTGGTTGCCGGCCGCGTCTCCAACAAGATGGCGCCCGTTATCCGTCGTCTCTACGATCAAATGCCAGAACCTAAATGGGTTATCTCGATGGGCGCCTGTGCCACCTCGGGGGGCGTCTTCAACAACTATGCGCTGCTCCAGGGCGTCAACCAGGTCATCCCCGTCGACGTCTACGTCCCCGGATGCCCCCCGCGGCCCGAGCAGCTCATCTACGCCATCACCCTGCTGCAGGAAAAGATCCAGCGTGAGCCCCGGAGCCTTCTCAAGACCCTGAACCTCGGCTGAAACGACCCGGTCCTGACGCGATTCCAAAGTGGAATTACGGAAGTAATCTTACCGGGCCGGAAATCCGAGTTTCGCCTCCAGAATGCAACTTATTGAAAAAATGTCGTCTGCCCGAAACTGCCTATGGTATTTTTAATAGTGCTGTAAGTTCAAACTGGGCTTCGTGTTCTGCGGTATTGGGGCGCTGCCGGAGCTTGGTATCGATTTCTGTGGGGACTCTGGTCTTTTGATGGTTCAGCTTTCTTTGTGGAGGAAAAACGCATGCACTCTCGTCTTCTCAAAACACCTTTTCGGGTTTTGATTCTGGCTTTGGCGGTTACTATGCCTGCGGTCCTGATCGCTCAGGTTGCTCCCGCTGCCAAGGGGCCTGCGCAGTACGACTCGAGATGGGACATTTTCGGGGGGTATAGCTATCTCTACCTGCCGCCAAATTCCCAGGTGAACGGGCACCAGTACCAGAGCAACAACTTTGGTCTGATCGGGAGTGTTACACGCTACTTCAATAAGAACCTCGGCCTGGAGTGGAACATGGACACCCACCCCCGGACCGAAGACCACAACGACGGTATGTTTGGCGGCCAGACCGGCCTCATCTATCGCGCTCCGATGGGAAACATCACTCCCTTCGTCCACGGCCTGTTCGGCTTCCAGCATGTTGGCGGTCCCTATCAGCAGGGCAACGTCGGCCCCGATTTTGCCGCCGGCTTCGGCCTCGATTTCCGCATCAACAACAACATCTCCTGGCGCCTCTTCCAGGGCGATTACCAGTACAGCCATGTGAACTTCGGCATCAACGGACGCGGAAGTTTCAACGAGATTCGCATGAGCGACGGCCTGGTCTTCCACTTCGGCCAGGTTGAGCCGCCTCCACCCGTGACGCTCGTCTGCGCCGCCAGTCCTTCCGCCCCGGTCTTTCCCGGCGACCCGATGAGCATCACGGCTACGGCCGGCAGCCTCAATCCGAAGTTGAATCCCACCTACACCTGGTCCGGCACCGGCGTCACTGGCACTGGCAGCACGGCTACGGTTGCTACCGGCAACCTCGCTCCGGGCAACTACACTGTCAAGGCCACAATCGTTGAGAACCATCCGCCCAGAACCGGGCTGGCTGCTCTTTGCGATCATTGCGGTGGTGGTGGAATTGGCCCCGGCGATATCGCTACCTGCTCAGCCAGCTTCACCGTCAAGGAATTCGAGCCGCCGACGCTGACCTGCTCCGCAAACCCGACCACCCTCAAGCCGGGCGACACAAGCACCGTTACCTCGATCGGCATCAGCCCGCAGAACCGTCCGCTCACCTACTCTTTCTCGGCCCAATCCGGCTCCATCTCGGGTAACGGTTCCACCGCTACCTACAACTCTGCCGGCGCGCCAACCGGCACCGTTGGCATAACCTGCAGCGTCAGCGACGACAAGGGACACACCGTCACGGCCCAGACCGGCGTGACCATCCTTGCACCGCCGCCGCCGGTCATTCCAGTGACTCTGCCCGGTTGCACCTTGTCCTTCGATCAGGATAAGAAGCGCCCGACCCGCGTCGACAACACTGCGAAGGATTGCCTTGATCGGTTTGCTCTCGACCTCCAGAACCAGGCCAGCGCAACGGCCGTGGTTGTGGGCGAGGCCGACGCCAAGGAGCAGGCAGCAACCGCCAAGCAGCAGAAGTACGCAGAGAAGCACAAGAAGGCAATCGTGGAAGACTCCGCGGCGCAGCGCGCTGTCAATGCCAAGGAGTACCTGGTCACCGACAAGGGCATTGATGCTACCCGCATCAGCGTCGCTACCGGTTCCGCGGACGCGCAAACCGTGGAGACCTACCTCGTGCCTTCAGGCGCAACCTTCACCAACGACGTCCACGGCACCACTCCCGTAGACGAGACCAAGGTGAAGCCGGTCGTCCGCAAGCCGCTTCCGATGCGCGTCCACGGTAGGCCCCATCCCGTGAAATCGGTCAAGCCGCCCGTCCCCGGGCCAACGCCGGTCACGCACCCGTAGCGCGGCCTCTCGGCAATCAACCGGTTCGTCAAGCCTTCCTTCCAGGAAGGCTTGACGCGCCAAAGGCTGAACGATTCCACCTGTTTCGTTTGAGGCTGACCGCTCGAAATCGGTCAGCCTCTTTCGCTTGTTGAGGCCTTTTCGTCGATCTCTTTCTTCTCAGGGAGTTTTCTGTTCGAATGATCCGCCTGCGGACCTATCTCACTCTTCTGCGCCGGCCTTCTCGCTTTGCGTCTGCAGCCTTTCTCCTCGCCGCTGCTCTTCTCGCTCCGGATTTGTCCTCTCAGACCAAGTGGAGTGCAGTCGGTCCCGACGGTGGCGACGCGCGCTCCTTCGCCGCAGTTCCCGGCCAGCCCAACCACCTCTACCTGGGCATCACCCATGGCTGGGTCTACGAGTCCTTCGACAAGGGCGCAACCTGGCATCGCCTCGCCCTGCTCGACCCCGCTGAAGACCTCGTCGTCGACAACATCCTCGTCGACGCCGCCAATCCTGAGCGCATTTGGGCCTCCGGCTGGAAACCCGACAGACCCGCCGACGGCGGTCTCTGGGTCAGCCTCGACGGAGGCGTCCAGTGGCAGGCTGTCAAGGCGCTTCAGGGCCAGTCGATCTTGTCCTTTGCGCAGGCGCCGTCTGACCCGCGCATCCTCTATGCCGGGACCTTTCTCGGCGTCTACCGCTCCAGCAACGCGGGCGTCGATTGGGAACTCATCAGCCCGCCCGGCAGCAAAGAGATTCACGGCGTCGAATCGCTTGCCATCGACCCCACCAACCCCGACATCGTCTATGCCGGAACCTGGCACCTTCCCTGGAAGACGGATGACGCCGGCAAGAACTGGAAGAACATCAAAGAAGGCGTCATCGATGATTCCGACGTCTTCTCCATCATCATTGACCCCGACCGCCCCCACACCGTCTACCTCAGCGCCTGCAGCGGTATCTACAAGAGCGAAAACGCCGGCGTTCTCTTTCATAGAATCGAGGGCATTCCGTCCTCCGCGCGCCGCACCCGCGTCCTCATGCAGGACCCCGCCAATCACGATGTGGTCTACGCAGGAACCACCGAAGGCCTATACAAGACTGAGGACGCTGGCCGCCACTTCAAAGCGATGACCGCCTCCGACGTCATCGTCAACGACGTCTTCGTCGATCCAACTGATCCAAAGCGCGTCCTGCTTGCCACAGACCGCGGCGGCGTTCAGGCCAGCGACGACTCGGGCCAAACCTTCGTGCCCTCGAACACAGGCTTCTCCGGCCGCAAGATCGAAGCCCTCCTCGTCGATCGCGACAACCCCGATCGTCTCTACG
Organism: uncultured Occallatibacter sp.; assembly: GCA_964460385.1. Taxonomy (GTDB): domain Bacteria; phylum Acidobacteriota; class Terriglobia; order Terriglobales; family Acidobacteriaceae; genus Telmatobacter. Next base: position 1,924 of record CAYWSR010000227.1, on the reverse strand, counting down.
CCGGCATCGTCAACGACAAGGGCTTTGGCGGCGTCTTCACCTCCTCCAACGGCGGAGCCTCGTGGCAGCAGATCGAGTCCGGCCTCGACGGGCGCGATGTCTTTGCTCTTTCCCAGACCACCCCATCCCAAACGCCAGACCCCAGACCCGAGACCCTGGACCCCAGACCCGAGACCCTGGACCCCAGACCCGAGACCCTGGACTCTAGACCCGAGACCCTGGACTCTAGACCCGAGACCCTGGACCCTGGACCCGAAACCACCATCGTCGCCGGCACCGGCCACGGCATCTTCGTTCTGCAGCCTGCAACCGTCGACGCTCCCGCCTCCTGGCAGCCCCGCAACGTCATCGCCAACACCATGATGAAAACCTCCATCGTGACGCATGCCGGCAAGCGCATCCACGTTGAGAAGCAGGTAGAGGCCCCGGTCATTCAGCTCGAGAGCCGCGTCACCGCCCTCGACGTATCCACCCGCGTCTGGCTCGCTTCCACCGCATACGGCCTGCTTACCAGCCGCGATCAGGGCGCCACGTGGCAGGGTGGCCCGGTCATCGGCGCGGGCGACTATCTCTCCGTCTCCGTTCTTGGACTCCAAATGGCCGCCGCCCGCTCCCAGAGTGTCGTCCTTTCCCTTGACTCGGGCTTTACCTGGAAGCTCATGCCCATCCCCACCATGCTCACGGGAATCCACTGCGTGCTCTTCGCTCCCGACGGCACCCTCTGGCTCGGCGCGCGCGAGGGCGTCTACTTCACCCACGACCTCGGCAAAACCTGGCTCTGGATCGGGCGTCTTCCCTTCCGCGATGCCGACGATCTCAGCTACGACTCCGCTGCTGGCCGCATCCTCGCCAGCTCACGGTCCAGCGATCAAATTTATTCCATCGATCCCAAAAATCTCACCTGGAAGTTTTCTCACACCGGCTACAACATCGCCCTCGTCCGCATCGCCGACGGCCGCCTCATCGCCGCCTCGGTCTTCGACGGCGTCATCGTGGAGCCGCGCTCTTCTTCCGCACACATAGCCGCGAAGTGAAGCAATGAGTCAGCGACGGGCTTCAGCCCTACATCATCCTCGCCCCGCCTCTTGGGATATAGCATGTTCACACGGAGAAACAACCATGAACAAACGATTCGCATTGGCCATTGCGTTCATGTGTCTGAACCAAGCTGTCCCAGCTCAGCAACCGCTTATCCGGGTTCGTGTGACCGATGTGAGCCTCATTGAGGGGCTCGCAGGGATTGTTCTCCTCGTGAACCCCGGGCCCCTTTACAAGTCTCAGGCATTCGTCACGGATTCGAGCGGAGTTGCGCTCATACCGCGGCCGGATTGCGAAGTCTGCACGATCTCCGCAATCGACCCGAGGAAGCTTTTCGAAGAGAAGACCACCGAGTTCAGCAAATCTACTTCTTCCCTGGAAATGGCGATGCGGGTCCTTCCCTTAATTGACCAGATTTGTCTGCCAGGGACGATCTCTGTTCACATTTCAATAATCGGCTCTGACGGGTCGCCCTATGCAAACCACCCCGTGATTCTGCGACCCTCTGTCATTGACCTGGGTGAGAGTTCCTTCTGGCCCTGGATTACTGCCCCCGATGGTCTCTTGAATGCAGGGCTCGTATCTGGTTGTTACACAATCGCTGGACTTCAAGCCGGAAAACCCCTGGAGGCCCAGTTTTGCCTCTCGGAGAAGAAGTCCAAGGGGAGCATCCAGAGGCGAGGCACCCGTCTCTCGATCTGTGCAACCGCCCCGCCAACGCCCGTCGCTGTCCATCTCTCTGATCCCGATTCGAGAGCTGGACATTGAATCGCGGCAGAAAACTTGAGAAGCATCATATTCTCAGGGTGCCTCACGGGAACTCGGCCCGCCCCTAGTTCTCCGTCGGCTTCTCGAGCGGTATCGGCCCCCGGCAAACCGCAACGGT
>CAYWSR010000226.1:0-7261 GCA_964460385.1 uncultured Occallatibacter sp. | reverse complement strand
ATCCGCAAGAAGGCCCGCAGACCCCCAAGCCCACCGTTCCCTTCGACTACGGAACTCCCGACCACTACAAGTTCTTTCTGAACGCCGGCAACACGGCGAATCTCGACAAGCTCTACCTCAAGGGCTCCAACTGGCTCTTCAACGACCAGGTTAGTCACAACACCTACGATGCCTACTGGCAGGCCCGCGACCTGTCCCGCCACATGAAGAACGTCAAGTGCGCCGTGCTGGTCGTGGGCGGCTGGTATGACGCTGAAGACCTCTCCGGCCCTTACCGCACCTTCTATGCCATCAACAAATTCAATCCCTCCACACCCACCACGCTCGTCGAGGGCCCATGGGTTCACGGCGGCTGGTCGCGCGGCGACGGCACTCACCTCGGCGACGTTCAGTTCAATGCCAAAACCAGCGAATACTTCCGCGCCAACCTGCAGTTCCCCTTCTTCGAGCACTACCTCAAGGGCAAAGGACCCGCACTCAACAAGTCCGTCGTCTTTGAGACCGGCACAAACGTCTGGCGCAGCTTCGATGCCTGGCCGCCGAAGGCCGCCGCTCCGCAGACTCTCTACTTCCACGCCGGCGGCAAGCTCAGCTTCGAGCCTCCCACGGAAACAAAAGCCCTGGATGACTACATCTCCGACCCCGACCACCCGGTTCCGTTTGTCGGCTATCCCACCGACACCGTGCCCCAGCGCTATATGGTCGACGATCAACGCTTCGCCTCCTATCGCCCCGACGTGCTGGCCTACGAGACGGATCCCCTTGAGCAGGACGTCACCATCGCCGGGCCGATTTCGCCGAGGCTCAAGATCGTCAGCTCCGCCACCGACTCCGACTTCGATGTCAAGCTCATCGACGTCTACCCTGACAACTATTCCGACTCCGACGACTCGCTCAACGGCAACAAACGAATCCTCGATGCACCGCCCCTCCACATGGGCGGCTACCAGCAACTGCTGCGCGGTGAACCCTTCCGGGCGAAATTCCGCAACAGCTGGGAGAAGCCCGAGCCCCTCGTCCCCGGCAAAGAGGCCGACCTCAACTTCACGATGCCCGACCTCTTCCACACATTCCGCCGCGGCCATCGCATCATGATCCAGGTGCAGAGCTCGTGGTTCCCGCTCACGGATCGCAATCCACAGACCTTCACCGACATTCCCAACGCCAGACCCTCTGACTTCCAGAAGGCTACCGAGCAGATTCTGCGTCAGAAGGATGAGCCGTCCGGTGTCGAGGTCCTTGTGCTGCCTCAAAGCTGACTGAAACTCCAATTGCGACAAGGCAGAATCGTCTCGATTTCCGGCCCCAGGCAACCGGGGTCAGCCTTGATAATGGATAGTCCGGCAAACTCCAGGCGACCGCCTGCGCTTTTTTTGCCGGTTCTCATTGAGGGATCAATGCAAACTCGAAGTTTTCGCTCTATTCTTTTCCTTCCGGCCGTGCTCCTTTTGGCCGCCCCGCAAATCCTCCATGCCGAAGAAGGCATGTGGACCTTCGACAACCCGCCTTTGAAATTGTTGAAGGAAAAGTACAACTTCATTCCCAGCCAGGCATGGCTCGATCATCTGCGCCTCTCCAGCGTCCGCTTAAACGACGGAGGGTCAGGCTCTTTCGTCAGCCCCAATGGCCTGCTGCTCACCAATCACCACGTGGCGCGCGGCCAGCTCCAGAAGAACTCCACCGAGGAGCACAACTATATCCGCGACGGCTTCTATGCCCCTACTCCCGATCAGGAGATGAAGTCTCCCGACCTCGAAGTCAATGTGCTGGTCGCCATGAAGGACGTTACCGCGCGCGTCCAGGGCGCCGCAAAAGATATCAGCGACCCGGCAAAGGCCCTCAAGGCACGCGACGCTGAAATCGCCGCAATCGCAAAAGAAGGCGAGGCGTCCTCCGGCGGACTGCGTTCCGACATCGTCACGCTCTACAACGGCGGTGAGTACTGGCTCTATCAGTACGAGGTCTACACCGATGTGCGCATCGTCTTCGCTCCCGAGCAGGAGGCGGCCTTCTTCGGCGGCGACCCGGACAACTTCACCTATCCCCGCTATGACATCGACATGGCGCTCTTCCGCGTTTACAAGGACGGCAAGCCGCTCCACACCGACAACTTCCTCAAGTGGAGCGCCAAGGGCGCCGCGCCGGGAGAGCTGACATTCATCTCCGGCCATCCGGGCTTAACCGAACGCGATGACACCGTCGACCAGCTGTTGATGCAGCGCGACGTCATCGGGCCTACATTCGTTGAATTCCTTGAGCGCCGCATCGCCACCGCTCAGGCCTTCGCCGCGCAGAGCCCCGAGAATGCCCGCCTCGTCGGCAGCTCGATCTTCAACCTGCAGAATGGCCTCAAGGTTTACTACGGCCGCCGCGATGCCCTCGCGGACAAGGCAATCCTCGCCAAGAAGCAGGCGGAGGAAGAGGACTTCCGGAAGAAGATTGATGCCAACCCCGAGTGGAAAAAACTCTACGGCGATGCATGGAACACAATCGCCCGTGCCGATGTCGAATACAAGGCTGCGTTCAATGCCCTGCTCTTCCACCGCACCGACGCCCGGCGCATGGGCTTCCAGCTTTTCGGCCTGGCGCTCGACATTGTCCACTATGTCGTAGAGGTCAAGAAACCTGACGCCGAGCGCCTGGAGGACTACCACGAAGCAAAACTCGAGTCGCTCCTCTTCCGGCTCGAGTCCCCGGCGCCGATCTATGTCTCCACCGAGAAGCTCTACATGAAAGACGCCGTAAAAATGGCCCAGGGGAGGCTCGGGGACAAGGACCCCTACGTGCAGGCGATTCTCCAGGGCAAACCGGTCGACTCCGCGGTGGATTCTCTCATCGACGGTACCAGGCTCGCCGATCCGGCCTTCCGCAAATCCCTCATCGAGGGTGGAGAAGCCGCAGTCGCAGCATCCACCGACCCGTTGATTATGGCAGCCCGACGCGTCGATCCGATCTTGCGCGCCGAATACCATCACCTGCAGGACACCTTCTCCAGCACCATCGTCCCAGCCGAAGCGAAGCTCGGCAAGGCGCGCTTCCTGGTCTACGGCAAGGACGTTTATCCCGATGCCACATTCACCCTGCGCCTGAGCTATGGCCCGGTCGAGGGCTACCCTTACAACGGAACCATCGCTCCGCCGTTCACCACCTTCTATGGCCTCTACGACCGCGCCTACAGCTTCAGCAACAAATCGCCCTTCGACCTGACCCCGAAAGAAGAGGCTGCTCGCGACAAGATCGACCTCAGCACTCCGATTGACTTTGTTAATAGTGCCGACACCGTCGGCGGCAACTCGGGCTCGCCCGTGGTCAATCGCGATGGTGAGCTTGTCGGCATCGAATTCGATGGGAACATCGAGTCTCTGGCCGGCGACTTCGTCTACGACGGCGCAAAGAATCGCACCGTCGCCGTCCACTCCGCGGGAATGATGGAAGCGCTGCGCAAGATCTACGGCGCAGGCGCTCTTGCCGACGAAATACAGGGCAAATAACCCGCACCGGTAAGAGCGAATCCGGACAAGGCAGGAGGGGGGGAGCGAAGCCGGCTCACCCCTTCCACTTTGAGTGCTTCTTCTGGCTGCGGTTTTTGCGCACGCTCAGGGCCGTTTGGGGCGCCTCGGCCGTGGCGGGCACGTCGACTCGCGAATCACCAGCTCCGGCAGAATCGGCACCGTGTCGGGAAACGTCGCCTGGCCGCGAATCCTTTGCAACAGAATCCGCGCCGCCACCTTGCCCATGTGCTGCAGCGGCTGGCGAATGGTCGTCAAGCTTGGGTTGTGGTAAGCCGCGCCCTGGATGTCGTCGAATCCCACTACCGACACATCGTCCGGAACGGTCAGCCCATGATCCTTCAGGGCTCGGATCGCTCCGAACGCCGACATATCGTTGTAGCAGACAAGCGCCGTGAACTCAACGCCCCGGTCCACCAGTTCTGTCGCCGGCCCCACCCCCATGGCCGGAGAGGACTCGCGCGTTTCAATCGCCGCCGTCATCGACGGCGGAACTTCGAGCTTGAGCTCTTTGGCTACCGCCATCATGCACGCCCACCGCTCGTCCGCATCCGAACTGTGGCTCCCGCCGCGCATGAACGCAATCTTCCGGTGCCCCAGCTGATACAGGTGGCGCAGAAGGAGTTCCGCGGCGCGACGCTGATCCAGTACCACGTTGGTCACGCCTTCAAACTGCCTGTGCCCCGCCACGGCCACGGTGGGAACATTCATGCTGTGCTCCAGCACTGTGTCCACCAGGATGAACCCTTCCACTGCCCGGTCAAGCAGCAGGCGCGGATACTCTTCAATCAGGTCCGGTTTGCGGCGATGGCTTGCTGTCAGGTAGAAGTAACCCTCCTCCATCAACAGCTCCTCCACGCCGCTCAACACCTGGGTTGCATACTGATCGTTCAGATCCGGTACCAGCACGCCGACTGAGAAGCTCTGCCGCTTGCGCAGGGATCGCGCATAGAAGCTGGGCCGGTAGCCGAATTTCGCCGCCGCATCTTTCACCCGGTCCCGCGTATCCTGTGGAATCGACCGCACTCCGGGCGCATTGTTCAGCACCAGCGAGATCGTCGCCGGAGACAGGTTCAGATACTCTCCCAGGGTCCGCAGGCTGATCGGCTGCCCAGGCTGCGGTTCGACACCATGTTTCCCTCGCTTGACCATTGCTCAATGTTGTAACACTCTTATGCTTGAATCTGGCCCAATTTCGTTGAACCTCCGGTTACCCCCTGGGCCGCCAATCCACATGTACGGATTATAATGATTCTGATATTGTCATGTTGTTGATCCTGAAAGCCCTTAGGGCATGAGAGCTTGGGTGCGCACGTCCCGCCCATACTATTGAACCGATGTTCGATTTCGACTCAATAAGGGCTGAGAATTCAGTTCAGCCTAATCCCGGGAGCGAAGGTTCCGTCTAATTTGTCGGTACTCCGCTTGAAATCTGAGAGTCGGGCCTGACGAAAGAGTCCAAATGCACTCAAAAGAGACTGTGCAAGACTGTATTACCGTGATTGGCCTGGGCCGCATCGGGTGCGTGACGGCCGGTTGCCTTGCTGAAACAGGCCATCGAGTTTGGGGAGTCGACTCCAACGCTTCCCGCGTCGCTTCTGTCGCCGCCGGAAACCCGCCATTCCACGAGAATCTTCTGCAGCCGATCATTGAGCGCGCCGTCAAAGCAGGCAAGCTCGCCGCCACTGACGATCTTCGCCTCGCGCTCTCCCACTCCTCTGTCGTAATGGTCTGCATCAATACGGAGGCCTCCTCGGTCACAGATCCTCGGCTCCGAGGCCTCGTCGACCTCGTCAACGACATCCTTGAGGCCCATCGCGACGGCATATTTAACGGCACCATCGTGATTCGCAGCACGGTCCCTCCGGGCACCTGCGATCAGTTGCTTCGGCCCATGCTCCGCCCTTCCAAACTTGGGCTTGCCTCAAATCCCGAGTTCCTGCGCGAAGGCTCCTCCGTCAAGGATTTCTTGGAACCTTCCATCATCGTCGTTGGAGGCGAAAACCCCGAGCACGTCGAACACGTCGCCGCTCTCTACTCGTCGATGGACTGCGGCGTCACCGTGGTTGGCCTGCGGGAAGCCGAGATCATCAAGTACGCCTGCAACGTCTTTCACGCCCTCAAGATCTCCTTTGCCAACGAGTTGGGTGACCTTTGCAGCGCACTCCAGATCGATGGCCAGCGGGTAATGGAGGTGCTGCGCAGCGACACCAAGCTGAACGCCTCCCCGGCCTATCTCCGCCCCGGCTTTGCCTTTGGCGGCTATTGCCTGCCCAAGGACACGCGCGCACTCCATGTCTGCGCCACGGACCTTGGCCTCGACCTTCCACTGCTCGCCTCCATCCTGCCCAGCAACGATCTTCATCTGCAACGCGCCATCGATGCGGTCAGCGAACTCGGTTTAAAGCGCATCGGCGTCTACGGCATCTCCTTCAAGGGCGGCACCGACGACTTCCGCCAGAGCCCCGCTCTCACTCTCGTCAAAGAACTCGACCATCGCGGCATCGAAGTTCACCTCTTCGATCCCACAATCCTCGCCGTTCAGCAAGACTCTCCCGCCATCGAAGTTGCCGAGGATGTGACCAATCGCCTTTCGCCTAGCCTCGACGCATGGCTCAGCGCAATCGATGGCATCGCCCTCACGCAGACGGCGTCCCCTGAAACCATGAACCGGATCAGCGCCAGCGGCCTTCCCGTGCTCGACCTATCCAGCTCTTCGGTCTTTGCGCCGGCCTCCTTGGGAGCCCATGTGTGAGCGAGGTCCAGGTAAACCTCGCGCCCGACGGCCCGCTCATCATCCCTCCTTCAGACGACGCGCTTGCACTATCCGTGGTCGTGCCCACCTTCAAGGAGTCAGAAAACGTCGGACTTTTTCTCGAAGCCCTGTGCGATTCGCTCGACCCGGTTCTTCCGGGCGCCTATGAGATCGTGGTGATGGATGACGACAGCCCCGACGGCACGCTCGTCGTTGCTGCAGCGGTCGCAGCTACCCGCCCTCAGGTTCGGCTGGTTAAGCGCGTCAACAAGCGCGAGCTCTCCACCGCAGTGATCCGAGGCTGGCAGCTTGCACGCGGTCAGGCGCTCTCGACGATCAATGCGGACTTTCAGCACCCGCCCGCGTTGATCGCCGGCCTTTGGCAACTGCTCCAGACCAACGACCTAGTCGTCGCCAGCCGCTATTGCAGGGGTGGTGGCGTGGGCAACTGGTCGATCACTCGAAGAGTTCTCTCCCGCGGCGCCACCCTGATCGGCCAGATTATTCTTCCTCAGGTCTATAACCGCGTAACCGACCCGCTCAGCGGCTGTTATATGTTCCGCCGCGAGGCGATTGTTAACGTTGAACTGAATCCTCTCGGCTACAAGAGCCTCATCGAAATTCTGGTCCGCGGCGGAATTCGCACGATCGCCGAGTTCCCTTACCATATGCGCGAGCGCGAGCGTGGAGCAAGCAAGGCTACCGGCGGCCGGTCACTCGACTACATTAAGCAATTAATCCGCTTGAGAAAAGCATGGATCAAAGCTAGACCATGATCGATCTCTTTGGCGCTCTGCTCGGGGCAATCTCCGCTCCAAGGATCCGCCCGTAGAGGTTCGCCCCCAATCAGGATCCTTGCATGCATGCCTTCTCGCATTCTCCTGCGCGTAGCACGCGGCTGCACTTACGGTAAACTGGTTGGAGTCATTGGCATCCCCGCCGCGGAGAGCTGGCCGAGTGGTTGATGGCATCGGTCTTGAAAACCGACGTACCCGAA
>CAYWSR010000225.1:4792-7289 GCA_964460385.1 uncultured Occallatibacter sp. | reverse complement strand
TCGCCGGCACCAGCAGCTTGCCCTGCTCCATCATCTTGTAGAGCCGATGCACGCCCGTGGTCGTCTCTTCCGAAACGCCGCGCCACTCCGCCACAACCTTGTGCCAATGCTTGTTGTCTTCAGCGAAGATCTTCTTCAACAAGTCTTTGATCACCTGCTCTTCGTGGCTCTCCGCCGGCCCATACACCCATTGGTCGCCATTCTCCAGCTCATAGCCCTTGTGGATCAGCAGCGTCACATCGCCGCCGTCATCCACCACCAGTTGCGGCCCCTTGCCGCCCTTGTGCGCCAGCGCCTGGTACGTGCACCACCAGTACTCCTCCAGCGACTCGCCCTTCCACGCAAACACCGGCACGCCCGTCGCCGCAATCGCAGCCGCCGCGTGGTCCTGCGTCGAAAAGATGTTGCAGCTCGCCCAGCGGACTTCCGCGCCCAGGCTCGTCAGCGTCTCAATCAGCACCGCCGTTTGGATCGTCATGTGCAGCGACCCGGTCACACGCACACCTGCCAGCGGCATGCTCGCCGCATACTTGTTCCGGATCGAGACCAATCCCGGCATCTCGTGCTCGGCGATCGCGATCTCTTTCCGCCCCCAGTCCGCCAACCCCATATCCGCTACTTTGTGTGCCAATTCCGTCGTTTCTACTGCCGCTGTCGCCATGCCGATTCTCCTTTGGGAATATCCCAATCATCTCAAATGAGGGTGCCCCATCCTAAACGCGTTCTTTACGTTTAGGGTGGGATACCTCGAACCTGAACCTACCCCGTACTCAACAAACCAATCGACTCCGTGCCCCATCCTTTTCACGTGCTTTGTGAAAAAGGTGGGAGACCAATCCCGCAGAATTGCCGACCCATCGTTCACTTTAAATCGTCAAATCGTGATATCTTGATGTGTACCAGAACCCCAAGAGGCCGTCAAGCGCCAAATATGCCGTCCATCGTAAAAATCCTGCGCGTCGTCGCCGACCCCAAGCGCCTGCGCATACTGCTTCTTCTGCGCACCGAGGAGCTCTCCGTCGCCGAATTGCAGGAGATCCTCACCATGGGCCAGAGCACCATCTCCACCCATCTCTCCCAGCTCAAGCAGGCCGGCCTCGTCGAAGACCGTCGCACCGGGAAAAGCAGCCTCTACCGCCTAACTTCAAATCGTCTGACAAATGAGTCAGGGCACGACTTTAGTCGTGCCGATGATGCCAACAAAACAACCGGGGCTTTAGCCACTGAGAACTCCAGCTTTCTCCACGAACTTCTCTCCCGCGCCGCCTCCGAAATCCCCGAAGCCTCCGCCGACCAAGCCTCCATGCGCCTCGTCCTTCGCAAGCGCCAGGACAAGATGCGCACCTTCTTCGACTCCGTCGCCGGCCGCCTCGGCAAGGACTACGTCCCCGGCAAATCCTGGAAGTCCCTCGCGGAAGCCCTCCTGCGCCTCATGCCGCCCATGGTCATCGCCGACCTCGGCGCCGGCGAGGGCGCGTCCTCGCTCCTGCTCGCCCAGAACGCCAAACGAGTCATAGCCGTCGACACCTCCGCCAACATGCTCGAAGTCGCCCGCGACCAGGCCCTCCGCGCCGGCATCCTCAACGTCGAATACCGCCTCGGCGACATGGAAGAGATCCCCATCGACTCATCCACCGTCGATCTCGCCTTCTTCTCGCAATCCCTCCACCACGCCCTGCACCCCGCCCGCGCCCTCACGGAGGCCCACCGCATCCTCCATCCCGGCGGCCGCATCGTCATCCTCGACCTCGTCAAGCACCGCTTTGAAGAAGCCCGCGAACTCTACGCCGATGAGTGGCTGGGTTTCTCCGAGTCCGACCTCGAATCCATGCTCCAGCAGTCCGGCTTCCAAAACATCCAAACCTCCATCGTCCACAAAGAGCCCGAATCCCCCCAGTTCCAAACCCTCCTCGCCGTCGCCGACAAACAAGCGAACTAAGGCTTCCGCGGCTGCCACGCCGGTCCGCCTTCTTCCCACTGGTTATCGGTAAGCTGCTCCACCTGCGTTCCGTCGTAGCGCATCACGAAGACCTTGCCGTAGGGTTGAGGCGCGCCAATCAGCAACACCTCGTCTTTGAATCCCATGCGGCTGCTGCAAAACAACAATCGCTCTCCATCGGGAGACCATGCCAGATGCGCGTCGTTTCCCTTGGTGTCGGTCAACTGCTTCAGACCCGTGCCGTCCGGATGGATCGTGTACACATGAAAATCCACCCCCTCCCTGCGGACAAATGCGATCAAATCTCCGCGCGGCGACCACACCGGAAAGTTGTCCCACTCGTTCGTCAACACTTTGACGCTGTGGTCGTCGAGATTCATGATGCGCAGTCCGTCGGCGTCGGGCCCGGTCGTACGGTAGACAATATGCTTCCCATCCGGCCCAAACGATGCGAATGCATTGTTGCTGTTGCCCGATGTAACCAGATGGAAGCCGGAACCATCGGAGTTCACGATGCCCACCTGCGCCCCGCCATTCAAAGGATCAACCGGTTTCTTG
>CAYWSR010000225.1:0-4782 GCA_964460385.1 uncultured Occallatibacter sp. | reverse complement strand
GAACTGAAGCTACCCGCGCCGACCACAATCTGCTTGCCATCCGGCGACCACGATGGGCCCAGAATCAGGCCTTTCTGGTCGAGAATTGACCGTCCCGGCTTGCCCTCATCGACAATCAGCAAGCTGGTCGTCGTGCCGTCGGGGTTCCCCCTGGTAACCGCAAGGTGCTCTCCGCTGGGATCGTACGCAGGCAACCATGCTGTGCGGTACAGATCGAACTGCGGATTCTTGCTCCACACCTTCATCGGTTCGACAGGGCGCTTTGCCACGAACCGGCTATACACGACCTGTCCTCCATCCGGCGACCACGAGGGAGTCCGCAGATCCCATCCCTTCGGGCCCGCCTTGCCGCTCGAATAGAAAACTCCACCGGCTGTATTGTCGCGGCGAAGGTAGCCGATCTCGCCCGAGGGCAGCACCGCCGGCAGCAGCTTGACACCGGCGCCGGCGGAGACGGGGGCCGTCTCACCATCCTCAATATTGATCTTCACGAGCTGGTCGTCGCCGTCCTCGGCCCCAAAGCGATAATCCCACGTGTCTTGCGCCGACATGCAATACGTGACAATGGCCTTGCTGTCCGCCGTCCACTTCGGGCTGCCGCAAAACCCTCCGTGCTGCGAAATGCGTTTCAGCCCCGTACCATCGGGATGGATCAAATAGATGTCCACCAGATGCAGACGTTCCCATCGGCCCTTTGCGGGCGGAAGGTCGCTGTCGCGATCCGATGAGAAAGCAATCCACGCCCCATCGGGAGACCACGAAGGCCGAAAGTCGCCTCCGTTTCCAGAGGTGAGCGGCGTGGCTTTGTGGCTAGCTGCATCGAGAATCCAGAGGTTTGCCCTTCTGCCCGTGCGCGTGGACACGAACACAATCCGCTTGCCATCGGGAGAAAATGCAGCTTGATCGTCGTATGCCGGATCATCGGTGAGCCGCTCGAGGCCCGTTCCGTCGGGATGAATGCGGTAGAGATCAGCCGATCCGGCACGCTCCGATGTGAACACAATCCAGTCGCCCTTCTGCGACCACGAAGGGTTATAGTCCAGCGCGCCCGGCTGCGTGAGCGGCCGCTCTGCCGTCCCATCGGCGTTCGAAATATAGAGTGTTGCCTCTGTTGGGCCAATACGGTCGAACACAATTCGGTCCACCGCCAGGCTGTAACTCGGCGAAGGCACGAACGCAACAAAGCACAGGCAAAGGACGAGAATACGATTCATCGAACGCTCCGGATGCAAGATTTGGGAAGGGGAAGTTGCTCTGCAACCATATCATCGGGAAACGGGACGAGCTAGCTACCTTTGCAGTAAGTTGCGTTCAGCCGCCCACGAGAGCCTCGGGCGCGTCAGAGCCTCTCGAATGGTCTCGCCTCTAAAACCCAGGATCACGCTGACCGTAGCAATCCCGCCGTGCACCGCCGCCGTCTCCTCCCGCCGCAACCCCGCCAGCACCACAAAGGCCCCCCGCTCCTGACCCGTGATAGACTGCGGACCGAGGGACCGAGTGAAGACGCCAAGAAAATTCACCGTGCTGATCGAGCAGGACGAGGATGGCTGGCTGGTAGCCACCGTTCCATCCCTGCGCGGTTGCCACACCCAGGCCAAAAGCCTCGATACGCTCATGAAGCGCGTGCGCGAGGTCATTGCCGTGTGCCTCGACGGCGAAGACGACCAAACCAATTCGCTCGAGCTCGTCGGCATCCAGCAAGTCACTGTATGACCCGTCTTCCGCGTGCACGTGGCAGAGAGGTCGTCCGCGCGCTCGAAAAGTCCGGCTTTGTTGCTGAACGCAAACGGGGGAGCCACATTTTCTTAAAGCACCCGGACGGCAGGACCACGACTGTCCCCGTGCACAGCGGCGAAACCATCGGCCCCGGCCTATTGCGCGCAATCCTTCGCGAGGTGGAGCTTTCTGTTCAAGAGCTTGCAGATCTTTTGTAAATGGCCCGGCCGAGGAGCCTCCCTTAAGTTGCACCGCCGCAATCTCCTCCCGCCGCAACCCCGCCAGCCGCGTCGTCGCCGGCTCCCCGCGATAAAACATCTTGAACGTGTCGAACGGAATCTGCCGCTTCCCATCCGGATGCGCAATGTGGATGCAGCTCTTCTTCAGGCTCCGCACGTCAAATCACGCTCGCCCCTCCGCCTCCAGCAGCGCTTTCTTTCGCTCTACGCCCCACCGATACCCAGTCAAGCTCCCGTTTGCCCCCATCACCCTGTGGCACGGCACCACCACTGCCACCCGATTCAACGCGCATGCCCGCGCAACCGCCCTCGTCGCCTTCGGCTCGCCCATCTCCCGCGCCAGCTCGCTATAGCTTCGTGTTTCGCCTCGCGGAATCCGCCGCAGCGCCTCCCACACCCGCAGCTGAAAAACTGTCCCCCTTAAATCCAACCCCTCCAGCCCACGGCTCCGCCCCAAATCCGACCCGTCCCGCACACTCTTCAGCGCCGCATCCACCAGCGTCGACAGCGACGGATCACGCCGCACCGTCGCCAGCGGAAACTCCTTGCGCAGGCTGCCTTCCGCCTCTCCCGATGTCGCCCCCAGCGCCAGCCAGCACAGCCCTCGCCCTGTAACTCCCACCACCATCCAGCCAAACGGCGTCCGCGCCGTCGTAAACCCGATCGTCTCCCCGCGTCCCCCTGCCGCAAAGCACGCGGGCGTCATGCCCAGTTGCGCGCTCTCGTAGGCACGGCTCGACGAGCCAAATCCCGCGTTGTAAATCGCATCGGTCACGCTATCTCCTTGTTTCAGCGCCCCGCGCAGGCTCGCGGCCCGCAGTGCCCGCTGGTAGCCGAGCGGGCTCACGCCCATCTCCCGCTTGAACAGCCGCTGCACCGTAAACGGGCTCATCCCCGCCACCCTCCCCAGCTCCGCCAGTGGCACCGCCCGGTCAACATTCTTCTCAATATGCCGTCGAACCTCCTCCAAAGGGCCTCTCACCGCCGCGGTTGGTTTGCATCTCTTGCAGGGCCGAAGACCGGCTCGTTGCGCGGCATCCGGCGTCTCAAAAAAGCGAACATTCTCGCGGCGCGGCAGGCGGCTGGAGCACCCCGGCCGACAGAAGACGCCCGTGGTCATCACTCCATAGAAGAACGCCGCTCGCCGGTCCCGGTTCAAGAGCTGCCGCCAAGCTGCGTCGGGATCAATCACCGCCGCCTGAATCGAATCGTCATCCTGCGTTCCCAAGCCCTGCTTCATCGCCAACTGCACTCCACTGCTCACAGAAACCATCGTCGTGTTCATGAAAACGATCTTCGCCCATCCCCGCTCCGCCCGCACTCCGATTCTTGCGCGCAATTCCGATTCCGAACGCCACATGCAAGAAGCGTACCAACGCCATACCGAATGCGAAGGAGAAGCCTCCCGAGAAACTCTCCAAGGCAGCCGGCATCTCCTTCCTGCGCCTCAAGTCGGAGCCAACAAAGGCCATCACCAATCCGGTTAACAAGGGGCTCATGATCAAACTGAACCCATGAAACCTTCCCGGATGAAATACAGGAGACGGGATAATCCCAATACTGATCCAACCAACTACAGCCCCCACCGCACCCAGAAAGGGAAGAATGAACCACAGGCTGATTCGTCTCGTCTTCCATCGCGCCGCCTGAACTTTCCGCCAGAAAAAGGAGATTAGAAGGCCGAACACGAGTTCTAATAGAAACTCGATGAGTGGTCCGAGAATCGCCTCAAGAAGTTCGTCCACACCGCCTCCGCGATAGCTTGGCTCTGGTACGCAAAGCGGATTTAGCCTGTTCCAGTCGAGCCGTTGCTACCAGCTAGAAGCTATCAGCTGCTTTTCCGCCCTCTTGAGATCCTCCTCCGTATCCACCCCAATCGTGTCCCTCGGCGCATCCGCCACATACAGCGCAATCCCATTCTCCAGCAGCCGCAACTGCTCAAGCCTCTCAATCTTCTCCAGCGGCGACGGCGCCAGCGCCGCAAATCGCTCCAGCGCCGCCTTCCGGTACGCATAAATCCCCAGATGCTTGCGATACCCCACAAACCCCGCACCCGCGCCAGCCCCAACCCCATCGCGATCAAACGGAATCGTCGCCCGCGAAAAATACAACGCCCGCCCATCCAGCGCCGTCACCACCTTCACAGCATTCTTGTTCCCCCAATCCTCCTGCGGGCACGCAACTGCCAGCGTTCCCACTTCCACCTCGGGCCGATCAAACAGCTTCAACAGCGACGGAAAAAACTCCGCAGTCAGTGTCGGCTCATCCCCCTGGATGTTCACGTACACATCCGCATCCAGCCTCCGTGCCACCTCCCGCACCCGATCCGACCCGCTCGCGCAATCCACCGACGTCATCGCCACGGGAATTCCCCTCGTCCGGCAAACCTCCGCAACCTCCTCCGAATCGGTGGCCACCACCACCGGATCCATCAGCCCGCTCTTGGCCGCTGCCCGCCACACCCACTCCACCATCGGCCGCCCCGCGATCTCCCGCAGAACCTTCCGGCTCAGCCGCGTCGAACTCAGCCGCGCAGGAATCACCCCCGCAATCCGCATCAGGCTCATGCTGGCGAGTTTACCTCAGCCCATGCCCCAGCCTCATCCACGCCTCGCCCGGACTCACCCTGAACAATCCCCTCGCGCCAAACCCCTTGCACAACCGTTGACCTTCACCCCCGACCCTCGTATCATCTCTACAGGGATGTGCGGGCGCACCGCCCTGCGCCCCGTCCTGGGCAGACGGACCCCCCGTCTGCCCCCCCTTTTTTTGAGGCGGAGTAGCTCAGATGGTTAGAGCGACGGATTCATAACCCGTAGGTCGGCAG
>CAYWSR010000224.1:0-7289 GCA_964460385.1 uncultured Occallatibacter sp. | reverse complement strand
CTTCGTCCATGTCGGGGTTGCCGGCCCATGCCTCGGGGATGAGCATGGCCATGACATGGGGCAGGCTGCGGCCCGACTGGTAAAGGAATTCCACTGCATTGTCGAGCGAAGCCGAGTCGCTGCCTTTGGGCATGATTACGGGATACAGCTTGTCGATCTGCCCGTCGTAGACGGAGCTCTGCAGCACGGATTGCCGCGCGGTCATCCAGCTCACGTTGCCGCGGATGGTGTTGATCTCGCCGTTGTGCGCAATGTAGCGATAGGGGTGGGCAAGCTTCCAACTGGGAAATGTGTTTGTGGAGAAGCGCTGATGGACAAGCGCAAGGGCGCTCATCACCAGCGGGTTGGCCAGCTCAAAGTAGAACTTCTCAATCTGCGGAGCCAGCATGAGCCCTTTGTAGACGATTGTGCGGCAGGAGAACGAAGGAATGAAAAACGTCTCCTTGTCCTCGATTTCCGAGGCCTCAACCTCGTTCTCAATGCGCCGCCTCACCCGGTAGAGCAGGCGCTCAAACGCGTCTTCGCTCATGCCCGCAGGCCGAGCCACAAAAAGCTGTTCAATATATGGCTGGGTTGCACGCGCTTCGCGGCCAATCGCATCGCCGTTTACCGGCGTGTCGCGCCAGCCCAGCAGTTTGAGGCCTTCTTCTTGCGCAATCCGCTCGAGGACGCCCTCGCACTGGAGCCGGCTGTGCTTCTCGACCGGCAGAAAGCACATGGCCACGCCGTAAGCGCCCGCGCCGGGCAGCTTGATGCCAAGATCAACGCAGACCTTGGAGAAGAAGGCGTGAGGAATCTGGATGAGGATGCCCGCGCCGTCGCCCGTCTCCGGGTCGCAGCCAGCCGCGCCGCGGTGGGTCAGGTTGATGAGCACCTCAAGACCCTTGCGGATGATGTCGTGGCTCTTCTCGCCGCGGATGCTCGCCACCAGACCCATGCCGCAGTTGTCGTGCTCGTTCTGCGGGTGATAGAGCCCCTGCGCTTCAGGTATACAGCGACTTCGATCGAGTGTTTCCATGGCAGCCTTCTTGATGAGCGTTTGTTTGTGTGTGGCCATTCGCTGGACTGGGTAGACACTCACCCCGTGCGGTTCCAGCGAAGGAATCGATCTACTTACTTCATGAAAGGGGGAGCTGTCGCACCCCGGCCTTGAGTGGGACTGAGCTGACTCTATTCATATTACCGAAAAATTCCCGATTTGGGTGCGAACATGCGGCGCTCACGATCCACAACGTCCCGGATTCCGGAAACGGCGTGTGCAGCGGTCCGCTCAAAGCGGGCCTTCCTCGCCTGTTATACCCTTGAATTCTTGGCTCTTTACCCCCTTTTGTGGCATCGGCAATCCGGCTCTCGATCGCCTATAGTGTTCATAGCATCAGGAGTCAGTAGCAGGAGTCAGCGGATGCGCGATTGCATTCTGGTCACCGGCGGGGCAGGATTCATCGGCTCGAACTTCGTTTTGAGCTGGCTGGCCGCCGAGTCCGGCTCCGTTGTCAATCTCGATCTGCTGACCTATGCCGGCAACCCTGCCAACCTGGCCTCGGTCGAGGCCGACCCACGCTACCGGCTCGTCCGCGGGGACATCGGCGACGCCGAACTGGTTCGCTCGCTCCTGCGCGACCACCAGCCTCGCGCCATCGTCCATTTCGCCGCCGAGAGTCACGTGGATCGGTCCATTGCGTCGCCGGACGCCTTCATTCGCACCAACGTGCACGGAACCTTCGTCCTTCTGGATCAAACCCGCACCTACTGGTCCGCGCTTCCTGAGAGCGACCGCGACGGCTTCCGCTTTCTCCATGTGTCAACAGATGAGGTCTACGGCTCGCTTGCGGCTGGCGACCCGGCCTTCAGCGAGACAACGCCGTACGCGCCCAACAGTCCTTACGCCGCTTCAAAGGCCGGATCGGACCATCTCGTCCGCGCCTACCAGCACACATTCGGCCTGCCCACGCTGACCACTAACTGCTCGAATAACTACGGCCCATATCAGTTTCCCGAGAAGCTGATTCCGCTGATGATCCTGAACGCACTGGAGGGCAAGGCGCTGCCGGTCTATGGCGACGGGCAAAACGTCCGCGACTGGCTCTTCGTCGAGGATCACTGCTCGGCCATTCGCGCGGTGCTCGCACGAGGCCGGGTGGGCGAGACCTACAACATCGGCGGCGAGAGTGAGCGCGCCAACCTCGAAGTTGTAAAGCTGGTGTGCGATCTGGTGGACGAGATGGCTGAACCTCTGGCCACCGGTCCGCGTCGAAGCCTGATCACTTTTGTTACCGATCGTCCCGGACACGACCGGCGCTACGCTATCGACGCAAGCAAGATCACCCGCGAAATCGGCTGGAAGCCCGCGCAGGAGTTCGAGTCCGGGCTGCGCAGGACTGTTCGCTGGTACATCGACCATCCCCGCTGGGTACGCGACGTTCGCACCGGCGCCTACCTCGAGTGGATCAACAGAAACTACACGGAGCGTGCCGCGCTATGAAGGGAATCATCCTGTGAAGGGAATCATCTTGGCCGGTGGATCGGGCACTCGTCTCTATCCAGTGACCCATGTTGTTTCGAAGCAACTGCTACCGGTCTATAACAAGCCGATGATTTACTACCCGCTCAGCACGTTGATGCTGGCGGGGTTGCGCGACATTCTTATCATTTCTACGCCGCATGATACAGGCCGCTTTGCCGATCTGCTCGGCGACGGGCACAACTGGGGCCTCAATATTCAATACGCCGTCCAGCCCAGCCCCGACGGCCTCGCCCAGGCCTTTCTGATCGGGCGCGACTTTATCGGCGAACAGCCAAGCGCGCTCATCCTCGGCGACAACATCTTTTACGGCCAGGGATTCTCGCACCAACTGCAGGAGGCGGCAAAACTCGAGCACGGAGCGACTGTGTTTGCGTACCCCGTCGAGGATCCTCAGCGTTACGGCGTGGTCGAGTTCGACCCCGCCGGCCGCGCCATCAGCCTGGAAGAAAAGCCCAGCCAGCCCAAATCCCGCTACGCAGTGACGGGACTCTACTTCTACGATCGCGATGTTGTGCAGTTGGCCTCCGAGCTGAAGCCCTCCGCGCGCGGCGAGCTGGAGATCACCGACCTCAACCGACTCTATCTCGAAGCCGGCAGGCTGAACGTCCAGATCATGAGCCGGGGCATGGCCTGGCTCGATACCGGCACGCACGAGACGCTGCTGGAAGCCGCACTCTTTGTCCACACCATCGAGCGCCGCCAAGGCCTGAACATTGCAAGCCCCGAAGAGATTGCGTTTCGGCAGGGATTTATCGATGCCGAACAACTGGAAGCGCTCGCGCACCCCATCGCCAAGAGCGGCTACGGCAAGTATCTGCTCGCTCTCCTCAGCGAGCCGCACTTTTCGGCGGCAATGGGGCCTGCCGCGCCGAGGCCGGGAAGCTCGGAAACGGACGCCTCAGGAAAAGGTCCGGCGCGGCGATGAAGATCACTGAGACAGCTCTGCCCGGTGTCCTGCTGCTCACGCCCACGGTGTATCGGGACGGCCGCGGCGCTTTCATTGAAACCTACAACCACCGCCGCATGATTGAAGCCGGCCTGCCGACGCTCTGGGTGCAGGACAACTTCTCCGTCTCTCGTAAGAATGTACTGCGTGGCATCCACTACCAGATCACAGAGGCACAGGGAAAGCTGGTGCGCGTCACGCACGGAGCGGCCCTTGATGTTGCCGTTGACCTGCGCCGCAGCTCGCCCCACTTTGGCCGCCACGTGGCCGTAGAGCTCAACAGTGAAGCTGGCGCCATGCTGTGGATTCCGGTTGGCTTCGGCCACGCCTTTCTAGCGCTGACAGAAGAAGTCGGATTCGCTTACAAAGTCACGGACTACTACTCGCCTGCGGGCGAGCGGACTATCGCGTGGAACGATTCCGACCTTGCGATTCCGTGGCCTGTCGGTGCGGAGAGCCTGATTATTTCGGAGAAGGATCGCAAAGGATCTTCGCTTCGCGACGCTGAGGTGTTTGCGTAGGTGAGCGGATCCGCGCCCAATTGGCACCCAGTTTCTGGCCCGTTCACGCTTGCAGTCTTGCTGATTGCTCCGCCCTTGCCGCCGCCGGGGCCTCCTGCAGGTTTACGTCTTTGAAGACGTAGAACTCGCGATCGCCATTCGTGGTCTTGACAGCGAACTGGTTCAGTAAGAGCCCGCGCTTCCACCGGCTTGTCTCCATTTCGGAAAAGGGGATGCGGTGGACGCGATTAGTGAACCAGCGGCGCGTAATGAACGCGAGACCGTCGTTGGTGACCACGAGATAACCAACGGAGTTTCCCAGGCCGCGGATTTTCTTTGTTGCCGCCGCCCGC
Source organism: uncultured Occallatibacter sp. (assembly GCA_964460385.1). Lineage (GTDB taxonomy): Bacteria > Acidobacteriota > Terriglobia > Terriglobales > Acidobacteriaceae > Telmatobacter. The sequence continues at coordinate 2,966 of CAYWSR010000224.1, read as the reverse complement.
ACGCCTTTTGCCGGCGCTTCAAGCCTGAGCGCTTTTTCAATCCTGCGCGCATGCTTCTCTGGAATCGGCCGTGCTGCCCGCGCCAGACCGCGCAGCGCAGACTGCGCGCCTGCGCTCAGGCCGGAGAATGCAGCCGCGTTCTCCTGATCCGCATCGCTTGCCTGGACCACGTCGCTCCCGCTCCAGCTTCGCAGCAACGCGCCAAGCGCAGCCAGCTGCAGGCGGACCGCGCGAAAGATCTTCGGCGCGAGCCATAAGAAGAGAAACAGGAAAGCCGCGACCAGTCCCAGCGCGACCTCGGGATGCTTGAGCGATAGCCACATTCCGGCTGGAATCAGAGCGTCCTCAAGTAGACTCAATCCGACATTCGAGAACGGCTCCGGGCTGTGGTTGACTGCGAGGCGGGTCGCGGCCTTGGAACTGTTGCTGGCCAGCGCGATCCCGCCACAGATGATGATCAGAATGGCCTTCACGACCGGGTCAAAGTGGCCGAACGCTGCCGCAGCCAGCACAGCAGCCCCAATGGGGCGGATGAAAGTGTGGAAGGAATCCCAAAGGCTGTCGAGCCAGGGAATCTTGTCGGCCGCGAACTCGACCAGGCAAGCCAGGCCCGAGGCAATCAGCACCGCCGGATGGGACAGAACAGAGAGTTCCGCGCTGCCGGCACCCGGATGAAACCATCCCAGCCGGATGGCGAGCCCAAGCAGAAACACCGTGGCATAGAGCCGAATCCCGGCGAGGAATCCTAACCCCAATGTCGAACCGATTACGCCTAGCGTTTCCACTTGAACCCCTTCGGTTTTGCAATGCCGTCAGTATATCGGCTGAGTCGCGTGACTGTTCGATCTCAGTGCCAATTCGGGGCGAAGCTCATTTTCGCTACTCTCCAAGTGCACTCAACGCGAAAAAGGATGCCGTTTTCATTGTGAAAACAGCAAACTCCGTGCAAGAATGATCGGACCAGCGATCCACGGTCCTGCGCGCCAGTCACCACTCAACCTAAATTCCCCCCCGTGCAGAACCTTCCCGTCGCAATCCGAGGAGGGTAAATGGGAGACAAGAAGAAGAAAAAGGCAATCCCGGCCAATGGGAAAGCTCCGCTCGTCAACGGCAAAGGTCACGCCCCTGTCCCGTCGCATCCCGCAGAAATTCCTACCAAGCGCATAGGCAAGGACTGCGACTATGAGAAGGAACTTAGCCGCCTGCAAGTCGAGCTGGTCAAACTCCACGAGTGGATTCGCCATGAACACTTGAAAGTTGTGGTGCTCTTTGAAGGACGCGATGCAGCGGGGAAGGGCGGCGCAATCAAGAGAATCACGGAGACCCTGAATCCGCGCATCTGCAAAGTGGTGGCGCTGGGCACGCCCACTGAGCGCGAGAAGACGCAGTGGTACTTTCAGCGTTATGTCCCTCACTTGCCCGCCGCGGGCGAGATGGTGCTCTTCGACCGTAGCTGGTATAACCGCGCGGGGGTCGAGCGCGTGATGGGCTTCTGCACCGAGGCCCAGTATCAGGAGTTCCTGCTGACCTGCCCTGAGTTCGAGCGAATGCTGGTGCGCTCAGGCATCATTCTGATCAAATACTGGTTCTCCGTCTCCGACGCCGAGCAGGAGGTCCGCTTTCAGGAGCGCATGAACAACCCCACCAAGCGCTGGAAGATCAGCCCCATGGACCTGGAGTCGCGCAAGCACTGGGCCGATTATTCACGCGCCAAAGACGACATGTTCAACCACACCGACCACAAGCAAGCTCCGTGGTTCGTGGTCAACGCCGAAGACAAAAAGGCCGCAAGGCTCAATGTCATCCGCCATCTTCTCTCCAAGATTCCCTACAAAGATCTGACTCCCGATCCCATCGAACTTCCTCCGATCACGAAAACGGAATACGTGCGCCCTCCGTACCAGGAGCAGCACTTCATTCCGGTGATTTACCGCTAGAACAGTCGCTGGGCGACCCAGGTCTCGCTTCTGAGACCTGGGTTCGTTCATTGCCCGCGGCGCGCCCTCCACTGTAATAACCTGTCTCCAGCCCATGCGATCGATCCTCACCCGCCTCGCGCTCACTGTTCCCGTGGTCTGGCTTGTGGTCTCGCTCGTCTTCTTGCTCATTCATCTGGTCCCCGGCGATCCCATTCTTCAGATGCTCGGGGAAGGAGCTACTCCGGCCGACATTGGCGCGCTACGCCACCAATACCACCTCGACGAGACTCTTCCGCAGCAGTATCTGCACTACTGGACTGGCGTCCTCCACGGCGACCTGGGCAGCTCAATTCGCCTCCATGATTCGGTCGCCCACCTGATCGCGATGCGTTATCCATACACCTTGGCGCTCACCCTCACAGCTCTCGGTCTCGGCCTTGCGCTGGCTCTTCCCGCCGGTATCCTCGCCGCGGTGCGGCGGGGGCGGTTTGTCGATCAGGCACTTTCAGTTGTCAGCCTTTTCGGGCTTTCGGTTCCGGGCCTGGCGCTTGGGCCGATACTCATCCTGGTGTTTTCGATCCAACTCGGCTGGCTGCCCGTCTCCGGCGCGAGTTCGTCAGGCACGGGCTCCATCGAGTGGCCCTACCTGGTGCTTCCCTCCATCGCCATGGGAGCTTCGCTCGCCGCCATTCTGACGCGCATGGTGCGCACTTCGATGCTTGAAGAGCTCGGCCAGGACTACATTCGCACGGCCCGCGCCAAGGGACTGACCGAGTTCGCCGTCGTCTGCCGTCACGCGCTGCCCAATGCATTGGTGCCCATCGTTACTGTCGTTGGGCTGCAGTTTGGCGCGCTGCTCGCCGGAGCTATTGTGACGGAAACCATCTTCAGCTGGCCGGGGCTGGGCAGATTAACTGTCAGCGCCATCTCGAACCGCGACTACGCGCTGGTGCAGGGCTGCCTGCTGTCGATTGGGCTGACCTACGTGATGGTGAATCTGCTGACGGATGTGGTGTACCGATGGATCAATCCGAGGATGCGGGGATA
>CAYWSR010000223.1:0-7395 GCA_964460385.1 uncultured Occallatibacter sp. | reverse complement strand
CGCCGATGTGATCGCGAGCGATGAGGTCGTAGATCAGATTCGCGCAAAAGGTATCAGTGACCTTGTGCTCGGGCAAAGTCACCTGCATGCCCTGGGCGAGCATTCCGTTCCAGAAATCGACAATCGAAGCCTTGGCCGCATCAAATCGAGCCTTCGCGAGGGCTTCCATTTCTGCGGCGTCAGAGGTGGGGACAGCCGGCATCTTGAAATCGAGAACGCGTTCGCTGCCGGGCGCCAGAATCTGAGAAAACGTCACGATGCCGACAGGGACGGTTGGGCCTGCGGCAAGCTTTGAGGGCTTGCCGATGTCCTGCGGGTAGTTGTAGAAGCCGTGCAGGGTAAAGCTGCGCGCGCTCGAGCCCGCAGGGAAGGTGTAGAGCAGGCGGCCGTCGCGCAGGAATCCGGAATCAGAAAAGCTGTAGACCCAGTCGGGGCTAAACTGCTCGCCGAGCTGACGGTATTTGCCGGGAGCCTTGGCTTCGCGCGGGCGATCGAAGCGGTTATCACCGTGGGCTGCGCCGGTGTTGTTGGGCGCGTCGTAGCGAATGCCTGTGGCCAGAATGGCGCGCGTGGGCTGGGTGGTCTCGTTCTTGATGGTTACGCGAATGAAGTTGACCGACGGGCCCACGGGCTCACCGTTTTGAATGCTCTGCGTGGCAGTGAACATTGAGAAGTAGTAGACAAGGCCGTCGCGCTCGAATTGGTAGTGGACGATGGGCAGCTTTCCCTGTTCGAGGGTGCGGATACGCACGCTGGTCGGCTCCAGCTCGGGGCCGGCAAAGAACATGAGCTCGCCGAAGCCGGTGCGCAGGTAGCCTTCGGGCGTGATCTCCGTGGCCGCCTCGGCATCCATCATGCCGATTTCGTCGGTTGGATGAGAAAAGTAGGAGAATGGCTCGCCGGGGCGGTCGATGGAGGGAGAAACCATCTGGGAGCGGGCGGAAGCGGCGAACAACAACGAGCAGGCGGAGGCCAGGGCGAACAACTTGCAGGAGATTCTCATGGCAGCAGAAAGCCTACATCATCGGGAGGGATGGGCGCAGCGGCGGACCTCAGGGATGCTCCAGTCGGTGGGTTGCCGATCCGGACGAAACAACCTTGTCGCGGGTTATTTTCGGATTGACGGTCATTCGCCCAGAACGCCAGACAAGTGCTCGTTCGGGTTTTGTTTGCGCTGCATTTTGAGGGCAGGGAAGTAGAGAACAAATCAGAACAATGCGAGGATGCCACCCAGGCCTGCAACCGAATCCACGGCGTGCCGCCAAAACGCTACCCGCCCTGCCCCGCCCCGGCAACACCGACGCGGAACGATTCAGCCATGCCGGAAGCAAGGCTTTTGCCGCCTCGAAAGAAGAGCTTGAGCGGAGAGATGCCGAATGGCAGAGACCCTACGGCAAGCAGTCAGCTCGGAAGCACCAATGTTGATTAGCTTATGTAAAGGCTGAGTGTGTAACTGACGTTGTCGAAGGCGTTGCTGAGACCGACTGCAAGAAATTTAATGCCGGAGGTTGCACCAAAGCAGAGCAGAGCGACCACCAGTCCGTATTCAACCAGATCCTGACCCTCTTCGCGGATACACAGATCTTGGAACTTCACGTACAGCTTGAAAATTGTGCTGTTCACCTTCGGTATCCTCCTGGTCAACTGATTGAACGCCAGTTTTCCTTATCACACATTAACGTCCGCGCTGGAAGGAAATGGAATCCCACCTTAGTGTGATGGGGCGACAAGAGAAAGGCTCAAGCACCTGTTTACTGGTGTTTTGCCAAATATATTGCTGCCCCAAAATAGTTTAGACAGCGAATGCAAAAACTTGTCTTCCCGCGATTTCCGGCCGGATTGCCGCCAATCTGGAAATTGCACCTCTATCCGGCGGGATCGTTAATGAGAGAGGCCGTGTCGCGAATTCATTGGGGCGCGTGGAAGATTTGAGTGAGTGTGGCGGTTCCCCGACCGGAGGCGTACCAGGCGGCCCAGTAGTAGGGATGGCGGTAGCGGGGGTCGCGCCTCAGCGCCAGGCGCGCGGAGGTCAAGGCCTGTGGGACGGTCTGACCGGCGGCGAGACCCTGATAAAAGCTGTCCATGAGCGGGAGGGCGGAACTGGAATCGATCTGCCAGCGGGTGGAGACCACGTCGGGAACGCCAACGGAGGCGAGCGCGCTAACGATGTCGCCCATGCCGTGGTTCCAGCCTTCTTCCTTTTTGCCGGTTGAACAGGCTGAGAAGACGGCCAGCCGCGCGGCGCGGGGTGGGTGGCTGCGAATGAGCGCGCTATCGAGCCAGGACGTCCCGATGACCGCAGGTCTTCCCTCTGCGTTTGCGGGGCTCGCGGAGGGCGTCTCGGGGCCTGACTGAGCCTGCAACGACGGGGACCGGGCCAGCAACAACCGGGTTGCACCGAGCTCCTCGGCCGCGTGACCGGCGAAGTGGATGGAAGCTGCATTGGGGAGACGAGTGAGGACGCCGGCTTCGGTCGCTTCGGAGCCGAGCAGCATCGTTGGGCTGCTGCTGAAGGCGGCCACGGCTTTGGCCTCTCGAATGACTTCAGGCAGCACCTGGCGTTCATCGGCGGCGACGGATGCGCCTACGATAAGCGGCCTTCCCTGAATCAGCGGTTGCGATAAGGCGGCGGAGTCTGGGCCATTGAGAAGGAGCGATGGCGACTCGGCCAGGTTGAAGTGGAGGCCGATTGGTCCCGAAGCAGCTTCGACCGCGGGCCATGGAAGGTTGCCAAGCATGGGATCGGGCTCAAGCAACAGCTCGGGAACGGCCGCATGAGGCCCGGTCGACTGAAGCTGGGAGAGAAAGAGCGACCCTGCCTTTTGCGCTGCCCGGTCAATCTCCGCCAGGGGCGTGGAGGGCGACGTGACGGAGCGTTCAAGAGATTCGACGGCTGCCATGACGTCGCCGTTCGAAACCGGAAGCTCTTTCCATGACACGCCGCCCGCGACCGCGCGATAGACCAGGAGGCGGTCGTTGAGAACGACCTGTCCGATCACCTGATCGTCACCGAGCCGGGCCAGCGCCCTCATCAGTGTGGGCTTTTCGCAGGTGAATTCCTTGTCAGGGCAGATGGGCACGGGAATGCCCAGAATGCGCATGCGATACCGCTCCCAAAGAGCAAGAACGTCTTCTCCGTCGCGGCCCTGGGCCAGCCAGACCCCAGCCAATGCGGCATAGAGGGAATGATCGTCCTGCGCGCGCGAGATGGTCGCGGCGCCGAGGCTGCCGGCAATCTTCTCCTCGTCGAACAGTGCGCTGCGAAGAATCGGCTCGACTTCTCCGGGGTGTCCGAGGGTCAACTCCAACTGGCCCCTTTGTGCCGCGTATTCCCGCTCGAAGAAAGTATTGTGTTTCCCCTCCATGCGCGCGTGGACTCGATTGAGCGTGTCAACAGCGGCGGAGAGGTCGCCCCGTTCGAGGTAAGTCTGCGCCATCAGCAGCTCATCTTCGGTGAGAAGGAGAGTCAGGGATTTCTCATTGCCATTTGCCGCAAGCTCGGCCTGAGCAATCCGCATCTGCTCTTTCCCCTCGGGGATCTGGCCAGCACGGATGGCAATCGACGCCAGCTTGTATCGTTCAGCAGGAATGTTTCCCACGGCCCGGGTGAGGGCGAGAACACCGAGAACCTCGCGCTCGAGCAAATAGGTCGATCGAATCCGCGGGGTAAGGCCTTCAGCCTCCTGAAGGCCTTCGAGGGATTGGTAAAGCCGGACGGGAGGCAGGTCGGCGGCATAGAAGTCGCGAACGACGGGCAGATACACCCGCCAGGCAGTCTCTGCGTTGCCCGCATCAACCTCGGCGCCCGCGATCAGATTTCTGGCGCGCAGTTCAACGAGCTTGTAATGGTACTTGCGAGCCAGGTCGGCGATATGCCAAAAGACAGGGTCATTCTCCGGGATGGAATTGGGGCTTGGATCACACTGATGATCCTGAGTGAGCGCGTAGAGCATGGGCCAGACGAAGTTTGGGTTGCGGCCAACGACTGCGTGCGCTTCGCGGTAGCAACCCGGAACATCGGAATTGCGATTCAAAGAATAGGAGAGCTCAAGGCGAGAGCGCTCTTCGCCCGATGGATTGTGCAAGGCGCGAAAAGCCTGAACAGCCTGAGCAGCGTGCATTTTGCCGTTGAGGAACTCGCCGGTCTGATCTTCCCGGGAGGCCGCGGCCAGCAAGTGAGCGGCGCGAACAAAGGCAAGTTGGGGAGTGGAAGAAGGAGAGGGAAGAAGCTGGGTGAGCCAGGAGTCCTGATGGTTGCGCTGGAGCGAGGCGGCAAGCGCATAAAGCAAAGTTCGCGCGGAAAGACAGTCTTCGTTGCAGGGAGAACCGCGCGAGCGATCCACCGGCAGAGGAAAAGCATGATCGAGCAGTTGGGGAAGGTCGTAGTTGGCAAGCTCATCGTCGAACCGGGCAAGCGCAGCTGAGTCCGCGGCAAGAGCGCGCCGGGCATCCGGAGCTGCAAGATAACGATCGATGCGGCTCTGATGGGTCTTGAGCTGGTTCAGCTTCTGCTCAAGATCCTGCAGGTGACGCCGTCCCTCGGCCAGCCAGAGGGGATCGCGCTCGAAACGCAGGTAGCGATTCCAGGTTTCAACCGCATTCATGACCTGGGCCCGGTCTTCCATGACCAGGGCCTCGTTGAACAGAACAACGGGGTCGCCGGGAGTGAGTTCATCGGCACGGCGCAGATATTCAAGCGCGGTGGAGCGGTCATTTTCGCTGCCGGTGGCAGCGCCGCGCTGATAGTACGCGGTTGCATCGTCGGCCAGCAGGCCAGCGGTAACAGGACCGCGCGCGAGCAGGCGGTCGAGAATGTCGATGGCCGGGTCGAAGTTCTCTTCGAGGATGTCGGCGCGGGCTTCAAGCTGGAGCCAGTGGGGATCGTCGGGCGCGGCCTCGAGTTCTTTTTCGATACGGGCGCGCGCGTCGAGCAGGGGTGCGGCTTCGCGCCCGGATGAGCCCCCGCGCAGATGAAGCTGCGGCGTGACAGAAGCGAAGGCCGCTCCGGGCACGCGGAACTCGTAGATTCTCGACTGCGAGTAGGCCTTGGCAAGAAGCCTTTCCGGGCTGTTCATTCCGCGCCAGACAAGGACGGCGCCGACGGCCAGGAGGAGCGTTGCGGCCAGGGCGACGCCACCCCAAAGGAAGAGCGCCGATCTATTTCTTTTGCTTTCGCTTGTCTTTCTGCTTTCATTTGCCGGTCTGCGCGCCGTTGCGGCCAAGCGGACAGCAAGCTTCTGCTGCCAGTCGCCGGACGCGGAAGAGAATGTCTGAATTGTGGCGATCTCCGCGGCCGAGGGATCCGCGGTGAGACTGCGAAGGAGATTGGCGCAGTCGGGGCAGTCGGCCGCATGGGTGAAGAGCTCGTCTGCTTCGAAGGGCTGTGCCTCGCCGCTCAACAGCAGCGACCATGCTGCCGGTTGAGGACATCGTCCGGAGCTGGATTCCAACCGGACCGCACTCTGGGCTTCCCCGTTTGAACCGCCGGGGGTTCCGGCAGAGGACCTCGCCGCAATCAGCTCGTCCAGCGCATGCGCCAGGTCGAGCCGAGAGGCGGGCAAAACATCCCCCTGCGGGGCGCCTTGCTGCCCAAAGTCCGGATTCGGTTTGTCGCTCATGCCTTTACTTTCTATTTAACGTCAATCCGGGGCAGTTTCATTCGGGAAAGCGGCGAAGGCAGCTCGATTGAACCCGCAGGGCCGGAAAGGTCACCCTGGGTCAATCTCCTCGCGGAGCCAGGTGGTGACCCTTCGCAGAGCGCTTTCAACCCCCTTCGCCGTCAAGCCTGCCGCCGGCAGCCGGGAGATCTCTTCCGCGGTAAAGCCCTGGCGATAATAGAGCCAGAATAAGGCGCGATCGCGCGCACCAATGATCTTTGGGGCGGAAAGGAGCTTGCGGTCAAGCTGCTGGAGCAGGGCGGAATGCTGCATGGGGGACGGCTGAACCGCGGTGTGCGAAGCCAGCGACGAATCCCCCTCCAAAAGCGGCATGGTGAGGACTTTTCCACCTCGTTTTGTTGAATACTGGCGGCGGTAGTAGTCGTTGGTGACCGAGGCGGTGACAATGCGCAGCAGGCCGAAGAAGGAGTCTTCGCCACGAGGCTCGAAACCGCGGAGAATGCGCCGGTCGTTCTCGCAGAGCTTCATAAAGACATCCTGCACAATATCGTCGATGATCGCGGGGCTTGTATCGCTGACCCAGAGGCGGGAGATGCGCCTGGCGACGACGGTAGCCAATGGCGAGCATCTGCGGACTAACTCCTCCCATTCCGGAACATCCGCGGAGTGGGCGCAGAGCTTTGCCAGATCGTTCACCGATGGAAAAGAAGCATTCATGTCGCGGGAAACCAGTTTACAGCAAGGTCGCAAGTCGAGTTATCCGAGGGCCTGTCTGGAACCGTAAGGGATATCGATTCACTGCGGATCGTTTTTTGCTGTGCTAGTATCCGGCCAAGCGACCGCAAGCCTTTCCCAGGGAGTTGAAGATGGAAACCACCCTTCGCCCGATGAGCCTCGGCGAAATCCTCGACCGAACCGCGCAGCTCTACCGTACGCATTTCCTCTTGTTTGCGGGGATCTCGGCGGTGTATGCCGGGATGCTGCTGGTCCTGAACCTGATCCAGATCGGGATAACGGAGTTGCTGAAGGCTATGCACATGGCCGCCGGACAGCAGCTTTGGGTCAGCCTAGGATTTCTGGGCGTGATCCTGCCTGTGGCGATTGTCGCCGCGGGCGCGGCAGTGGCAGCCAACAATCGCGCCGTGGCCTGGGTAAACCTGGGACAGCCGGCAACAATTCGGAGCGCCTACAAGAGCATCTGGAAGAGGATCGGGAGCTATGTGTGGCTGATGTTCCTTATCCAGGTGATCATCTATACGCCGTTTGTCGTGATCTACGGCGGCATGGTCTTTTTCATGTGGAAGGTCGGTGTTTTCAACACAGCAAAGGCACAGCATCCGGACCCACAGACTGCATTGATGCTCCTTGGGGGTTTGAGCGTTTTCTTGTTGCTGATCGCCGTCTGGGCGATTTACGCAGTCCTGATGGGGCTACGCTACTCGCTTTCAGTTCCCGCCTCTGTGGTGGAGAGCCTGAAGGCGCGCAAGGCCATGCGGCGGAGCATCGAGCTCAGCAAGGGTTCGCGTGGCAGGATCTTCATGCTGGCGCTGCTGATTTTGATCGTTGAACTCATCCTGTTGGTCGTTCCCGTGGTGTTTTTGGTCATTTTGGCCGTCAAGAACCATGGGATCCTGCCGGTGTGGGCGCAGATTTCGTGGCAGTTTGTGGGCTTTCTGACCAATAGCTTTATTGGCCCGATGTATGCGACAGGACTTACGCTCTTTTACTACGACCAGCGCGTTCGCAAGGAAGGGTTCGACATCGAGTGGATGATGGA
>CAYWSR010000222.1:0-7422 GCA_964460385.1 uncultured Occallatibacter sp. | reverse complement strand
TGATCGATGGGCTGAACAAGGTCGGCTGGCATGTGCCAAGCCCGAAGGCGACGATGTTTGTGTGGGCGGAGATTCCGCCGCGGTATAAGGCGCTGGGGTCGCTGGAGTTTTCAAAGCTGCTGCTGACGGAGGCCAAGGTGGCCGTGTCGCCGGGCGTGGGCTTTGGCGAGTACGGCGATGGGCATGTGAGGTTCGCGCTGATTGAGAACGAAGAGCGGACGCGGCAGGCGCTGCGGGGGATCAAGGGGATGTTCGGGAAGAGCTAGGGAACAGGTGAACTTCGGTTGATGGTTGTACGCTCATGGATGCAGGGGCAAGGGCCGCGAGGCCGAAATTCGGCCAAGGGGGAATCGCATCAATGTCCGAACAGATTTATGAGCTACTTTCGCACTTCAATCTGTCCTCGCTTGAGGGCCTGCCAGCCGTGCTTGAATGGGCACCCCGGATCATGGGAGACCTGCACGAGGCTTTATGGGAGCGAATCTACAACGCGCAGTACGCTGATCCACCGACAGATTTGGACATAGACCAATTCCGATTCTTGGCGAGTGCATCCATCAGAGGGGATATTTGTCAGGGCTGCCGCGGCGAGAAGATCGAGTCTCTGGGTAGATTCGCGGCCCTCTACTCGGACGAAACCATAGTCCCACTCCCTTTAAGGGCTCCCGAGGGCGACTGCGACTCTGAAAGCGTTCGGGGCGATTTGTTGAGGACAATTGAGTCGCTCATTCGTCTACGAGAGCCCATTCAAGCTGGAATTATCAAGCCTGCTGTGATGCAAACCGCCCATTGTAAGCATGACGCAGACCGGGCACAGGAACTGATAAACCTGACAGTTCAATGCGCCGAAGAACTCGCTGAGGAGCACATGGGTCAGTTCGAGATGCTATATGAGCCAAACAGAGGGGGCAGGATTCCGCCGATCCTATACATTCGTGGTCCTGAGGACTACATCGAACATGGGCAAGCTGTTATCCAGTATCTAGAACCGCCTCAGTGGGTTGCAAAAAGCTGGCGTCCGGACAGGGACGGCCGGATCCGCCTCCCGGCTGCAAAGGTCCGGAAAACAGGGTGGATTAATGTGCTGTTTCAACGGATTGCGTCGGATACTTCGTTTCACCTCGCGTTAGGACTCCAAAGACGAGCGAAGCTGCTGACGGGCCTTCCGGGGGACACAGAGTTGCTCAGAGGAATAGATCAGGAGGAACCCGATGTTCAGAATCAGAGAGCTATCCTAACAAACGCTCTGAGCCACGCGTTGCCATTTACAAATGATTTATCGCTTGCTCAGACAGTGCGGTTACGGAAAGAGCTTCGGGGAGCCTTCGAACAATACCGGTTTGCAATCACGTCAATCGTGCGCTCGCACGAGAGGGATCAGAATCTAACTCCTCGAAGAGCTAGGGAAATATTCGGCGATGAGTTGTTGCCGAAAATCGTCGCCTTGGAAAGCCAACTATCCGCTGAACGGAAACGGATGAAGGTCAAGGCTCTGGCAACTGCGGGGGTGATTAGCGCTATGGTTGGCCTTGGGCTCTTCGGTTTCTTGCCCTCTTCGACGGCAGTTGGATTACTCGGTGGCGCAGCATCCATGAAGATCGCAGATCAGGTCGGCGACGCATTTTCACCGATTCCCAAGGTCGCTTCGAATGAGCTGTATTTTCCTCTGAAACTCAAGCAGCGCGGCAGGCGCCGCAAGACTTAGGCGAAGTTCGAGAGAGCCGAAGAACAGTGGGCAGTGGACAGTGAGGAGTGGACAGTTGGCTGTGGTAAGCGTCCAATGAGGAGAGGTCACCTTGCAGACTCCAAACGAACAGGACCCAACCGGACCTGATGCGGCCGGACCGTATCCGACAGAGCTGGATCGGGCGGTGAGGGTTCGCCCGCGGGTAGCGACGCGGCCGCTTTCGGCGGTGGTGCTGTCGATTGCGGCGCATGGGGGAGTTTTGGCGCTGGTGGTGATGCTGGGGACGGCGGTGCGGACCAATATGGTTGAGCACCCCTCCTTTGAGGTGCTGGCGCGGCTGGAGGTTGCGGGCGGTCCTCATGCGGCGAAGGCTCCGCTGCCGGTGATGGATGTGGGGGCGCATACGCTGCACACGGATGCGACGCCGGAAGCGAGCAAGAAGACGATTTTGCCCGTGGAGAAGCCGGCGCCGAAGATGGCCGGTGGCGGCGCGCCGAAGAATCCAAGCAAAGGCGATGGCACGGGCAAGGCCTTCACAGGAAATGGCGACGACGCGGAAGACGCGCGGCCGGCGTTCCCGGTCTACTCGCCGCGGCCGGCTGTGACCGACCGCTCGCTGCTGCCAAGCTCGGAGCAGAAGATTGTGGTGGACGTGAACGTGGACGCGCTGGGCCAGGTGGTGAGCGAGAAGCTGGTGCGGGGCATGGGCAACGAGCTGGACCAGATGGTGTTGGAGATTGTGAAGACCTGGCGCTTTCATCCGGCGACGGTGGACGGCAAGCCTGTGGCGTCCGAAGCTGAAGTGATCTTCCCGTTCAATCCGAGCTATCCGATTGCAAACTCGTAAGCAGCGAGGCGCCGGACGAAGAGCTCGATTCTGCGATGTTGGCATTGTTCGCCAGGCAGTAGTTTTCGCGTTGGCGTCAATCCGGGAGTGCCGAGTCGGACTTGGGATGCAAGGTCATGGACGCCGGAAGACCGCAGCTACTCCTGCAATGCTGAGCGCTTTCCCGGCCCCAGCAACGCACGGCCTGGAAACACATTGGGGACGAGTTTGCCTTCGTCGACAACCAGGGTTCCTCCGACCAGCAAATAGCGGACTCCAACGCTCGGCTCCATCGGCTTCTCGAAAGTCGAGCGGTCGCTGATGGTTGCGGCGTCGAATATGACGATGTCGGCGTCGGCGCCTTCCTGCAATCTGCCTTTTTGCCGCGCGTCGGGAGTCGAACGTTCCAGCATCTCCGCCGGCATCAAGCTCATTTTGCGTAGCGCGTCCATCAACGAAATCGTTCCCTTTTCGCGAACGTATTGGGCAAGCACGCGCGAATAGGTTCCGGCGTTGCGTGGATGACTTTCCAGGCCATCGCTGGCGATCATCACGAGGGGGTGCGGGATGACCTTGTCAACCACCTCCTGCGTATTGCTGAAGATCACCACGAAGTGCGTGGTACTGGAGCTGTGCAGTTCGTCGAAACGCTCTCTGGTAAGGCGCTCTCCGGTTTCAGGAAGCAACAGGTCACCAAAGCCGATGCCCAGCCTTTGCTGCCAGCCCGGGCTGAAGACAGCCGAATTGATGGCGGTCATGCCGGCGATGTAGGGATATGCTTCGGTGGTGACGTCGAGGCCGCGGGCACGCGCACCTTCGATCATGGAGAGACACTCGAGCGCGTCGCGCGCGCAGGTGCTGTTGATGTGCACAATGTGGAGCGATGCGCCCGTGATGGCAGCCGCTCCGATGACTTCGCTGATCGATTCAATGGAGGAGCCGGGTTCGACGCGGCCGTTGCTGCGCACATGGGTGTAGACCGGCAGCCGGCGCTCGGCGGCAAGGCGGAATATGTCGATCACCTCCGACCGGGTTGCGCCCGGGGTGTACTGGATGCCCATGCCGATGGCCAGGCCGCCAGCATCCAGTTCCTGGCGCAGGCGTTCGAGGATTTTCTCAATTTGTTCAGGCGTGGCGGCTTGCTCGGTGGCTGGTCCGCTCCTGGGCAGGATGTCCCCGTCCGGCAGTGGGACGCCGAACACGAGCGATCGCGCTGCCACCTGGCTGGCCGAGGTGCCGTAGTGAATCAGCGAGTGACCTTCCTTCAATTTCAGAAACTGATCGACGTCGGGGGCGCCGATCTCCAGCTCCAGCGCGGTGGTGACGCCATCGAGCGCTTTGACGCGCTGGCTTGCGATGCCCTGGCTGTGCTGATGCAAATCGATGAATCCGGGAGCGACCACAAGCCCGCCGGCATGGACGACACGGCGCCCGCTCAGCGCCTCGGACGAGATGCGAACGATCTTTCCGTCGCGGATGCCGACGTTCCGAATGGCATCCATGCCGGTTTCGGGATCCATGACACGTCCGCCCTCGAGCACGAGGTCGTACTGCTGGGCAGACACAGCGGCGGTTGATAACCCCAGAAAGAGGAGAGAGAAAATCAGATTCCGCATGGATGCTCCGCGAGCAGCGATGATAGCAGGATGACGCTCCAGTTGGAGATCGCAGCCGGTTGCGGGCGGATGACCGGCAGATTGGAAGCCACTGCCTGTTGGATAGTCAGCATGTGTTTCGGCGCGGTTGTGATTGTGCTTCTGCACTGTTTGTGATGCAGCCGGCGCGGGATCGTTGGCGATTTCCATCAATGGTTTAGGGGTGCGAGGAGTATCGAAAGGGTCAGAATCGCGGGTTTTGTGAGCGGAGCGCATTTTAGTGCACCATTCATGGTGAAATCCACAGTTAAATCGAAGTTTTGCACTTGCGTGCACAGATTGAAGAGGCCTAGTCTTCGTTTCAGTTGATGACCCTGTAGCAAGTTGGATTGCAGTTCAGGCAAGGCAGGGAGATGCGGTAACAAACGAAACCGGGAGAACACAGGCGGCTTGCCGCAGGTGGAAGAACGGAAGAGATTGAGATTGCATTGAAGAGTCAGGCAGGGATTGCACGACCCGATTGAGTTTGAAGATTCATCCGCAGCACAGCCAGCGGGCGCATGAAGCGGGGACACCCGGGGAATCGCACGCAGGATAGCAGCAGATGCAAAGTTCGAGCGAAGGCGGGGAGACATCATTGACCCAGCCGTAGCCGCAGAGACGGGGCAACCCGGGGAAGCGGAGACGGAACGGCCGGAAGGCGCGAAATCCGGGGGAACCCGGAGATCCACCATTCGGTATCGCCGATGGACAAGAAGGTGCGGGGCGACCCGTACGATCCCCATCGGCATAGCCGGAAGGTGCAGTACCCGGGGATGCTCGGGGAGGCATCAGAGGCGGCGCCGGTGGCGCTGAGTTTCGGGGACACCCGGAGCTGAGCAGCCGGAGACGCTGAAGGAGATGAGAGGCGGGGAAACTCGCAGCTCGATCGCCGGCTAGAACCGGAGGATGCGGTGCCCGGGGATGCTCGGGGACACTTCCTCAGCGAGACAGGACAAGCGGAGCCGGGGACACTCGGCGAAGCGAAGCCGGTAGCGCTGAAGGATCGCAGAGGCGGGGAAACTCGCAGCTCGATCGCCGGTAAAGCCAGAAGACGCGGAACGGGGTTGCCCGGGAAACGTCATCGGCGCACCTGGAAGCGAGAGGATGCCGGGGAAACCCGGGAGATTCAAGACCAGGAGCGCGGAAGGATAGATGCGGCGGGGAAACCTGGAGCATCGTCGCTGGCACGGCCTATGGACTGGAGGGTCGGGGAAACCCGAAACTTCGTCGCCGGCGCGGACGAATTCTGCGGGACCGGGGAAACCCGGACGACGCAGAAGGAAGCCAAGCTGGAAGAGGCAGGAGACGGGGCGACCCGACGCCTGCTGTAAAGGCTGAAGGGTTGATGCACGTTTCGATGAGCTACAAAGGCATCCGGAGAACGCCAGGGGCGCAAGCCTCTGGCGTTTTCGAATTTTAGGGCGGAATTTTCTTGCCGTGGATTTCGGGGCGGCCAAGCAGCCTGCCTCAATGGGCTATGCGGAGCGGGTTTCGTGCGGGAAATCTGCAGGGGCTAAAGCCCGATTCATCTAACTTGAGCCTCATTGGCCTGGCTGAAGCCGTGCCCTTGTTGCAAAGCCTCCCCAGGCCGAGATCACGGCGGTTTCATTGGCCCGGCTGAGGCCGTGCCCTTTTACAAAGCCCATTGTGGCAAAGTTCACTGTGGCTTCTCTCCAACCGTCCGAGCGATAAACTTTCAAGACACGGTTCTATAGCAGCCGATGGGCAGTCGCGGGGCGGCCGATTTTTTCATGTGTACCCGCGAGGCCGTGGGGTACACTGTCGCAATGCCACTCAACGTAGAAATCGAAAAGTTGCCGGATGGCGTTGCTGTTGTCACTATGACGGGACAGCTAACGCTGGGACTGAACCTGAAGCTTGCCGACTCGCAGGTGCATGCGGCCATTGCGCAAGGGGCGACCAAGCTGGTGTTTGACCTGACGGGTCTGGACTACATCGACAGCGCCGGGCTGGGGATGGTGGTGTTCACGTACGGCACGCTGAACGAGAAGGGCGGAACGCTGCGGCTGTGCGGGGTGGCCTCGCGGATTGCGTCGGTGCTGAAGCTGACGAAGACCGATGAGCTTCTGGGGATGGATGCGACGCGCGAAGACAGCTTGGCGGCATTGGGCGTGAAGAGCCAGGAGTAACGCGACGAGATTCGAAAAGACGAGGACCGTGGGCAGAAGCTCACGGTCCTTTTTGTTTTTGGAGAGTGGAAAAATTCTTAACCCCAAGGGCTCAAAGGGCTGCGGCAAGGGGGGGGAGGAGAATCGGAAGCGTTGGAAAAACATCCCTCAAGGGCTAAAGCCCCAAATTTCATTGAGCCCTTTTCGGCACGACTGAAGTCGTGCCCTGACTCATGGCTCGCGTGCGCTGAGCTTCCCTAGTGCATGCCGCCGCCGCCGCCGCCTTCGCTGGGCTTGTTGCCGCTCAGCAGGAAGGCGCAGAAGATGAGGCCGACGGACATCCAGGAGAGTTCCATGTAGACGTCCTGGTAGCCCTGGAGGTAGGCCTGGCGGTTGAGCTGGTTGTAGATGGAGGCAAACGCGAGGGCTTTGCCGTTGCCTGCGCCGAATTGGCCGCTGAAATAGCCGCCGAGGGCCTGCGACTGCTGGTTGAAGGCGATGTAAGCCGAACTCATGGCATTCTGAAGATGCTGCTGGTGCCAGGTGGCACGGCTGGTGACCTGTGCGCCGGTGATTGCAATGAGAATGGACCCGCCGATGTTGCGGACGAAGTTGATGAGGCCGGCGACCTGATTGGACTGCTCCTTGGGCATGCCGATGTAGGCGGCAGTGGTAATGGAGATGAAGCAGAAGGGCAGCGGCACCATCTGGAGCACGCGCAGCCAGGAGGACTGGCCGAATGTCATGTCGAGGGTGGTGACGTGGGCGGCGATGTAGTAAGTGAAGACAAAGAGGGTGAAGCCGACGACGGTGAGCCAGCGTGCCGCAACTTTTCCGGTGAGGAATCCGGCTAGGGGCATAACAAGGACAAGGGTGAATCCCCCGCCGGTGAGGGCAAGGCCGGCGGTGGTGGCGGTCCAGCCGAGGAGCTGCTGCATGAACTGCGGCTGCAGGACGGTGGAGGCGTTGAGCACTCCGCCGACAAGGGCCATGAGCAGGCAGCAGATGGCGAAGTTTTTGTAGCGGAAGAGCTTGAGGTTGATGAGCGGGGCCTTGTGATTCCACTCCCAAAAGATGAGGCCGATCATGCTGGCGACAAAGACGAAACAGAAGAAGCAGATGAACGGAGACGAGAACCAGTCG
>CAYWSR010000221.1:0-7425 GCA_964460385.1 uncultured Occallatibacter sp. | reverse complement strand
GATTGGGATCCTCTTGAACATCAGCCGGAAAGAAGACTGGGTATAAGGGCTAGGGTCTAGGGTCTGGGTATAGGGAACAGGAAACAAGGGCGATCAGAGGGTTGGAGTTAAGGGCGGAAAAGGGAATCTGATTGGCGAGTCTTCGCATATTGATTGCGGGCGGCGGGACGGGCGGACACATTATTCCGGCGCTGGCGGTGGCGCGCCAGCTGAAGCAGAGGTACGCGGCGGAAGTTGTGTTTGTGGGCACGGCGCGGGGGCTGGAGACGCGGCTGGTTCCGAAGGCGGGATTTGAGCTGCGGCTGATCGAAGTGGGGCAACTGAATAATGTGTCGCTGATGACGCGGGTGCGAACGGTGTTTGGGCTGCCGAAGAGCCTGCTCGACTGCAGGGCGATGATAAAGGAGTTCAAGCCAGGCGCGGTTTTTGGAGTGGGCGGATACGCGTCAGGGCCGGCGATGGCGGCGGCGCTGTGGCTGGGCGTGCCGACGATGGCGTTTGAGCCGAATGCGATGCCGGGAATGGCGAACCGGCTGGTGGGCAAGCGAGTGCAGGCCGCGGCGGTGAACTTTCCCGATGCGGCGAAGTGGTTTCGCAATTGCGAAGTGACGGGGATTCCGGTGCGGCCGGAGTTCTTTGCGGTTCGCGATGCGGCCCCGAACGCGGAGCCGAGGTTGCTGGTGTTTGGCGGATCGCAGGGGGCGCGGGTTTTGAACACGCATGTGCCGAAGGTGGCGGCGGAGCTGCTCGGCGCTGTGCCGGGGCTGACGATTCTGCACCAGAGCGGGGGAAAGAATCTGGAGGTGACGCAGGCGGCGTATAAAGCGAGCGGGGCGGATCTGGAGCGGGTTGAGGTGCTGCCGTTTATCGAGGACATGCCGGCGCGGTTTGCGGAGGCAAGCCTGGTGATGGCGCGTAGCGGGGCGTCGACGGTAGCCGAGCTGGCAGCGGCGGGCAAGCCGAGTCTGCTGGTGCCGTTTGCCGCTGCCGCGGACGCGCATCAGAAGCGCAATGCCGAGGCGATGGCAGCGGCTGGAGCGGCGGTGATGGTGGAAGAGGCGGAGTTGGCCGAGGCGGGACGGTTGCTTGAAACTCTAATTGCACTGCTGAAGGATCAGGCGCGGCTCAGTGCAATGGGGAGGGCGGCACAGCTGCAGGCGCATCCGGACGCGGGCGAGAGAATTGCCGATCGGCTGGCGGAGCTGGGGGCTGGGGGACCGTAGAGGATTCCTGTTGGCGCGGTCTCCGGCACCGACATTCCTCGAAATACCATCTCGCAAACGCGGCGCAGGCATGTAGAATGGCGGCGTTCTGGAATGTATGATGACACTCCTGGTTGAATGCTGTTCAGCCTGGGGCCGTTTCCCCTGAGGTTGCGAGTTACTTCGAGGTTACCCAAGGTCACAATCGCAAGTGAATCGCTCGCCTACCCTGGCTCGTTCCGCGCAAGGAATTTCCCATCTCCCTGCGCCAATTGAAGGAGGTCCTTGATGCGCGCAGTAATTGCAACGTGTCTTTTCGCCGGCTTGATTTCAGTAGTCCCAACCGCGTCCGCCGCTTGTCCAGGTAATGTGGTCTTTCAAGACTCGTTCGCATCGGCGAACCCCTCTTTGGACCTGGCTACCTATCCCCAATCGAAGGTCACAATTCAGGGAGGCACGGCCGTTGCTTCCCTCCTCCAGCCGGGAATGTCGCGCCTTGAAGAATACTGGGGCGCTCGCTACGGCGATGTGAATGTTTGCGTTACCGTAGGCACCAACGCGACGGAGAAGCCCGAAAATCAAATTGGAGGCATCATCTTCTGGGCTGCAGACTACTCCAACTTTTACAGCTTTCAGGTCAACTCCACAAACGGCCAGTTTGATGTCGCGCAGCTCGCGGGCGGAAAATGGGGAGTTGCTGTCGCCTGGGCCGCCAGCCCCGTAATTGTCCAGGGTCTGGGCAAAACCAATGTCCTGCGCGTACAAACCAAGGGAAATAGCGCCACGCTCTTCATCAACGATCAGCAGGTCGGAACGTTCAACGGAACTGCGCCGCCCGGCGGTGGCCAGGTTGGCTTTTATGGCCAGGGAGACGGAACCGACACCGTTGAATTCACGGCCTTCGCGGTGGCATCAACGCAATCCGCAACCCCACTCCCCGCGTCGGCAGCCTGCCCCGGCACTGTAATCTTTCAGGACAAGTTTTCGGATGGCGACTCCTTCTTTAACCTTCAAACCGGTACGCCTGCGCAGCTTTCGGTTCAGGGAGGCAAAGGGCAAATCATCGTACAGCAAGCCAGCTATGGACAGTCAGTTCAATACACAGGACTTCAATTCGGAGATGCGAACATCTGCGGAACGTTCAACACTCTGCCCACAGACAAAGCGGAAAACCAGATGGCCGGAATTGAGTTCTGGGCTACGGACTACTCGAACCTTTGCTCGTTCATCATTAATCCTACAAACGGGCAGTTTCAAATTGCTCAAAAGATCGCAGGAAATTGGACCGTCATAGTGACTTCGACACCGAATACAGCCGTTGTTCGGGGTATGGGGAAAACCAACACGTTACGGGTCCAAACCAAAGGTAATTTGGCGTCGTTCTACATCAACAATCAGCTGGTCGAGACCTTCACGGTCACTGCGCCGGCCGGAGGAGGAGTTGTGGGGGTCTATGCCCAATCGGATTCTACGTTCACCACAAAGGAGACCTGGCAAATCTCGAATCTCACGGTCGCCGTTCAATAACGCGCGGGTTTTTGCAATCAACAACCCTGAACCTCGGCTCTGAGGTTCAAATCCATGTGAGCAGGGAGTTTGCAGACAGCAGAAAGGCCCTCCTGTTTGCACAGGAGGGCCTTTCCGGGTAACTCCGAAAAGATCTGGGGAGACGTCAGGAGTTACCGATGTCCGCCACCACCGTGGCCGCCACCGCCGCCACCATGGAAGCCGCCGCCACCGCCGCCGGCGAAGCTGCCGCGTGCACCGCCAGAGACTCCGCCGCGGACTGCGCCACCACGGTAGCCGGCGACTGCGCCGCCGCGATAGCCGGCAACTGCGCCGCCGCGATAACCGGCGACTGCGCCGCCGCGATAGCCGTATCCGCCTCTATATCCAACGCCGTAGCCACCGCGATAGCCGCCGTGGCCGTACCAGCCCCAGTGGTACCAGGGACCGGCACCGATGAAGAGACCGCCCGCAAACCACCCAGGCCCGTAATAGCCGTAAGGCGCGCAACTGTAGGGGTAGTAGGAGTAGTAGCCCCAGTCACAGACTGGGGGACCGTAGACGTCGGGTGCGTAGCCGACCGCGGGGCCGACTCCGACACCCACCGCAACCTGGGCTTTTGCCGTTGCCCCCATGGACAAGGCAAGAACCAACGCAATCAGAATCGGGTAGATTTTCCGCATGGCATTCTCCTTGGTGCGGCCCCCCGGCTCGACTCGGATTGGGGGGTGGAGCTGACCTCCACCTTGAGCACCTGCCGGCATTTCGGGATTGTCCTCCCAGCCAGCGTACACCTGTTAGAACCGCACTTCTCTGAAATAGTTGCGGTGCCTGGATCAAGAATCGACCATATTGCGGGAAGTAGCAAGGGCGGCGCACATTCCGGGTGGGAATGGCAAAAACCGGGTCTGAAAGGGAAAAGCCTTCCGCTTGAACAACCGCGATGATCCAAGCCATCGAGCCCTCGACCCGCAGAACAGAGCACCAGGAGTTTGCCTCGACCTTCTGGCTAAATTCTTGGATTCTCGCCGGCGGATGCCCGACTCCCCCAAGAGGCCATGACCCGCTTGTCCCCTTAGGGCCACTGGTTCACAATATTTGTCACATTCACCGAGCCCAGACCGCTTGAAAAATCCCACCCCGCGCCCGTCAAGTACGCCGGCTCCTCCTTCTTGTCGGAAGTCGACAGCACTCCGTAACTCAGTCCCGCCGAACCAAAGCAGTTATTCGTCCCGTAGCACGGCACATCGTTTCCGCCGAAGGTCACGTCGTAGAACGAGCAGCTACTTGCCACACCGTTCCCCAGCGTCGAATTGCACGCATTCAGTCCCGACTTATTCGGCTTGGAACGCGTGCCATATTCGGCCCTGGCGAGGCTGTAGTAGGTTGGCGCCGGATTACCCTGTGCGCCACCCGCCTTCTGATTGATCAAGGCCTGAATGCTGGCGAACTGCGGCGCGGAAAACGACGTTCCACCTGAGCTGTTCGCGAAGGCGTCCGATGGCTTCGAATAGTCGCAAGGCGCTCCGCCCTCAGACACATCGGACATGCAGATCATGACCGCGTGGGACCAGAAGCCGCCTGAGGCAAACAGAGAGACATCGGGCAGATCGCGCGCTCCGTCGCTCGGATTCCCGAAGACGTTCTGCCAGGAAGGCTTCGAGAAAACGAAGCTGGGCGCGCCCGCTCCCGCAACGATGTCAAGGAAACTACCGCCGACGGAGCTGTTGCAGAATTCGACTGGATTCGTGGATCCGACCACCAAATTCAGCAGCGGACTGGCGCACGACTCGTTCCAGGGAGTTTCCGGGATATAAGACAGCGCTGACTTTCGTGCTGTGTTGTTGGACGTAGTCCAGTAAACGCTGTTCTCGTTCTCCGCCGTGTCCAGAAAATCCGTCCCGCCCGTTGCCACGTTGAATGGAGTGGACGCCAGGCCATTTGCCGCGATGCCATTCGCTGCGTAAGCGGCGGTGTCGAAGTCGTCGCAATTGGCCGCACCTGCATCGCCTGCCGCCACGAAGACCGAGACTCCCTCCAGTGCCGCCTGAAACCACAGACCGGCGATATAGGCTTCCCCTGCCGGCCCGTTCTGAGCCTCGCAGCCAATGTAGCTCAGGCTCATGATCTGCGGAGGCGTTTTCTCATCCAACAGGTTCTGCGCGGCGATGAATGCTCCGAAGTTCGTCGTTGAATTGGCGCAAGAAGCCAGCTCCACATCCGCATTCGGGGCAACCGCGCCCGCCCACTCCGCGTCCAGCGCCCCTTCGCCTTCGGCACTATTCTTTCCGGGATCGGTGCACCCCGGACCGGGATGGATCTGTTCGAATTTTCCAGAGTATTTGCTCAACCCGAAGGCAGACCGGAAAGTCGCCACGTCCGCGGGTTTGATATCCGTCACCTCGAGCACCGCAATCGTCTGACCTTTGCCCGTGATCGGCTCCTTACCCGTATAGAGGGGAGCTACGTTGTAGATGGTGGCGAAGTCCGCGGGGGCCTCGTCGAATTGCTCATAGCCGGCGAATCCGGCGGGGCAGGCCGAGCCGCAAAGGAACGAAAAGCCCGCTTTGGGTTTGATCAACGCGGCTTTGGGCAGGATGTCGTGCATCGAGTTGAACCCAGCCATCACCGTCGACAGCGCGGCAGGGATGCGCGGGTTGCTCGCGTTCGCGACATGTTGCTCGCCGTTGGTCATGTAACTGTGCATCTCTGTGTGGAATGCCTGATGTAGCTGCCCGGCCGTGGCCGAAATATCGATGGTCAGCCCGCTCTTCGAGATTCCGTGCACCTCGATGCCGTGCGAAGTCAGCCAGTTCGTAACTGTGTCAATGTCCTGCTGCGCCGGACCGTAATCCCGAAGTTGCTCGGCGGCGAGCCAGCGATGATAGCTGGCCGAATTCCTGTCCTGCATTTCGGCGAGCAGGCTGTTGAGCTGCTCTTGCTGTTCCGGGCTCCGCTGCAGGAGGAGGAACATGTGTTCGAACGGCGTGTCGTCGCTGACCGCGCCCGCATCGGTTCGCGCCAGCCCAGCCGGCGGCGGATTGCCCGGGAGCGTCACCAGAGTGGTCTCGTCGATCGGCGCGGCGATCCGCGGCGGAGCCGGCGTTCCGGTCTCGGCAAAGGTAGAGGGCGCGGGGCCGGTGATTAAGAGGCCGAAAAGCAGGGAAACGATAGAGAACGCCAGGCAGGAACGTCGCGTTGGCATGAACACTCCTAGGGGGGAATTCGGAATGGGGGGCCCGGAAGCACCTTTTCCGGTGTCAGGAGATTGTATCGTTGCTCATGCGGATTGCAAGGTAGAGGGATCGTTCCTGGCGAAAGAAACGGCTATTGAAGAGGAAGAGCCGCGCGATTTGCCTCCGTCCCTGCCTCGCCGGCCCTATCGAAAGCCTGCCAAGGTATAAAAAAGCAATTGAGGGTATCGAGAACTGCTGAAGGTTTCGGGCCTGAACGCGAAACGGCCTCCCTGGGGATGGGGAGGCCGTTGCTTTGACGATTGGCGAGTTCACAAAATGGATCCCACCCTTGCCTCTAGAAGCAAGCGCGCGGCAAGGATGGGGCACCCTGACATCGAGGGGATTACCGGCGGAAGCGGGCATGGTCGCGGTCAAAGTGGCCGACAACTACCGGCCCGCGCTCGAAGTGGACGAACGGTCCGGCGTGGACCACGCCGACGAAGTTCCAGTAGCCCGGAACCCAGTAGCCGTTGTTGTAGTAGCCGGCTACCCAGACGTATCCGGGGCCAGGGCAGGGAGGCACGTAGGCCACAGGCCCGCGAATGGCAATTCCAAACTCAGCGGCCTGAGCTTGAGTGGCTCCAAGGCCCAATCCGCCGGCAACGAGTGCTGCACCCAACATCCAATTCTTCATGCTTGTCATACGACCTCCGTTCAGCCGGCTGATTGGCTTGATGCCGGCCCGGCTGCTTTCCGTTGGGAGGCTTCTTTTGCTGCCTCCCGGGCGCGCCGGTTATGTCCTGTGCAAACACTGGCTGGACAAAAGGTTGCGGGGAATCAAGCGAAATAAATGGGCGCAACTTTTCCGAGATACAAGTGTCAAATGGGCCCCGAAGTTAGGTCGCCATTCTGTCGGAAATGCCGGTAATGCGATCATCGAAAGTGGTATCCACATTGGGGATGTGGCGAATGGATGATCGGGCGGAAGTCGGCACAGATGCGCTGAGGGAGTCCGTTTGGCGTTTCGCCGAGCGAGTCTTCGGGAGTGAAGACGCTGCGCAGGATTGGCTCCTGTCGCCGCACATGTTGCTTGGAGGCAAGCCGCCAATCCTCCTTGCAAGTTCAGAGAGCGGATTGCGGAAGATCGAGTCGATGCTTGCCGCCCTTGAATATGGTTTCCCCGTCTGACGCTTGGTGTTGATTGAAGAGCGGCATTGGTCCCCAAACGGCGAATGCTACGCTTATCGTTTGGACTCCATGTTCACAACCTCGCAGCACGCGCACTTTATCGGGATTGGCGGCATCGGCATGAGCGGCATTGCCGAGATCCTGCTGAGCCTGGGGATGAAGGTGTCGGGGTCGGATCTGCGGCGCGGGCCGGTGACCGACCGGCTGGCGCAACTGGGAGCGACCATCTACGAGGGGCACGATACGGGGCACGTGGCGGGGGCGACGGTGGTTGTGACGTGCTCGGCCGTGAGCCCGACGAATCCCGAAGTGCTGGAGGCGCATGCGCGCAAGGTTCCGGTGATCCAGCGGGC
>CAYWSR010000220.1:0-7550 GCA_964460385.1 uncultured Occallatibacter sp. | reverse complement strand
TGGTCACGGGCGTAGCAACCTTTACCGTGATCTCCACGCCGGAGCCTCTGGTGTCATTGACCATCGTTCCGGCAACGCAGACGGCGTCGGTGGTTGGTCAGACCGCCCAATACATCGTTATCGGCACTACATCGACGGGCGCAACAGTCAATTTGACCAACCAGTCGGCAACTGTCGGTGGCGCAACGATCAAGGCCGCAGTCTGGAATTCGAGCATTCAGCAGATTGCGACCATCGACCAGACCGGCCTTGCCACGGTTCCGGTCGGCGCTGTGAATGGCGTAACCGTGATCACCGCCGTAGCCACCAACCCTGACGGGACGGCCGTCACTGCCACCGCGACCCTCACGCTCAACATTACCGCTGCGTCGGAGCCCCTGGTTTCGCTGGCCATCATCCCCGGTACGCAGACCGCATCGGTGGTTGGTCAAACCGTTCAATACATCGTTATCGGCACCACCTCGACGGGTTCGACGGTCAATCTGACTAATCAGCCGGCAACTATCGGAACATCAACGATCAAGGCCGCAACATGGGGCTCGAGCAGCACGGCGACTGCGACGATCAATCAAAACACAGGGCTCGCCACGGCGGTCAGCGCCGGAACTGTCGCCATCACAGCAATTGCCAACAATCCCGACGGCACAGCGGTTATAGGTACCGCAACCTTCACCGTTAGTCCCAACCCGGAACCGCTTGTCTCGATATCGATTGTTCCCGGGGCTCTTCCGCCTCCAGAGCTAACGGTGGCAGGACAGACGCTTCAGTACATTGCCATCGGCACCACCTCCTCAGGCGCCACGGTGAACCTGACCAGCACTTCGGCGACCATCGGCGGGGCTTCGATTAGTCCGGTAGTCTGGAGCTCCAGCACCCTGTCCGTGGCCACTATCGGAACAATAGGGGTCGTCGGTTCGGATCCTGGGCTTGCTGTCGCGGGCATAACGGGAGTCACCGGGATAACGGCCATCGCCTACAATCCCGACGGTACGGCAGTAGAGGGAACTTCGGTACTTCAGGTGGCGAGCGGCATTCCTGTGAACAATCCGAACCTGGAGCCGATCATCTCGCTGGCCATCGTGCCCACCGCCCAATTCGGCTTCTCTGTATACGAAAACCCGCGGCCTCAATATGCCGCTATCGGAACCACATCGACTGGCACCACGGTCAACCTGACCTCCCAGCAGGCAAGCGTCGGATCGGCTACCGTTCAGCCCGCGACGTGGAGTTCCAGCAACCCAACTGTCGCCACGACAAACCCGGGCGGGATCGTCTCCCCGGTCAGCACCGGCTCCACTGCAATCACGGCTGCCACCGTCAATCCTGATCAAACGGTGATGACGGGGACCGCGTCCTACTCGGCAACGGCTACCGGATCTTCTGAGCCTATCGTCGCGATTAACATAAATCCGGCCGTCCCTGCACCCCTCACAGGAGGGCAAACCGTGAACCTTACGGCCACCGGGATATCAGGAGCCCTGGCTACGGTGCCGAACCCAACCGTCGTCTGGGCCTCCAGCAATCCCGGCGTTGCCACCGTGAATGCAGGCACGGGCGTGGTCACTGCGATAGGCCCCGGCGTTTCGGCGATAACGGCGACCGCTACAAATCCCGACAGAACGATGCCGACGGGAGTGGTGGTCGTTACGGTTACTTCAACGGCTCCGTTCAGCGGCAGTATCGCCTCGATCGCGGTGATTCCGGGCACGCAGGGGGTTGCTGCGCCCAACGACACCGCGCAATTCATCGCGATCGGAACAACCACCACCGGAGCTACGGTAAACCTGACCAGCCAGGTTGCGTGGAGCATAAGCAGCCCGAGTATTGGCACCATCACCGCTACCGCGCCCTTGAGCGGGGCAATTGCCACGGGTACCGGCGCGGGCACCGCCGCCGTCACGGCTCTCTACACCCCGGGCGGAGGCGGGAACGTCATCACCGGGACTGCGCAATTCACAGTGGAGGGCGGAACGATTGAGGAGTACACGGCGGTGAACATCATTCCCAATGGCGTGACTCTGGCGGAGGGTGAATTTACCCAATTTGTGGCAATTGCAACGCTGGGGACGAACGGCTTGCTGGTCGACGTGACCAGCTCGTCACAGATCACGTGGAGTTCTAACCTGCCAGGGGTCGGAATACCGGAAGTCGGGGGAGTTGCTTCGGTCGATTCAACCGGGCTTGTTCAGGGGCTGGGCGCGGGCACGGCGACAATCACCGCGGAATTGAAGAATCCGGACGGCACCGTGGTTACTGGCACAGCGGGCGTTACCGTAACCGACACGACAACGCCGGAGCCGCTGCTTTCGCTCACCATAATTCCCGCCACTCTCACCGTTGGCAGTCTGCAAGGCACCGGGAACTACCTGGCCATCGGAACGTTTTCAAGTGCTCCATTTGTCCAGGATCTGACCAACAGCCCAAATACAACCTGGTTATCTTCGTTCCCAGATGACTTCCCGGTCAGCAATGCCGGTGGAACCACAAGCGCAAGTGGCGGAATCGTCACTGCATACTCGTCTGGAACAGCGGTGATCATTGCGGAATACAAGAATCCGTCCGACGGCACCATACAAACCGCAACGGCGACGTTTAATTGCCCGCTGCAGCTTCCGTCCCCCGACAGCATCCCGCCCCTTGCAGGAACGTGCTATACGGGCGAGGTGGGTCCGCTGAAGTCTACATTGACCGTCATTGTGGAAGGCTTGGAGACCAACAATAGTGGGCTGGTAACCGCCTCCTCCGCCACGAACACTCCCGATGTGATCCATTGCGGTCCGGGGTGGCCTACGGACGGCATTTCTGGCGGCTCCGTCTGCACGGGCATCTACCCGATTACCGCCACCGTACTCTTAACTGCGACGCAGAACCCAGCCACCACAGGCACCTTTGGCGGATGGACCTACAACTGCACGCCAAGCGACGCGAGTGGCACGCCACTTCCCGGTCCGGTCTTCTATACAGCAGCCGGCCCGAACTATTGCACGATCCCGTTGGATGGAAGCAATGCAACGGTCGGCGCCATCTTCAACTAGGGATCGGGCCTGCCTGCGGACTGGGTGCAGGCCCCTCGATGCAACCCCACGCAACCCGAAAGCCGTTTCCCAACCTGGGGAGCGGCTTTCGTGCGCCGGTAGCTTCGCGGCGAATCCGAGTGGCTCTATGAGGGAAGATTCACAACCCCGGCTACCAGTTTGTAGTGGAAACCCTCGAACGGCTCGCCCAGGCTGACAGTGAGGAGAGTCTTTGGGGGCTTCCCCTCAAAGAACGAGCCGTGCGAGCGGATCCCCACCGGCAAAGTGCGGAGTTTGTCGAGCCAAACGGGATCCGTCACCGGGAAGTCGTAGCGGATCCAATTCGTTCCCAGGCGGAAAATGGCGCGGTTCCTCCGATTGCCCTTTTCGTCGCGTATCCACCACCAAAGGTCAGCCGGATGAACAACCTCGAGAGAATGAGCTACAGCAGAGCCTGCGACCTTCTTTGCGTAGACTCGATCTCCATAGCCTTCCAGTATCGACGGCCCCTTGTTGATATATCCGGACAAGAAGCGCAAATCTTCGGGCTGGTCGAACCGGCGAATCGGCCGCCAGGGCCTCTCTGTGATGAACACATCTTCCGGATGGCAATTCGAGCCGCAAGCTTCGCCCAGGTCGGCTTCAAAAACGTCAAGCAACTCGGCCGGCGTTCCATCGGGATAGCATGTCTCCTTGATGGTGAGGCAGCCGGGAACCTGCGTTCCAACCAGGCGCACCCACTTCTTGCTGCGCAGGTTGATTCCCGCGACACAACGGTGCTCGTGCTTGTAAGAGTTGGCGAGACAGACGATCCGTTCGAGTCCCATAAGGAGGGGCTTACCTGCGAAGCCATGAATCAAAGATGGCGCATGGTAACACCGTCCCAGTGCTTCTGTAAGTATTCGAGCACCAGCCTCCGATGGCAGTGCTCCGGCGTAGCCTCGCTGCAAAGCAGGACGGTCTTCTTCAAGAAGCTATCTTTGGAAAGCCGCGCCTCAACCTGTCTGGAGCGCATGAGGCCTAGAAATGCCTCCTCATAAATCTCCCAGCTTCCTTTCTGCTTCTTGAATGCGTCGAGGATGTCCTGCGTGGGCGCCAGCAGCGGTTCGTGTTCATAGTCCGCCGCGCAAATCTCGCGGAGAAAATAGGGCAGGTCTGAGGCTTTCGCGAATCCAGCCAACTGGGATGTGTTGTTGAGCCGCACATCGAGCAGGCGCTCGATGCCGTGCGCTTTCAATGTGCCGAAGAACTGGCTGGCGCTCTTTTGGGTAAAACCGATGCTGTAGATCTCCATTTGTCCTCATCGATCTCCGCGAAGAGAGCGGGCTGGCTGTCAACCAGAGGCTTTCCGGATTCGGCCCCAACGGCCTCGTCCGTTTCCAGGCGGCCATCGCCGCGAATGTGGGTCATCTGGTGTCCGCGCTCTTGAAGCACGCGCCCGATCAGCAGACGGCGGTGGCAATGTGCAGGGTCCTCCTCCCCGCAAAGCAGCGCAATGCGGTAGCGCTCCATGCCGGTCTCAAGCCGGGCGATCGCCGACTGAAAAGCCGTGTCCTTGCGCAGCAGGCTGTAGACCACCCGGCCCGTCGCATCGTAGTAGTCAGGGTTGGCCGGCCGGCCGCCCAACTCCGCGCCCAGAAAAAGATAACGGACGCTTGCCTCTTCAAGTGAGTGCTGCATCGGCTCCCGGTCGAATTGCGGGACGTACTTGGAGTAGGGAGAGCTTCGCGTGTCGACGATGACTTCAATGCCGTGCTCGCGCACCAGGGCGAGCCATGCATCGATGCTGTGGTTGGAATGACCGAGAGTCAGGAAGCTGCTCATGCCTGAGTCCTTTTGAATGCTGGAGCCCTTTTGCAAGGAGGATACCATCGGCCACGCATTTCAACCGTGGGAATCGGCAGGGAAACCAGGCCGGGCGATTTAGACTGAAACCTGCAACCACCTTCAAGATGTCCCGTCCCTTCGCAAGGATTCGCCGCTTTCGCTTCAATCGTCCGCAGCGCATTGCGGCGGGGCTGCTCGCACTCTTTCTCCTCCAGGGCCTCTGGATTACCGCGCACCAGACCCTGAGCGATCGCGACTACCAGTACGCCCGCTGCGGCCGCGAGGTCTGGGAGCGTCCCTCCGCCCTGGCAGGCTACTACACCACCTGCGGCAACATTCACGACGGCATTCTCGTCTATCGCCTCGCCGGCCTGCCCCTCACCCTCAACTTCGAACTCGAGCGCGTTCTCGACCACTTCCGCAAGCCCGAGGACCGCGTCATTCAGGTCGCCGGGGAGCTGAGCCCCTGGGAGCTGCGCCACCAGATCACCCACGTTCTGCTTCTGCTGCGCCTGCCCTTCCTGTTCGCGGGCTGTGCGCTCGGCGGTGGACTCTGGTGGGTCACGCGCCGCCTCTACGGCAACTTTGGCGGCTACACCGCGCTTTCGCTCTATTGCTTTTCTCCGCCCATCCTTCGAGCGTGTGTAACGCCTTCGGCTGAAATCCTTGCCGCCCTTGCCGTCTATGGCGGCGTCTACACCTGCATCGGCGTCGCCCATGCCATGCAGGGCCCGCGACGAAAGTGGCGTCCACGCATTGTCCTGCTCGCCTGCGCCTTTGGCATGGCCACCACCTCGCATATCGCGGCATTGCCGGTGGTTGCCCTTCTGGGCCTGCTCGTCATGCTCTGGGTCGCCGAAGGCCGCCGCGCCCAGGTGCTGCCCATCGTGCTCATCGCAGTGGCCGGCGCGATGGTGCTGCTCTTCGCCTGCTACGGCTTCTCGCCGGATGCCTTCAGTTACGTCTTCCGCTCCGCCGCGGGGTTCGTGTCGTTCTCCATCGACCCGGCCCGACGCTTCTTCGCCTCGCTGCCCAATGCAGGCATCTCCATCGCCGCCGCGGCAGCCCTGCTGCTCTACTTCGCTTTTCGCCGCTCCCGGTACTTTGGCAACACAGCTCCGCTGCTTTGCTTTTTGGTCGTCGTCCTGCTCGTTATGACCGGCGCGCCGGGCAGCCCATGGCTCTGGTCCATCCCCTTCCTGCTCACCTTCATCGCAGGCGTCTTCGCCGATGCTTATGAGAGCCCGCGCGGCCGCCTCGCGCTTGCGGCGGGAGGGGCTGTGGTGCTGTTGCAGGCTGTGCTCTGCGTGCTGAGCCTGGCGGGGCTGCTGTAGGGGCGGGCGTCACAAGAATTGGGCGGTGCAATGCTTTATGACGGCGGGTCCCGGATTCTTCTGGTGCTGACATCGCATTGGGTCGCGCAAAGAAAATGCACTTGAAGACATTAGGCATTTCGGAGCATAATTGTGGATAGGAAATGGAAGGTTGAGTTTCACGATGAATTTCTGGTGGAATTCAGAGAGTTTTCAGTACTCGTGAAAAGAGAGCTTGCAGCTCGCATCGAGCGTTTGCAGGAGCGTGGACCCCTGTTGGGAAGGCCCTATGTCGACACTCTCAAGGGCGCACAACACGCAAACATGAAAGAGTTGCGCTTTGAGGCCGATGGCGGTGTATGGCGCGTAGCATTTGCATTCGATCCGGAGCGCGCCGCCATCTTGCTTATTGGAGGGAATAAAGCCGGAGTTTCGAAGGGCCGTTTCTATTCTGAGTTGATTGAAACTGCAGATAGACGCTTTGCCGAGCACCTGATTCAGCTGCGCATTCGAAAATTGAAAAAAGGGAAGGATATAAAATGACAGTCTCTTACGAAGAAGTCTTCAAAGAGTTTTCCGCCGAAGATCAGGAGTGGATCAAGCGTCGAGCCGCGGAACTGATCGCCGAGGAGATGACCCTGCGCGAGTTGCGGCTCCATCGCAAGCTAACTCAGGCGCGGTTGGCAAAGAAGCTCAAGATCGGGCAAGAGGGGGTTTCTCGCATCGAGCGGCGCTCCGACATGAACATCTCCACGCTGAACAGTTTTGTTGAGGCCGTTGGGGCCACGTTGAGAATCGAAGCCAGGTTTCCCGATCAGCCTCCGATTGTACTGACGAATCAGGGCAACGCGCGGGGCCGTAAGAAGGCCAAAAAAGGGGCCGCGAGCAGCTCTAAGTCGAAGGCAAAAACCCGCCGCGCTGCATGAGCAAATCGCGGCATTTCTGACCCCGTTTTCCAGTCCCGGAATGAGCGTCGCGTAAAGCCCTTAAATTCAACAGAAAAAAAGACTTATTTCCACCGTCGCTGCCTTGCTGAAACCCCCTCCAAAGGGCTAAAATAGACCTATCGCCCACGGATTCCGGCCCCGCTTTTTCCTCGCCCTCCTCCGCCGCACTTCCGCAGGCATGAAAAGACCCTATGGCCGACGATAAGAACCCCCAGCTTCCGCTCGATGGCGGCACACCCCCGAATAGCGGCACAAATCTTATTCCCATCAACATCGAGGAGGAGATGCGCCGCTCCTACCTCGACTACTCCATGTCGGTGATCATCGGCCGCGCGCTGCCTAGCGCCCTCGACGGACTCAAGCCCGTCCATCGCCGCGTCCTCTACACCATGGCCGAGATGGGCCTGGAGCACAACAAGAAATACACCAAGTGCGCCAAGGTGGTCGGC
>CAYWSR010000219.1:0-7568 GCA_964460385.1 uncultured Occallatibacter sp. | reverse complement strand
CGTACATCCGCCAGTACATTCAGGCGCAGCCGGCGGAGCATGTGAGCTTTGCCTGGCAGGGCGGCGAGCCAACGCTGTTGGGTATCCCATTCTTCGAGCGAGTACTTGAGCTGCAGAAGAAGTACGCCGGCGACAAGACTATCGACAATGCCTTCCAGACCAATGGCACGCTACTGGACGATGCATGGGGCGAGTTCCTGGCGCGGAATAAGTTCCTCATCGGGCTCTCTGTCGATGGCCCTGTAGAGATTCATGACGCGTACCGAGTTGACAAGGGTGGTCAGCCGACGTTCGCCCGCGTGATGCGCGGCCTGGACGTTCTCAAGAAGCACGGCGTCGAGTTCAACACGTTAACCGTCATCAATCGCTTGAACTCGTATAGCCCGCGCGAGGTCTACCGCTTCCTCAAGGGGATCGGCAGCAAGTATCTGCAGTTCATTCCAGTTGTCGAGCAGATGGCCGCGCAGCCAGACCCGAATGGCCTCGTCCTTCTCAAGCCCTATGCTCGGCAGGAGACATCGGTCTCGGAGTGGTCTGTCGAACCGCTGCAATTCGGCAAGTTCCTCAGTGGTGTCTTCGACGAGTGGGTACTGAGTGACGTGGGCCGTGTTTTTGTGCAGGTCTTTGACGTGGCGCTTGAGTCCTGGGCGGGGCTTCCACAGAGTCTCTGCGTCTTCGCGCCACAATGCGGCAAGGCGTTAGCAGTGGAGCACAACGGCGACCTCTATTCGTGCGACCACTTTGTCTATCCCGAAAACAAGCTTGGCAACATCATGGAAAAGGCGATGTCTGGTTTGGTGAACTTACCGCAGCAGACACGCTTCGGAAATGCGAAGTTGAGCGCATTGCCCTCAGACTGCCAGAAGTGCGATGTTCGATTTGCGTGCAATGGCGAGTGCCCCAAGCACCGCTTCAACACGACCGCATCGGGAGAATACGGCCTCAACTATCTCTGCGCAGGGTATAAGCACTTCTTTCACCACATTGACCCCTACATGAAGTTCATGGCGAATGAATTGCGCCAGAATGGCGCACCGGCACGGGTGATGGAGTGGGCGCGCAGCAGCGGGCCGGTTCACGCACACGCCGCAACGAAAAGGAGTGCCCATGCACCCGCTCTCGCCTAGCCGTCGCTGTTGTTGATTTCCAGTCAAATCGCATTGCGAGTACGCCCTGGAGCTTCGCGGCAGTTCGCTGCGGAACTTCCAGTCGCCGTCTTTGCCTTTTTATCTTTACTAACCAATTCATTCGGAGAATGCTCTATGAAGGCCACGCAACAAATCGGATTGCTGCTCAGCGGAACCATGGCATTCAGCTCGTGGACGCCGGCGTGGGCAAAGGATAACGACACCAAACCCTCATCGCCAACGATTCCAGTGCGTGAGGCTCCGCCGCAGTCGTGGCCTGAGCCGCCCAAAGCTCCTGCGGGCGCGCCCAACGTGGTGCTCATTCTCATTGATGACGTTGGCTTCGGGGCGACGAGCGCATTCGGTGGCCCCATCTCCACGCCCAACTTCGAGCGGCTGGCAAACGCGGGCCTGCGCTACAACAGTTTCCATATGAACGCGCTTTGCTCACCAACGCGCGCTGCGCTCCTGACTGGGCGTAACAATCATCAGGTCGGCTTCGGCTCCATCGCCGAGTGGTCGGCGCCTTATCCGGGCTACAACACGGTGCTGCCCAAGAGCGCGGCCACCGTCGCCGAAGTGCTGAAGGAGAGCGGGTACAGCACATCTGCGTATGGCAAATGGCACAACACGCCGATGTGGCAGGTAAGCGCTGCCGGCCCCTTCGATCGCTGGCCTACCGGGCTCGGCTTCGAACACTTCTATGGCTTCAACCAGGCAGCGGACAACCAGTACTATACCCGCATCTATAACGACACGACGCCGGTCGAGCCATCCAAATCGCCGAAGGATGGTTATCACTTTACAACCGACATCGCCGACAATGCTATCGGCTGGCTGCATCAGCACGATGCAGTGGCGCACGACAAGCCGTTCTTCATTTACTTCGCCACCGGCGCGACGCATGAACCGCATCAGGTTCCCAAGCAATGGGTCGACCACTACAGAGGCCGATTTGACCGCGGTTGGGATGTGATTCGCCAGGAGGCATTCGATCAACAGAAGAAGCAGGGGGTCATTCCAGAAAATGCTGAGTTGACGCCACGCCCCGATGGCTTGCCCGCGTGGGACTCGCTGACCGCCGAGCAGAAGAAACTGCTCGCGCATCAAGCCGAGGTCTATGCCGGTTTCACGGAGCAGACCGACTTCGAGGTTGGCCGGCTGCTCGATGCGATTCGCGAGGAAGGGCAGGAGCACAACACAATCGTCTTCTGGATATTTGGCGACAACGGAGCAAGCGCAGAAGGTGGTCTGGAAGGCCACGATGCGCGCAATGTGGATGGGAAGAACAAGACCATCGAAGCGCGCTCCGACGTAGCGGAGTTGCTGGGCAGCGAGCTCTACATGAATCATTACGCGGCTTCATGGGCGTGGGCGCTCAACTCGCCCTTCCAGGGGACCAAGCAGGACGCCGGCCACCTGGGCGGCACCACCGATCCGCTGGTAGTCTACTGGCCTGGTCACGTCAAGAGCGGTGTCCGTGGCCAGTTCTCGCACGTCAACGACATTGCGCCGACGATTTACGACATCATCGGCATCAAGCTTCCCGACGAAGTCGATGGGGTCAAGCAGATCCCGCTCGAAGGCAAGAGTCTCGTATACAGCTTCGATCAAGTCAACGCGCCGACGCGCCACACGTTGCAGTACTTCACCACGAGCGGCAATCGCGCTATTTACAAAGATGGCTGGTGGGCGGGCAACCGCTTCCATGCCACCTGGGAGCCCAACTTTTATGTTGCAGCCACCGACAAGGACATCGACGCCCATCCGTGGGAGCTCTACAACCTGAACGACGACTACAGCCAGGCGCACAACCTCGCGGACAAAAATCCGGAGAAGCTGAAGGAACTGCTTAAGGTCTTCGATGAAGAGGCGACGCGCAACCATGCCTATCCGATTCTGCCGGCTCGCTCCTCGCCCCTCGACACAAGGCTGAAGAACAAAACCCTATTCACCTACCGTGCCGGTGTTGAGCGTCTTCCTCTCCGCTATGCGCCCGGCTTTTACGGCCACTCTTACACCATCAACGCCGATGTCGTCGTGCCTCCGGATGGGGCAGAGGGCGTGATTGTTGCCGAGGGCGGCGAACTGAGCGGGCTCAGCCTGTATGTGAAGGACAATCGCGTTTATTACGAGGTAAATGTCGCCAACGATCACTCTGACCAGTTGATCGCCAGCCGGACGCTCCGTCCGGGCCTGCAGCACATTCAGTTGAGCGTCACGCCCGATCCAGAGGCGCTTGCCAAGCCTCCCGCTCCCGGTCCGCCGGGCTTCACTGCGCGTGGCCCCGTCTCGGGAGAGGTGAAATTGTCGATCAACGGCGCATCCGCCGGCGAGTCGCGCTTCTCAAGCGTCTACGCTTCCGGCGAAACACTTGACGTTGGCAGCGATCTGGGCTCGCCTGTGAGCCTCGAATACAAGTCTCCCTATCGCTTCACGGGCAAAATCGACACCGTCACCATCGAGTTGAAGTAGCCATTCCATGGCCAGACCGTCAGCGCCGGATGGTTAGGAATCCACTTTGTTCGATTAGCAATTGACCCTTTAACCGAGTCATCACTGAATGATCTAGATGACCAGGAGTGTTATGAACGAGAAAAGCGTACTTAGAGCGTTGACATCAACGCTGATCTTTGCGGTGGGTGCCAGGCTCTCGCTGCATGCGCAGACGGCGCAGCCCTATCAGGGCGTCGTGGGCAGAACCCTGGCCGACTCAAAAGAATGGTGGCCGGAGCCAGTGAAAGCCCCAGCCGGAGCTCCAAACGTCGTCTGGATCCTGCTGGACGACGTAGGTTATGGCGCTGCCGGCACGTTTGGCGGACTCATCCAAACTCCCACTTTCGACAGTTTGGCCCAGGGCGGTTTACGCTACACAAACTTTCACACTTGCGCCATCTGCGCGCCCACCCGCTCGGCTCTCCTGACTGGGCGCAACAGCGCATCGGTGCATGAATCGGGCTTTTCGCACATTCAGATGTCCGCCGGCTTCCCCGGCTGGGATGGCCGCGTCCCTGCCACCGCCGGCACGATCGCTGAGATCCTGCGCGATAACGGCTACAACACCTTTGCTGTTGGAAAGTACGGCATCACGCCGGACGAAGAGGCGACTGACGCAGGCCCGTTCGATCATTGGCCGAGCGGCAAAGGCTTCGATCACTTCTTCGGGTTTCTTGGATCCGCAACCGACCAATACAAGCCGGACCTCGTTGAAGATCAGGCGCACGTGACTCCCGATGGCCGTCACCTCAGCGACCAGATCACCGACAAGGCGATCTTCTATATCGATCGCCAGAAGAAGGCTGCTCAAGATAAGCCGTTCTTCCTTTACTACGCACCTGCCGCAACGCACGCCCCACACATGGTCGACAGATATTGGAGCGATCAGTACAAAGGCAAGTTCGACAAGGGCTGGGACGCGTTTCGCGAAGAAGTTTTCGAGCGGCAGAAGAAACTTGGTGTCATTCCCGCCAATGCCGTGCTACCCGACCGCAACGCGGATATCAAGGCATGGGACCAGTTGACGCCGGATGAGCAGAAGCTCTATGCGCGCTTCATGGAAGTGTATGCGGGCTACCTTGCCTACACGGACTTTGAGGTCGGCCGTCTGGTCAATCACCTGAAAGAGATTGGACAACTCGACAACACGGTCATCTTTCTCTCCATCGGTGATAACGGAGCCAGCAAGGAAGGTTCGCTCGAAGGCAGCATCGACCGTTCCATTCGCGGAAAGCCAGTGACTGAAGAGGAAAACGTCGCCTACAACCTTGCCAAGATCGATAAGATCGGCACGCCCGATGCTCACCAGGGTAACTATCCACTTGGCTGGGCGCAAGCCGCCAATACGCCGTTCCGCTACTGGAAACAAGATGCCAACAGCGAAGGCGGAACGCACAATCCTCTCATCGTCTACTGGCCGAAGGGCATCAAGGACAAGGGCGGCATTCGCACCCAGTACAGCCATGTGATTGACCTACTTCCGACGACGCTCGATCTGGTTGGCATCAAGGCGCCGGAGGAGATTCGCGGAATCAAGCAGCAGCCAATTGAAGGAACGTCTCTGGCCTACTCGATTGAGGATGCCAGTGCGCCCACCCGCCACACGCTGCAGTACTACTACATCTTTGGCTCGCGATCGATTTACGACAACGGATGGAAGGCAGAGTTGGCGTACCCCAACGATGTCGTTACCAAGCACGTTACCAGTAATCCTCCTCTCGATGAAAACGCGTGGGAGCTCTACAACCTGAACGACGATCCGACGGAACGCATCGATCTGGCAAAGAAGTATCCGGAGAAGTTAGCGCAGTTAAAGGCCGAATTCGAAGAACAGGCCAAAGCGCATCATCTGTATCCGTACATCACCTTTGACGACCTGTACGCAGGTCGCATCAAGCATACCTACCTGCCCAAGCAGCCTCTACCGCAGGGAACGCTCAGCAACAGCAGGTAGTCTTGCCGTGAAATCGCTGAATTACTCGAACCAACAGGAGCTCTATGAACGAGAAAAGTATATTGAAGGCGTTGACATCGACGCTCATACTTGCGGTGAGCGCGAGGCTCTCACTGCATGCTCAATCGGCACAGCCGTATCAAGGCGTCGTCGGCAGAACCCTGGCCGACTCAAAAGAATGGTGGCCGGAACCTGTGAAAGCGCCCGCAGGGTCCCCGAACGTGGTTTGGATTCTGCTGGATGATGTGGGCTTTGGCGCCGCTGGCACATTCGGTGGGCTCATCGATACTCCAACGTTCGACAGTCTGGCCAAGAATGGCCTGCGCTATACAAACTTCCATACTTGCGCGATCTGCGCCCCGACCCGCGCCGCGCTGCTGACTGGCCGTAACAGTGCGACTGTGCATGTGTCCGGCTTTTCACACACCATAATGTCCGCAGGATTTCCCGGCTGGGACGGCAGAATTCCGTCAACGGATGGAACCATTGCCGAGATCCTCCGCGACAACGGATACAACACATTCGCGGTTGGCAAGTATGGTGTGACGCCAGATGAGGATGCGACCGATGCAGGTCCATTCGATCGCTGGCCAACCGGAAAGGGCTTTGACCACTTCTTCGGATTCCTCGGCTCGCAGACCGACCAATACAAGCCGGACCTGGTGGAAGACCAGTCTCACGTTCGTCCCGATGGTCGCCACCTCAGCGATCAGATCACCGATAAGGCGATCTTCTATATCGATCGCCAGAAGAAGGCCGCGCCGGTTAAGCCATTCTTCCTCTACTACGCGCCTGGCGCCACCCATGCTCCGCACCAGGTGGACAGATACTGGAGCGATCAATACAAGGGCAAATTCGACAAAGGCTGGGATGTATTTCGTGAAGAGGTTTTCGAGCGGCAAAAAGAGCTCGGCGTGATCCCTGCGAATGCAGTGCTTCCTGATCGCAATCCCGACATCAAGGCCTGGGACAAGCTGACGCCGGAAGAGCAGAAGCTTTATGCGCGATTCATGGAAGTGTATGCCGGCTATTTGACATACACCGACTTTGAAGTGGGCCGTCTGATCAATCACCTTAAAGAGATCGGCCAATTGGACAATACGCTTGTGTTCATTTCAATCGGTGACAACGGTGCAAGCAAGGAAGGCACCCTGAATGGGGATATTGACCGTCCATTGTTTGGCAAGCCATTAGGCGAGCAGGACAACATTGACTACAACCTGAAAAAGATTGGCGAGATCGGTACGTCCGCCGCCACAGAGGGGAATTACCCGCTCGGCTGGGCCCAGGCTGCAAACACGCCCTACAAGTTCTGGAAGCAGGATGCAAACAGTGAAGGCGGCACACACAATCCGCTCATTGTCTATTGGCCGAAAGGCATCAAGGAGAAGGGCGGAATTCGTACCCAGTACAGTCATGTGATTGACCTGCTTCCTACGACACTCGATCTGGTGGGCATCAAGGCGCCCGAACAGATCAGGGGAATCAAGCAGGATCCGATCGAGGGGACTTCATTGGCATACTCCATTGACGATGCTAAGGCGCCAACCCGTCACGCGGTGCAGTACTACTACATCTTTGGCTCCCGATCGATTTATGACAACGGTTGGAAAGCAGAGTTGGCTTTTCCTACCGGATTCACCAAAGGACGCCTGGACGCCTCACAGTCCTTTGATGAAAACGCATGGGAGCTCTACAACTTGAATGAGGACCCGACAGAGCGAAGCGACCTGGCCGCGAAGTACCCGAAGAAACTGACTGCGCTGAAGGCCGAATTTGAGGAGCAGGCACAGTCGCACCATCTCTACCCTTACATCACATGGGACGATGTGCTGAACGGGCGAATCCACCGCACCCCGGGCTCCAAGCCGTTCGCTGAGGCTGTTAAGGATGTCACCAAAGCTGCTGAGAACCAGTAGCTTTGGTGGTATCTGAGGGAACATCGAGCGCCCAACGCCCAAGTGAACGCTGCCGCGATTCATCGGCACATG
>CAYWSR010000218.1:0-7578 GCA_964460385.1 uncultured Occallatibacter sp. | reverse complement strand
TCGACATCGATGACGACGGCAAAGTGGACCTGATTGTCGCCGACGATTCATCTCCCAACTATCTCTATATCAACAAGGGGGACGGGACCTTCCAGGATGCAAGTTTCTACTCCGGCTTCGCGCTGAATCAGGATGCCCGCGAAACAGCCTCCATGGGCGTGGCTGTGGGCGACTACATGAACAACGGACGCCTCGATCTCTATACAACCACCTTCTCCGATGACTACAAAACCCTCTACCGCAACTATGGCGATGGCAACTTTGTGGATGTTACCCCGCAGATGGGCATTGCCGAACCCACTTACCCCTTCCTGAGTTGGGGCACCGCATTCTTTGATTACGACAACGACGGCTGGAAAGATCTGATGTTCGTCAGCGGCCATGTCTACCCCCAGGTCGATCAACACAACTGGGGAACCTCCTTTGCCGAGCGGCCGCTGCTGTTTCACAACCTGAATCACGGCAAGAAGTTCGAGGTGATGCCCGCGGTCGAGGGCACCGGGCTGGCCGATGTCATTCCATCGCGCGGCGCAGCATTTGGTGACCTCTTTAACGACGGTAAGATCGATGTCGTAATCAACTGCATTGACCACACGCCGGTCCTGCTGCGCAATGTCAACAACGATCGTAACCACTGGGTGGGTCTGCTGCTTATCGGCGGCCCTAAGAGCCCTCGCGATGCAGTGGGTTCAACCGTGTACTTGACAGCCGGTGGCCAACGCCAGCGCGGAGATGTAATGAGCGGTGGCAGCTTCATGTCCTCGAATGACTTCCGCCAGCATTTTGGATTGGGCGAGAGTACAACGGTGGACAAAGTTGAGATTCGCTGGCCCGACGGCGTAAAAGAGACTTACACTCTGCCCGGAGTTGACCGGTATTTTGCGATCGAAGAAGGCAACGGCCTCGTGCCGAGCGTCTACGACGCTATTGCGCAGCAACGACTGCGCGTCGGCACTTCCCATGCCGGTAAGTAGGCAAGCGCTGGAATTGAACAACTTGCCCCGAAGGGCACGCGGTCTTGGCCCGCTCCCTCGGTTGGAGGTCATATGAAACGAATTGTCGGCGCAGTGATAGCTATTGCAGCCTTGGCAATTTGCGCTCGTTGGATCACTCCCGTCCGCGCTCAGCAAAGCCTGGCGCAGCCCGACGCGGCGCAGCCAGCCAACGCTCAGCAGCAAAGCGCAACACCCGCTCCACCTCCGCCCCCTGCTTACACGCCTCGTGCCAAGGATGCACCTCCCGCTGTAGATACTCCGGAGCAGCGCGAAGCGATTGCGAGGTGGAAGGAAAAGGCTGTGCAGAAGACCGAGGCGGAGCGCAAGGCCTACAACGCGCTTGTAACTCCTAGTTATAACTTCCACTATGGCCCGAAGAACCCCTTCACTCCCGGGAATGTGACCGTTCAAGGTGAGGGATTTCTTCAACCCGGTGCGTATCCGACCGCGGAGTACTGCGGTACTTGCCACCAGCAAGCCTATAGCCAATGGCGTCAGTCGTTGCACTCCAACGCTTTTCGCACCCCGTTCTATCGCGCCAGCGTCAACCTGCTTATCCGCGACAAGACGCGCGGCATCGCCTTCGCGCGCCATTGCGATAGCTGCCACAATCCAATTGGCGTGCTGGGTGCCGCGCTCACTGAAGACTCAAAGGTAGATCGAGCTAACTTCGATTCCGACGGACTCACCTGCACCACCTGTCATTCAGTCGTAAGTTTGGATTCCACCAACGGCAACGCCAGTGTGAAGATGGGTGTGCCTGCGGTCATAGTCGACGAGAATGGAGACCGCATCCCCGGCATGGTCCCCTTCGACATGATCCTCAAGCATCCCGAGCGGCATTCGCAGGCTGTGATGCATGATTTTCTTCATAAGCCGGAGTTCTGCGCTGCCTGCCACAAGGCCAACCTGCCCAGCCCTCTGAACGACTACAAATTCCTTCGCGCGTTCACGGCCTTCGATGAATGGCAGTTATCCAAATTCTCGCAGCGCAATCCGCTCACGTTTTACAACGCGGATTTCACCACGTGCCAGAACTGCCACATGAAGCGCAACCCGATCTCCCTGCCCGACTACGGCGCCAAGAACGGAACATTGGTCTCGCATCGCTGGCTCGCAGGCAACACTGCCGTGCCTTTCTATTACGGCTTCGACGAGCAGTTGAACAAGACCATCGAGTTCCTGCGCGCGGGCAACTATCTTAACGTGGATATCTTTGCCCTCAAGAAAGCCAACGATGACAACCTGATCGCGCCGCTGGGGACCGTTCCCTATAAGCTCGCTCCAAGCGATACGGTCGAGGCTTACGTTGTCATCCAGAACAAAAACATCGGCCACTCGCTCATCCCCGAGGTGCGCGACCTCTACGAAGCTTGGGTCGAGTTCACTGTAAAGGACTCGAACGGCAAAGAGATCTATCACAGCGGCTTCCTCAAGCCGGACGGCATGCTTGACCCGCGCGCGCACAGCTTCACCAATCGGCCGGTCACCGATGAGGGAGACTTTGTCGATAATCACAAGGTATGGACGATTCACTCTGTTGCGTACGACAACACCGTGCAGGCCGGCCGTTCGGTGCTGGTGCGCTATCAGTTCCGCATGCCGGCTGATGCTGCTGGCGCTGTAACTGTTACAGCAAAGGTCAACTACCGGCATCTGCGGCAGAGTTACCTGAATAACATCTTTGGCAAGGATCACCCGGCGTATCCGATCGTTGAAATTGCATCTCGAATCCGCGTTTTGAAAGTCGGCGACAACGCTCCGGAAAAGCCGGAACCCACCGACAACCAGGACTGGATGCGCTGGAACAATCTCGGCATCGCCCTGCTTGATCAGTTCCAGTACCAGGAGTCCATCCAGGCCTTCAATGAAACGGTTAAGCTCAGGCCTGATTATGCCGACGGCTACACCAACGTCGGCCTCACAGAGATTGTCTGGGAGAAGTACGACTCGGCGCGCAAGGCTATCCGCAAGGCACTCTCTCTCGACCCCAACAGTGCACGCGCACACTATTACGACGGCCTGCTGCAAAGAAGGGCCGGCAATACAGAACAGGAGATCGCGGATTTCCGCATGGTGGTCGAAAAGTTCCCGGAATCGCGCGATGCGCGGCGCGAGCTTGGCATCACTTACTATCAGCAGAACCAAAACAGCGCTGCGCTCGAGCAGTTCGAAGCTCTTCAGAAGATCGATCCCGACGACCTTGCCGCCCATTACAATCTATCCATCCTCTACCGCCGCATGGGTAGAACCAAGGAGGCCGCGGAGCAGCAGGCAATGTTCGTCGATAAGAAGGTCGATCCGGGCGCGCCCACTTACGGGTTGAACTATCTTCGCGAACATCCTGAAATCTCCACCGAAAGCATCCCCTGGCACATTCACACCGATCTGGTAAGCGAAGGCGGGGGTCCGCAGAATGGCAAGTGATCCAGATGCCCGCAAGACCGCATTCCGAAGATTGGAAATCGCACTGTTTGCGATCGCCTTGATTAGCGCGCCTTCTGTCGCCCAGGCGGCAAACGGCTGTAAGTGGATCAATGAAGCAACTTCCGGAGGCCTGCTCGGCGGTGACGCTGTGGGCGATTTAACGCCGGAAGTTCCTGGGCAGCCGACAATTTGCACATTTACTCAAATGACCGATGGCGGGAAACGCATCCTGCGCATCACGGTGGAGATTGCTGCCGATCCACGTGAGCGCCTGGCCGCAATTGAGCAGGGTTGCGGCCCCGACGCCGCCCCATTGAAGGCCATTGGCAACGAAGCGCTGATCTGTGCGGCGGACGATCGCAAGGCTGGGATGGGCGAGCGCATCGTGGGGCGAGTTCGCGATCAGGTCTTCACCATCACCATGACAAGCACCCTCAAAAACGATCCGATCCTGACTCGCGTCGTTCTCAAGACCAGGATCTATGCAGCCGCCGAGCAGGTTGCTGGCAATCTCTTCTAACTCAGGATTTCCGTCACCCTCCGGCCTCGCGTTGAACAGCCGCGATCAACATTCGCTCTCACTGCGGCCCGTGCCCGATCCACTTATCCGCCCACTGAATAAACCACTTCATGTTCGGCGCGTCCGTGTGTCCGCCGTCGTGCTGCCGCCACGCCAATTGTCCATCCAGCAGCCCCTGATTCACCGGCGGCATCTTCGCCGTGTGGTAGTCGCCCTCCACATTCAGCGCCTTCGCTCCCAGCAGCGTGAACACGCGCCCCGCATCCACCGTCGCCATCCAGCTTCCCTGGTGGTCCAGCCAATGCGCATCGCCCTTCTCAGGAATGCCATAGCTGATAAACGTCAGCCGCGGCGCACACAGTGCGATCAGTTCGTTCGAGTCCACCGGAATGTCTCCGGGCGTCTTCGCGCCGAACGTCGCC
Source organism: uncultured Occallatibacter sp. (assembly GCA_964460385.1). Taxonomy (GTDB): domain Bacteria; phylum Acidobacteriota; class Terriglobia; order Terriglobales; family Acidobacteriaceae; genus Telmatobacter. The sequence continues at coordinate 3,214 of CAYWSR010000218.1, read as the reverse complement.
TCTGACGCGCCATACTTCATGAAGTTTCCCGCCATCCAGTGAATCTCGCCGCCCGTCAGGCTCTCCACCGCCTCGCCGTAGTTCCGCCGCAGCAGCGTCGCCCCGCCCTTGCCCGATGAGCCCACCAGCACCAACGCGAATCGCTCATCAAACGCCATCGTCACCAGCGCTGCCTTGCCCCAGCGCGACACCCCCTCAATCCCCACATACTTCGCGTCCACCGCCCCGTCGGTCTCCAAATAATCCAGCACCCGCCCCGCGCCCCAGCCCCACGCCCGCAGCGCGCCCCAGTCTTCCGGCGATCTCGGCTGCCCCTTGTTCACCAGCCCGATAATTCCCCGCGTCAGCCCCGCTCCATCGTCCGCCTGAATGCTCGCCGTATCCAGCAACACAAATCCCCAGCCCGCCGCCGCCAGTTGCCACATATTCGGCGGATCCCCATCCTCGTTCAACTCCGGCCGCGGGAAAAACGCCGGCTCTTTCAGCGGGTCCCACGCCGGATGCCGGTCAAACACCTGCTGCAAGCTCGGGTCCTGCTGTACTAGCAACGCCTTCATCGCCTTGTTCACCTTCGCCAGTTCCTCACCACGCGGCTCGTTCGGGCTCGGGAACCGCGCCGGCCCAAACATGATCAGCACCGGAACCTTGCCGCGCGCCGCCACTGGCAACACCTCGATCGCATGAATCTTCACGGTGATCGCCGGATACGCCGCGTTGTCCACCGACCCGATCAGCTCCTTCGCGGTCACCTGCGTAAAGCCCAGAAACTCGTGGTCGACCGTCGCCACCGTCCACGTCACCGTGGGCACGCCCTTCGGAATCCGCCCGTAGACTTGACTTCCAAACATCTCCACAATCTCCGGCCGCCGCTCCTTCCACCACATCTCCGCCGTCGTCACCTTGCGCCCATCGTTCATCGTCAGCGGGTCCGGCACGTTGTTATACGGGTTCGCCAGCGACTCGTCCGTGTTCGCATGGTTCGGTGCCTTATCGTTCCCGCTCGGCCCCGGCCGCAGCGCCTTGATCCCTAGCTGGTCCATCATGTTCTGGTGGTCCTGTTCGGAAGTAAACGTGACCGGCGGTTTTGCATCCTGCGCCAGTGCCGCACGGCCAGCGGCCAGAACAACAAGGCTGCAAAAAACAAACACATTCAGGCCACAAGCAAGAAGGAAACTCGGACGACGCATCGGCTCAACCCCTCGGATAGTATTCGTTGGAATTCAATGGTATTCTTCGTTCGCTTTACAAAAAGCGATTTACTCGGCGACATAATGGTACATTCCGCCCTATGACCCTGACACGAAGAATGATGCGAAAAATCGCCGCACTTTCGGCACTCTTCATCGCCACCGCCCTGCCCGCCCTGGCCAAAAAACCAGCCCATCCCTCAGAGGATCTCGCCGCACAACCGCCTGTCTGGGTCGTCAGTTGGTCCGCCTCCCAGCAAATCCCCGAGCCCCAGAACGCTCTCCCCGCCGACGAACTCCGCGACGCCACCCTCCGCCAGATCTTCCACCTCTCGCTCGGCGGCTACGACGGTCTCCGCGTCCACATCTCCAACGCCTTCGGAACTACTGCGCTTCACCTCACCTCGGCCCACATCGCCCACCCCATCTCGCCCGCATCCCCAGACATTGACCCCACCACCGACCATGCCCTCACCTTCGCCGGCCACCCCAACGTCTCCATCCCGCCCGGCGCTGAAATCCTCTCCGACCCCGTCGAATCCCCCATCCCCGCTCTCTCCGACATTGCCGTCAGCATCCACTATGACGCCCCGCCCTCGGTCCAGACAGGCCACCCCGGCTCCCGAGCCACCTCCTATTTCGTCCACGGCGACGCTGTCTCCTCCGCCAAACTCGACACGCCCAAACACATCGACCACTGGTACCAGATCTCCGCCATCGATGTCCTCGCCCCCGCTCCCAACGCCGCCATCGTAGCCCTCGGCGACTCCATCACCGACGGCCACGGCGCAACCACCAATGGCAACGACCGCTGGACCGACGTCCTCGCCGCCCGCCTCCAGGCCTCAACCCGAGACCCTGGACCCGAGACCCTGGACCTCACACGCATCGGCGTGTCGAACGCCGGCATCGGCGGCAATCATCTCCTCACCGACGGACTCGGCCCCAACGCCCTCGCCCGCTTCGATCGCGATGTCCTCGCCCAGGCCGGTGTCCGCTGGCTCATCGTCTTCGAGGGCGTCAACGATCTCGGCGGCGCAGCCATTCACGGTGAAGTTCCCCTCCCCGATCACGACGCACTCGTTGCCCGCGTCCTCGCCGCCTATCAACAAATCATCGCCCGCGCCCACGCCCACGGCCTCCGCGTCATCGGCGCCACCATCACGCCCTATGTCGGCTCCGCCTTCTACCACCCCGGCCCCCTCAGCGAAGCCGACCGCCAGGCCGTCAACACATGGATTCGCGCAGCGGTCGCAGGCAATCGAGACTCGCCCCACTTCGATGCCGTCCTCGACTTCGACGCCGTCGTCCGCGACCCCGCCCACCCCGACCAACTGCTCCCGGCATACGATTGCGGCGACCACCTCCACCCTTCACCCGCTGGCTACCGCGCCATGGCCAACTCCATCCCCCTCACCCTCTTCGCAAAGTAACCTCCGGGTTGTGAGCTGAGCCATCTGCCCACGGAAGCACGTAGGAAGTGTTGTGAGTTGAATTCAGAGAAGAGTCAGAGCGGTCTGAACCTGGCGTCGTTTTGCGACCAATCCGGGCTGCTTGCCGGGCAGTTCTACCAGTGGAAGAAGCGGTACCGCGCGGTGAACCACTCTCACCGCAAACGCCTTGCCGCCTTTGAAGCACTTTGTCGACTGGCCGAGCCTATAGACCTCTTGGGACTGTGCTCGGGCACTTGATCGAGCAGGACCGCATTCAGCAACGACCTGTGAACCTTGATGCGCCCGTTGTATTCGATAAACCCGAGCTTGCGAAATCGATTCATGAAAAAGCTCACGCGCGAGCGGGTCGTGCCAATCATCTCCGCCAGTGTCTCTTGCGAGATCTTGGGGATGTATTGTTCCGGCTCCCCAGGCTTGCCATACTCCGCCATCAACAGCAGAATCCTCGCCAGGCGTTTTTCACTGGAGTTGAAGAGCTGATCGACCAGATCGGCTTGAACGCGCATGCTCTGCTCTAACAGGAACTTCAAGAAGAGGTCTGAGAGACTATGCTCCTCATGCATCACATGGATC
>CAYWSR010000217.1:0-7610 GCA_964460385.1 uncultured Occallatibacter sp. | reverse complement strand
TATGAGAAACATAACCCTGAGCGCGGAAGATGAGTTGATTGACCGGGCGCGGCTGGTTGCCATGCAAAGGCACACGACTCTCAACGAGGCGTTCCGGGAGTGGCTGGCGCAGTTCACGGCAAGCGCAAGCGACCTAAAGCAGTTTGATGAGCTGATGAGCCGTTTGACACCGATGAAAGCGGGTCGTCATTTTACGCGGGACGAGATGAATGAGCGAATATGAGAAACGTAACCCTTAGCGCAGAAGACCACTTGATTGAACGCGCTCGAGAGGTCGCACGCGAGCAGAATCGGACGCTGAATGACATGTTCCGCGAATGGCTGTCGCAGGTATCGGGCTCGTCAGATCCTGCCGGAGACTATCGCGAACTGATGGACAGCTTGAGTTACGTGGATGCGGGACGGCATTTCACGCGGGAAGAACTGAATGAGAGATAGGTGTTTCCTAGACACAAACATCTTGATCTACTCGCTCGATCGGCGGGACTCGGCCAAGGCCGCAAAAGCCGACGCGCTGGTAATGGATGGGCTCGCCAGCGGCAAGGGCGTGATCAGTTTTCAGGTTGTGCAGGAGTTCCTCAACGTGGCCCTCAGCAAACTGGCCAGCCCCATGACGCTGGAAAGCGCGGAACGCTACCTGGCAAAGGTCCTAATGCCGATGTTTCGCGTCCATCCCTCCCATTCGCTCTATTCCGAGGCGCTCCGGCTGCATGTGGCCAATAAGATCTCTTGGTACGATGCGTTGATCGTCTGCGCTGCCCGTGAAGCTGGATGCGGAATTCTCTACTCAGAGGATTTACAGCATGGGCAACGCTTCGGAAGCTTGCGGGTTGTGAACCCGTTTATTTGATGTGAGCGAAGGCCGCGGCAACCTGATTCGCCAGGTGGAGATGCTGCGGGAGCTGGGCGTGCGGACGGGCAAGTCGCTGCCCAGGGATTTGCTCGACGCGTCCGGCGGCGAGGATGGCACGCTTGAATTAACCACCGAGCCAGGAGAAAGCAGCGACCCCGAATAATGTGTTAATCCCCGGGAGAGGGTCGGAGTATAAAGACAAGATGACTGCAGCGCTCCAGATCAAATACCTCTGGCACGACGTTGACGTATACAAACTGAGGGTCTCCGCCTCGAATGGGACCTTCTCTGGCGGAGCCGATGTCTTTTTATCGATTGGGGGCATTGCGGAAGCGGCATCAGCTCTAAAAGGATTTCCTGTGAGTCCCTCAGACTCTCGCGAATTACAGTTCGGGGCGTTTAGAAGTGGGCTCGGAGGCGGAGGCGTTCGTCTGCGTCTTTCCTGCAAGGACGGCGCCGGCCATTCGGTTCTCGAAGTTAGGGTTGAATCAGTGCTTGGAAGCGAGACGAATGGGCCGTTGAGTCGCCGCGAGCAAACAGCGCATTTTTTCGCCGACGTTGCACCAAGTGCGGTTGACCGTTTTGTTGCGGAGCTTCTCGATCTCGACAAGCAAAAGGCCGGCATAGCGTCCCTGCGTTTTGCAAATCCGATGACTCGCTAATTCCGCTACCTCCCAACCCCGCCTATGCCCATCTCTGCGTCGCAATCCCCAGGTCCGGCGCAGCGAGTGGAATCGCACCCTGCATCCGCAGACCGAGCGTCTTCCACTCCCATTGACGCGCAGCATCCCTCCGCAGAAAGCGAGGGGCCTTCTCGGTTTGAGAAAGCCCCCTTTTTCCCCGCCTAATTCACTATCAATGTGACGACGGTCGTCTCGGCAGTGCCCGACGTTGGGGTTCCGGTTACTGTCACGGAATAAGTGCCCGCCGTCGTGCCGGGGTTCGACTTGCCACCACCACCGCCTCCACTTCCGCTGCCGCAGCCTATTGCTGCGATGGAGACAAAGAAGACGAGCAGTCCGAGCATCGACAGCCATTTACGACGCCGCGCCGGAATGCCGAACAAGAACACCAGGGCCAGGACCGCTCCTCCCGTTGACGGCCAGAACGGATTGGCCGGCTTGTTGAGCGAGGTGGTGGCCGGCGTGGTACTCACGGTCAGCACGTCCGTCTGCGCCGTTGTGCCGCTGACCGTAACCGACGGTGCCGCAAGGCCGCATGTCGGCAGATCGCTGGCGCCTGAGGGGGAAGCAGTAATGGCGCAGGTCATTGCGACTGCGCCGGTAAATCCGCCGGACGGCGTCACGGTAATGGTCGAAGTGTTGCCGGTGCCTGCCCCGGGGCTCACCACGATGCTGCTGCCGTTGGTGAGAGCGATGCTCGGCGGCACGGCGACGTAAACGTTCACCAGGGTGAATTGTGTCAATGAACCCGAGGTGCCTGTAACCTGAACCGAGTAAGTTCCAGCAGTGGTGGTCGACGTCGTGGTTACGGTCAACAGGTCCGTTCCCGACCCGGTAGCGAGAGAGGACGATGCAAGGCCGCACGTCGGCGGGCTGGTGGCGCCGGCAGGGTTATTCACGGCGCAGGTCATTGCGACGTTTCCATTAAACCCATTCGACGGGGATACGGTAACGGTCGATGTGTTGCCCGTGGCCGCTCCTGGGGCCACGGTGATGTTGCCACTGTTGCTGAGCAGGAAATAGATTGCGTCTTGGGGATACATCAGGATCGCGGTCGCGGTGTAAGCGGAAACGGTGACCGTGAAGAGATTTCCCACTGCAGGGATGGGGCCCTCGCCGATGCCCGAGCTGGGCGTCCAGCTTCCGCTGGAAAAATTGGCATTGCCAAAGAAGTATTGGGTACCCGTAAGGGCAAGTGGCGCGCCGGATATATTCACAGTGACCGTGGTGCTGTTGGTTGGATCCTGATTGATGAGGATCACGCCGGTTTGGCCATCGGTGCGTTGCACGGCGTGCGCCCTCAGCAGGGGATTGGTAGACGTGGCCGCCACCATGCTGTCTCCCACGCGCGCCACGGTGCTGTCGAAACTGACGCCGTACCAGGAGCCGTAGGGCGTGGTGTAATCGTCGCCGCCGCTGGGTTCGTTCCCGTCGCCGGGCTCCTCCAGGTAGCCCTGGTGCAAGTCCTGGTAGTCGACGTTGGATGCGCCGTTTTCAAACCAGGTGAGGTAGTCGTCCGAGGCGAAGAGAAACGGGACAATACCGCCTCCAACGGTGGTAAGGCTGCCGGGGCCGGTCTCGGTAACGAGAATCTGAATATCGTTCACGTTGCTGAGCGTGTAGTAGTTCTTGAGGTCTTGGCGAATCTGAGCCACCGTCGCCGCAATCCCGCCTGTCCCGTACTGCGCCGCCAGAATCTGCGCGTTGGTCCCGCTTGGGTACCAGTGCACGATGACAAAGTCCGGGTACAACCCGGTCCCGGTGAGCGCGGCGGAGATTCCCTGGAAGACGCCCTGGTCCCAGCCTGGAGAGTATTGCGAGGTGTTCACTGAGATGCCGCACTTGATGGTGGGATCCACAGCCTTCATGGCCGTGACAAATGCGGCGGCATTGGTCCCGTAAGCCGTCGGCGACAGCGCGGAGTTGCCCACGCGGTCGGCCGCGGTTTGGTCCAGGTCATGCAGATCGTATTCCCAATCCCAGTTGTTGTAGTAGCCGGCGCCGTAGGTTTCGTTGCCAATCTCCCAGTAGACGATGCCGTAGTTGTTGGTGACGTTGGCGTACTGGACCCATGAGGCGGCCTCGCTGGGCAGCGCCGGGCCGGTGTTGGTGACATTGGAGCCGTAGTTTACGGTGATGACCGGTGTGCCGCCTTCGGGTTGGGCCAGTTGGCTCATAAAGTTGGCGAAGGTGTCGTCCGAGTACCAATAGGCGCCGTCGTTCATCGACTGTTCAGTGCCGCTGATGAAGTTGAAAACGTCTGAGTCGGAGCCGCCGGGATAGCGGAGGGCAGTGACGCCGGAGGACTGGACTGCCGAGGGCACCCCGGTGCTGAGCATGTTGCCGTCAAAGACATACGTGTTGAGCCCATAACCCTCAGGAGGCACCGTCGCACTGACTGAGGCGGCATTTACGGTGACCGTTGCGGTGGTCTGAGCCCATGCGGGGCATGCGGGCAGGCATAACGCGGCCGCTGCCAGGGCGATTTGAATACGTTTTCTCGTTCTTGTCGTTCTCTCGCTACGCTGCGCGATTTTCGAGTACATGGATTGGCCTTCCTTTTCAGCTTTCCGTTCACTCCGGGCAAATGGCAGGGCGGAGTCTGGTTTCGGGTGACAATGGCATCGCTCTAGTTGCTGGTTGCTGTCGCCAGCCCGAGCTGCCAGGGTATCTGGCTGTAAGACGGAGAATTCGCCGCGGGGTTGTCGCCTTGGTAGAGAAATTGCAAATTGTTGGGGTCGATCTGGAGCGTTTCGTCGTAGCCGGTGCGCAGGATCTCGCCGTGGCTGAAGTCCAGGGTCCACGTGGCGACGCCGCTGGCAAAGGTCACATCGTTTGAGCCGAGAAACGGCGCAGCAAAGCTGTTGGCTCCGGTTATTGGAGTCCAGACGCCATCCAGGCTGTCGGCCAGGAAGGCGCGGAAGTAGCGGTGGCCGTCGGGTCCGCCCATAGCCTCGACATCGGCTAGATACTGCGTCGATCCCTTCAGGCTATAGACGCGGGTAGCTTCGAATAGATCTCCGGCCGTGGTGGCCTTCATGATGAGCTGCGGCGTGTTGAAACCGCTGGGGAAGTTGGCGACGGTGGTTTGGCTGCGATAAAAGTCGCCGCCATCGTCGGTGAAGAACAGGTAGCAGTTGGCGGAGTCGCATAGTACCCAGAAGTCGAGCCAGTTGTTTACGTTCGCCGGCTGCGTCGCGAAAAAGTAAGCTGGCGCAGTCCAGGTCTGCGGCTGGGTGGGGTCGGCGGCGGTGGAGTACGTCGGCGGGCCGGACTGGTAGATCAAATACCACTTGTTCTGCGGGGTGAAATAGAAGAGTTCCGGCGCGCAGTGGTAGCCGGCCAAACCAGGCGTCGAGTCCATGTAATAGGGCTGCGCTGCGGCGGCATGATTCCAGTCGGGGAAGTTCAGGTAAACCATGTTCCAGTTGCCCGAGGTGTCGGCAGTAGTTGCGTAAACGAGCCACTGATTGTTGTAGAAAACAGCGGTGGGGTCTTTGACCGAGACGATCGGATGGGTCGCGTCGGGGATGGCCGAGATGAGCGGACCGGTCGAAGTCCACGCGTAGGGATCGGGCGCCTGGGCGGCGGCTGTGACGATCAGGCTGAGGTTCGATGGGCCGGAATAGGTGCCGTCGCTGGCCTGAACGACGAGTGAGTAGGTGCCCGCAGCCGCCGTCGTCGCGATCACGGCGATCTCGCCGTTGTTTGTCGCTCCGGGGTTCAGGTACGAAATGGTGGCGCCCGCCGGAAGTCCGGTCGCGCTGAAGGTTACGCTCCCCGTTGTTCCGGTGCGCGTCAGAGTGGCGTTTGTGCTGGCGCTGGATCCTTCGGGGACGGTCAGCGTGGAGTTGGAGAGCTGAAGCGCAATGCTGTTGGTGACGACGGGCGCGACCGGCGTTACGGGCGTGGTGGTTCCTCCGCCGCAGCCAATAAATGAGAGCGAAAGAAGAATTCCAGGAAAGGAAGGAACGAAGTACTTCACGGCAGGGAGCCTCGGAAAACCTCAGAAAAAGTCAGAACAAAAAACTCAAGTAAACGCTTACCCGGACATTCTCTGCTTGCACCTTTTGCGTTGTCAACGGATCAATCGATTTGTCGCTGGGTAAATGCGGCCCTCAGCCGCCGCCACGTCGATTCCAAATCCTCCGGCAGCACGCGTGTCTCGCCCACCGTCGTCATGAAGTTCGTGTCGCCCGTCCACCGCGGCATCGCATGCAGATGCAGATGCCCCGCCACGCCCGCTCCACCGGCCTTGCCCACGTTTAGCCCAAAGTTGAACCCATGCGGCTTGTACGTCGCCTCCAGCACGCGCTCCGTCCGCTGCGTCAGGTCCATCAGTTCGTGCGCGGTTTCCACGGGAAGCGCCGCCAGCCGATCGAGATGGGCGTAGGGCATCACCATCACGTGCCCGCTCGTATATGGGAACGCATTCAGGCATACAAAGCACGTCTTGCCGCGAACGATCAGCCCCGCCGCGCCCTCCGCCTCTTCCGCGCTCATGCCGTTCGCAATCGCATAGTCCACCGACGCCACCAGGTTACAGAAGACACATCCCAGATCCCCCGGCCACGCTGCCAGCTTCTTCGCAACACCTCCGCGTCTGCTGTCGTCTGCCCCGGTCACATATGCATAGCGCCACGGAGTCCAAAGATGATCCATGCCAAGGGATTATAGAGGGGAACCGATCGTCCAGGGGCAAGCGGAGGTGCAAACGAATGAGGCGCGATCGATTCCAGCGTCCGCCGCCGTCCTCCGACTCCCGGCTTCATTTCACACCCGGGTCACTACTTTTCACCTCGCGGGCGCCCGCTTTTTGCGCGCCGAACCACTTAAGTCCATTGGTTTCGCGTCCTGCATCTGGTCGGCGCGTGTGAATCTCAGTTTGCAACGCGCCGCCGCGCCGCCATCGCCAAGCTGTTGGATTGACGCGGGAAAGCTGAGGTTGCTACACTCGTGAGCGTAGTCGACTGCAGAAATTCTGCTCGTCGGCTGCGGCCGCCCTCCAGCATGTTGTTGCCTGCCGGGTGTATCCCAACGAGACTAGTCGCGATTTTTTCAGTCCAAAAGGCTGGGAGCGCTGTCTCTGGTGATCACGCTTTGGCACTCAAACAGCGCACGATGGCAGACGCGGTTCAAAGGCTTTGCGCTTCTTACCCCGCTTCGGGAGAGAGCGCATAAGCCGATCCTAGCGGCGTGTTAGATGCCGCGGGAGCAAGTATCTCCGGAGCAGCCAATGGCAAACGTCCTCAATCCAGAAACCGAGAGTCCAACCCTGAACACAGAACTCGAACTACCCACGCTTGAGACTGCGACGGAGCAAGTTGAGCCGTCGTTCGAATCCACGTCCAACCCCGAGACCGCCGATGCTGTAGCAGCAGTCGATTCAACCGCGCTGGACGCCGATGCCCTAACCGAGCCTGTTGCTGAGGCCGCTGAGACAGTCGTCCACACGCCCGCGCCAGTTGTCGACGCACCCGCACCGGTAGCGCAGGAAATCCCGGTAGCCGCGGCGGAGCCGCACGGATCTGAGGCCCATGGACTCGAATCCATGGATGACTTCTCCGCCGCGCTGGCCGCCTTCGAACGCGAGCAGGCCGCTGAGGCCGCCGCCGTCGAAGCCTACGGGGACAAGATCATTGCCGCAACGGTGATCAAGGCAACCGACAAACACCTCGTCGTTGACGTAGGCCTCAAGTCCGAGGGGCTCATTCCCCTCGATCAGGTTGTCGATCACACCGGCGCCGTCAAGTTCAATGCCGGCGACGTCATCGACGTCGTCATCGAGCGCGAGGAGCCCGAGGGCGGCTACCTGGCCAGCTACGAGAAGGCACAGCGTCTCCGTGTGTGGGATGACATTGAGAAGGCCGCCAACGACAAGACCCCCGTCCTCGGCACCGTCGTCAGCCGCGTCAAAGGCGGTCTCACCGTCGACATCGGCCTCAAGGCTTTTCTGCCCGGCTCTCAGCTTGAGATTCGCCCCGTCCGCAACCTCGACGGCTATCTCGGCCAGAAGATCGAAGTCCGCGTCATCAAGCTCAACAAGAAGCGCGGCAACGTCGTGGTCAGCCGCA
>CAYWSR010000216.1:0-7614 GCA_964460385.1 uncultured Occallatibacter sp. | reverse complement strand
CATGGCCATGTTCATCAATCACAGCTGCGACCCTAACTGCGAAACCGAAGAGATCGACGGCCGCGTCTGGATAAACGCCATCCGGCACATCCCCGCCGGCGCCGAAATCACCTACGACTATTGCCTCTACGATGGCGGCGCCGACGAAGCCATCTGCAACTGCGGGGCGCGTGGATGCCGCGGAACGATGTATTCGCCTGATGAAGTTCGCCGTCGCAAGCACGCGGCCAAAACCGCCAACCCTGCCGCCAGAAACGGACGCAGGACCCGCGCGTAGCCAGGCCCCCGCTATACCCCTCACTTGAGCCCCCGGGGCCTCCGCACATCAGCCTCCGGCCCAAGGAAAAATCCACCGCCCCAACCCGTTACAATCCCCTCTAGGCCGCCCATCACCCACGAGGCTGGCCAATGGAGCACGCACCCATGGGGTACCAGGTCCTCGCCCGCAAATACCGTCCACAACGCTTCGCCGATGTCGCCGGACAGGACCACGTCACCCGCACGCTTCTCAACGCCCTCACCCAGAACCGCATCGCCCACGGCTACATCTTCTCCGGCCACCGCGGCATCGGCAAAACCACCATCGCCCGCATTTTGGCCATGGCCCTGAACTGCCGCACCGAAATCGGCTCCGCGGACCGCCCTTCGCCCGAGCCCTGCGGTACATGCCACTCCTGCGTTGAAATCCGCCAGGGCAACGCCGTCGACGTCATAGAGATCGACGCCGCCACCAACCGCGGCATCGACGAGATTCGCGAACTGCGCGACGCCGCCCGCTACGCGCCCAGCCGGGACCGATACAAGATCTACATCCTCGACGAAGCCCACCAGATCACCGAGGCTGCCTTCAACGCCCTGCTCAAGACCCTCGAAGAGCCGCCCTCCCACGTCATCTTCATGATGGCCACCACCGAGCCGGAGAACATTCCCCAGACCATCCGCTCCCGCTGCCAGCACTTCAGCTTCCACGCCGTCAAATTCGACGACATTCTCGCCCAGCTCCGCATGATCGCCGGTCACGAGCATGTCACCGCCGAAGACGATGCGCTCGCCCTTCTCGCCGAAGCCGGGGACGGTTCCATGCGCGACGCGCTCTCCATCATGGACCAGGCCATCGCCTCAGCTCCCGTCGAGGCTGCGCATCCAGTTCTCTCAGCCGCGCAAATTCGCGACCTCATGGGCTCGGTCCCCAACGCCGTCTTCGAGCGCCTTCTCGAGGCCGTTGCTGCAGGCAACTCTGCCGAGCTGATGAATCAGCTGAACCTATTGCTCAACGCCGGCCATAGCCCCAGCTCTCTCGCCCGCCAGCTCGTCCGTTACCTGCGCAACACGCTCATGGCGCGCCTTGGCGGTGAGCAAACTGAATTGCTTCAAATCTCCGGCGACGAGCGTGCCCGCGCCGCCCGCACTGCCCTTCTGTTCACCGAAGAAGAGCTCACGCGCAATCTGCAGATCGTTCTCCGCACCTTCGACGACCTCAACTACCGTCAGGAACAACGGTTTCACCTCGAGCTCGGCCTCCTCAAGCTCATCCACGCCCAGCGCCTCATCCCGCTGGAAGAGCTCCTGAGCGGCGTTTCCCCCTCGTCAAGCGCGCGCCCGGCCGTCTCACTCGCGCCTTCGCGAGCATCCGCTGGTGCGGGCTCTGGACACGCCTCCGCTCCGGCCTCTGCACCGCCCAGCTCGCGCCCAGCGTCGCCGCCGCCAGCTCGGCCCAGCGCCGAATCCGCCGCGCCCTCTATCTCGCCTTTCGGCCCGACCTCCGGCGGCTGGTCCTCCGGCCCACGCCAGAGCACCGACTCCAGCCCCATTGCCACCATCGAAGCTCTTGCCTCCACCGGCGCCGCATCCGCACCGCCTGAAGTCGCTGCTAGCCCGTTTTCTGCCGCCAATCCCTTTCCCGCGACGGCTAGTCCTGCCTCCAACTATGGCTCCGTCACCCCCATTACCGAAGGTGCCCTCGCCAAGGCCCCCGACACCGACGTCCAACCCGGCCAGGCCCCCTCGCTCGAATCCATTCGCTACAGCATCGGCTCCGCCCTGGTCGAGGCAGGCCACGTCTCCGCTGCCCAGCTTCTTGGCGCAGCCAACTGGGTCGTAGACGGCGCAAGCCTTCGCATCGAAGTCAACGGCGTAGGCAAAAAGATGCTTTCGCTCACCATCAACGCCAACACTGAGAAGCTCATCCGCCAGCAGCTGCAGCGGCTTGGCGCGCCCGCGCGCTTCCTCGTGATACCCGGTGAGGGTTCGCCCACCGGTCAGGCTCCAGCCACCACCCCAATTTCCGGCAGCGTTCAGGAGGCGGCGCTCTCGCATCCAATCGTTCAGCGCGCCAAGGAACTCTTCAACGCAGAAGTCCTCAGCGTCATCGATCTGCGTCAGAAGTCATAGGCTTTGAAAAAACCGCAGCAAGCCGTTCAGTCGTTTTCCCTCGAGGAACCAATCCATGATTAACCCACTCAAATTCGCTGAAATGCTCTCCAAGGCAAACGAGGTTCAGGAGGAAGTCCAGCGCAAGCTAGGCGAGACCGTCGTCGAAGGCTCCAGCGGCGGCGGCGCAGTCACAGCCACCATGAACGGCAAGAAACAGCTCCTGAAGATTCGCATTGATCCCTCAGCGGTCCTGAGTCTGACCGGCAGCCAGCCCGACGTTGAAATGCTCGAGGATCTCGTCGTTGCCGCAGTCAACGAGGCCGGCCGCAAAGCCGATGATGCCATCAAGTCCAACGTCCAGGGCATTCTCGGCGGACTCGACATTCCCGGGCTCAGCTAAGATGATGCTCACGCTTCCGGCCAACATTAGAGTAACCGCAGAACCGCGAAGTGCGTCCACTCAATGTGCTTCAACGGATAGGTGGGCAACAGTTCATGCAGGTAGTTGTACACCCCCGGATACCACACACAGTAGTCATGCCATAAAACAACTCCGCCAGGCCGCAGCATCGCCAGCGCCTTAGTGGTGTCGCTGCGCACATACTCGTACGAGTGCGCCGCATCCACAAGGATCAGGTCGACCTTGCCGCGCCACGCCGTCTCGTCAAACAGTGCCGAATCGCCCCAGAGCTGTTCGATCTTCCCGCTCACGGTCGTGTTTCTGAAATATATCCCGCTCTCATCGCGAAGATGGAGGTCGACATCGACCTGATCAAGGCTGTGTTGGGTCGCACCGGGATCGGCCAGGTCGAGCGTGTAGATCTTCGTGTCCGCCGGCGTATTGGCGGCCAGATTCAACGTGGTTCGTCCGTTGAACGTGCCAAACTCAAAGACCACCGACGGTTTCAGCCATTGACAGATCAGCGTCATCGCGGCCAGCTCGTCGGTCGTCAAATTGCCAACTGAACGCGGAAGGCTCCGCTCCAAATGAATGGGAAGATTTGCAGTGCCGGGGAACAGCTCTTCCAGTGAAACTGTAGGCAGCTTCTTGCGCTTGGACTGAAACCAGGCCCTATTGTGGAGCTGTGCAAGCAAGCTCTCCTTGCCTTGCAGTGCCATCCCAACCTTTCGGGCTCCATACCCCGCGATGGTGGCGAGTTCGGTCACGCGTTCCAACATTCGATTTGCATTCTCCGTAAAAGGCCGCGCCAAGCGACCACTTCAGGCAAAGGCCGTTGATCACAGCAGAGGCTGGCCTGCGAGCCTGGTCTATCTCCCCGCCGCAACTTGCATTTTATCTCGCCGGTTCTACTACGAATTCTTACACACCGCTCGCCGATCGAACCCGAGCCAACCTGCATTCCAGTTCGGCTCGGGGCAAGCGATGCGATTGATAGACTTGTACTACTAAGGTTCGGTCCCGGCGACGGGCCGACAGCCATTTCGCATCGTTGAGAGGCAGGAACATCGATGTCACGCTACGCCGAGCCAATGGCCCGGCTCATTGAAGAGTTGAAGAAGTTGCCCGGGGTAGGATCAAAGACCGCCCAGCGCTTCGCCTTCTACATCCTCCGCTCCACCGATGACGATGCCGCCGCTCTCGCCGATGCTGTCCGCGGCCTCAAGGCCAGCCTCCGCCTCTGCTCCGTCTGCAACAACGTCACCGACGTCGATCCCTGCGCCTACTGCGCCAGCCCCACCCGCAATCAGCGCCTGGTCTGCGTGGTCGAGGAACCCACCAACATCGACGCCATCGAGCGCACCCGCTACCAGGGCGTCTACCACGTCTTGCACGGAACGCTGTCGCCTCTGCACGGCGTCGGCCCGGACCAGCTCCGTACACGCACCCTGATCGCCCGCGTCGAGCGCGGCGAGGTGGACGAAGTCATCCTCGCCACCAGCCCCACGCTCGAGGGTGAAGCCACTGCCTCCTGGCTCGGGGCTGCGCTCCGCAACTTTTCGGTCAAGATCACCCGGATCGCAACAGGTGTCCCCGCTGGCAGCGACATCGACTACGCCGACGAGGTCACCATGACCCGCGCCCTCGAAGGCCGACGCGACCTCTAGCCCAAGTTTCGCACTCTGCCGCGCACTTTCTCACATACCCGGATGACGGACCCTCACACATGCTCTCGCCAGTTGTGCCCAAGAGTGCTATCCTCGGCACCAGCAAAAAAGCACCCCTATTCGCGGCCATATAAACGAGCCTCCGCCTGAAAGGCTGCTATGAATGTCTCTCAGCGTTCCTTACACAGAAAGCCCTCTCCTCATGCTCTTTCTGCGCGTTCCTCCTCAGAACACAAAGAAATGCAAAGGAGTATTCGAGGTTTCAATCTCCTTCCCTCGTGTGTTTCCGCTCGCTTCCTCTTGATTTGTATTTTTGCGGGAGTGATGCCCGCCCTTGGGGTCTATCCCGTCTCTCTTTGCGGCCAGAATCCCGCCCCCATTTCGGCTCCCGGCTCACAGCCGCCTGCTCCGCCGCAGACCCGCACGGCTGCCGTCACGCCATTGCCCGCTGCAATTATAACCAAGCTCGACAAGCTGCAAGAGGCGCTCAGCGCGGCACGGGCGGCCGGCGATGCCCGGGCCATAGCCAAAGCGCTCGACCAGGTCAGCGATGTGTATTTATATACCTCAGAGTTCAAGAAAGCCCTTGACGGTTACAACGAGGCGCTCGCAGTTGCCCGCGCAGCAAAGGACGCGCTGCAGGAGGTTGCCTCTTTGAACGGAATCGGTGACTGCTATCTGAGCATGTCCGCGAACAAAGAAGCGATCGATGCGTATCAGCAGGCACTTGCGGTGGCTACCACCTCCGGCGACCTGCATGGCCAAGCCGCGGCATTAGCCGGCCTTGGATGGATCAATAACACACTGGGCAAGAACCAGGAAGCTCTCGACTTGTTCAATCGAGCGCTCCCCCTGGCACGAAAGGCTTCGGACCGTAATTTGGAGGCGAGGGTTCTTCGGCGCACCGGCTTGGTCTACTCCGTTCTCGGAGACAATCGAAAATCCCTGGAGTACTTCAACCAGGCTCTGCCGATCTTTCACCAGATAAATGATCTCTATCGGGAGGCCACTGTGCTGAACGACCTCGGCCTGGCCTATTCCGACATGGGAGAGAAGCAGAAGGCGCTTGAATACTTTAAGCAGGCTCTACCAATCTTTCGTCAGGTTGGAGACCGGGAAAGCGAGGCCTTAACGTGGGTTGTAATGGGTAGAGCCTATGGCGATCTTGGGAAAAGGCAGATCGAATTGGGGTACTACCGAAAAGCTCTGCCGATTATTCACTGGGTAGGCGACCTGGACAACGAAGCTAAGACGCTAAACGGAATCGGAAGCGTCTATAGAATTTTCGGTGAAAAGCAGAAGGCCCAGGAATCTTTCAACCAGGCATTGCAACTGGCGAATGCGGCGAATGACCCGATTGTCAAAGCTGGAATTCTTGACAATATGATGCACAATCAGAGCGCCTCCCAGCCGGCGATCGCCATCTTCTACGGTAAGCAGGCAGTCAACCTTCTGCAGCAGTTGCGGGGCAACATCCAAGGCCTCGACAAGCAACTTCAGAAGGATTTTCTTGCTTCAAAGGATGGTTATTATCGCGAACTGGCCGACTTGCTGATCAAGCAGGGGCGTTTGCCCGAGGCGCAGGAGGTGCTGGACCTTTTGAAGGAACAGGAATACTCGGATTATGTGCGCGGTGATCCGAACAAGATGCTGAGCCCGCTCACGCTTACCCCAGCCGAGCAGCAAGCGGAGCAGGACTACGAGGAATCCACCTCGCAAATCGTTTCCCTGGGTGAGCAGTGGGCCCAATTGAGGAAGATCGCTGACCGAACCCCGGAGCAGGAGAAGCAGTATCAGCAGATCTCTTCCCAACTCGAGTCAGCTAATAGAGGACTGGACGACTTTTTCGGAAGGCTCTATAAGCTCTTTGGGGAGGGCGCCGCGGCAAACAACCAGGAAGCGGTTGTCGAGGGCAAGGTGAGCCAGCTCAAGAAATTACTCGTAAACATGCCGCACACGGTGGCGCTCTACACGTTGGTGGCCAAAGATCGGACAAGCATCATTGTGGTCACCGGAACGGTCCAGGTTGCGCGCGAGTCTTATCTCTCCGAAGAGGATCTCAACAGGAAGGTGGCAGCCTTTCAGCAGGCGCTGCGCGACCGGGCGGTGAATCCGAAGCCGATGGCTCTCGAGTTATACAAGATTCTGATTGGACCGGTGAAGGCAGACCTTGATCAGGCGCAGGCTGAGACGCTGGTCTGGTCGCTGGATGGTGCGCTGCGCTATGTCCCCATGGCCGCACTCTACGACGGAAAGAAATACCTGGTAGAGAGCTACAACACCGTTACGTTAAATCCGGACGGAATTGACTATCTGTCGGAGAAGCCGGACCTCAGCAACTTGAGCGCGGCGGCGATGGGAATTTCTCTGAAGTATGAGGCCAACCTGCCCTCGTTGCCGGCAGTGGCAATTGAATTGGACGACATCGTAAAGGACCCGAAAGCGCAGGATGCTCACGGCGTCTTGCCCGGTTCCATCCTGCTGGACAATCAGTTCACCGAGAAGGGGATGGAGAAGGAGATGGAGACCACCCATTCCGTGATCCACATCGCCAGCCACTTCGTCTTCAAACCCGGGGACAACAGCAAGTCGTATCTCTTGTTGGCCGGCAAAGATGCGGGAGGGGATGGGTTTCACCTCACTGTGGCAGATTTTGGCGCCAACCAGAAACTTGACTTGCTCGATACCGATCTGCTGACGCTCTCGGCTTGCGAGACCGGAATAAGCAGCAATGCCGGCAACGGGCGCGAGGTGGACGGATTGGGAATGACGGCGCAAAAAAAGGGGGCCAAGGCAGTGATCTCGTCGCTGTGGGAGGTCGACGATGCCAGTACCGGCGATCTGATGGCCGATTTCTACAAACTCTGGGCTGATGGTAAAGGCAGCGTTACAAAAGTGGAGGCTCTTCGTCACGCCCAGCTCGATCTGCTGCTCGGACGCATCAAGCCGGACATCGGTGTCAATGCCCGGGGCTTCGGCAACGCGAAAACCGGCAAGGACCTGCCCACAGGCTATGCGCATCCGTATTACTGGGCGCCTTTTGTGCTGATGGGCAACTGGAAGTGATGGATCGAGTCCCGCCCCCGCCCTATCCCCGCAGCTTGTTCAGCAGATCCTGCGGATGCACCGGTTTGGCCAGGATCTCAAACTCGTAGCCCTGCTTCCGGGCATTGT
>CAYWSR010000215.1:0-7628 GCA_964460385.1 uncultured Occallatibacter sp. | reverse complement strand
GCCGCATCAACGGCTCGGCCTCCGCCAGACGGTTCGTGGCTTGCAGCAATTGCGCAAGGTTGTTGAGGTCTCTCGCAACATCCGAGTGTTCCGGCCCGTAGCTCTTCTCGTCGATCTCCAGCGCCCGCCGCATCAACGGCTCGGCCTCCGCCAGCCGGTTCGTGTCTTGAAGCAATTGCGCAAGGTTGTTGAGGTCGGTCGCAACTTCGGGGTGGTCGCTTCCGTAGCTCTTCTCGTCGACTCCCAGCGCCCGCCGCATCAACGGCTCGGCCTCCGCCAGACGGTTCGTGGCTTGCAGCAATTGCGCCAGGTTGTTGAGGTTTGTCGCAACGTTCGGGTGATCCGGCCCATAGGCCTTCTCGAAAATTTCCAGGGCCCGCCGCTTCAGCCGCTCGGACTGGCCCCACTCGGCGCGGGATTGATAGAAGACGCCGAGCTCGTTCATCAGTCGGCCGGTTGGCTTAGGGACGCCCCGACGGTCGGCCCCCTCCAAAATCGCGCGCGCGTGCGGCGCAAGCCCCTCCGCAACCGGCCAGAAGCGAACATCGTCGGAGTCGTACGGAAACCCCGCGTTCACCCAGCGCAGCGCCGCGCCAACATATTGCCCCTGCTCATCTTCCATTTGGCCTCGGCGAGCGACAGCTTGAATCACGCGATGAACGGAGAAGCTCGCCTTATCCACGGACGGGCTGGCCAGCGAGAAACGTTCGAGCTCGCTCAGAGCAGCCTCGGCTTGCTCAACCGCAGCGGGCCATTCGGGCTCCGACAAGCCCACCTCGGACTCGAAACGGAAAGGCCCGCCCCTTTCCAAAATCAGCCACTGTGGCACCGGGTCAGGGGCCAGCCACGCCAAAATCTTCAAAAGCTTGAGGCCGTCTGCGACCAACTGATCAATCGTCGTCTTCAGGGTCACAAAGACCGACCAGGAGTATTCCATGGTCAACTCGTCGTGGAATTCGATCAGGCCGGCATTGTTCGCCCGCCACCGCTTCAGATACTCGGCGAATGAGATGGTTCTGGCCTGCATGTACGCGGCGGCCTGTTCGAGGGCGAGTGCAAGGCAGCCAAGATCTCTCGCCACAAGTCCGGCGTCGGCCTCGTCGGATGCCAGGGGCCGCCGGCTCTCAACCGTCCGCTCCAGAAGGTACTCGACCGCGGCCTCCTCGCTGAGTTGGTGAAGGCCAATTGAATGAATCGAACCACCCCATGCAGCAATGCGCGACGTGATCAGAATATGCCCGCAGGTGAACTTCGACACCAGCTCCCTCACAGCCTTTGCGGCCCCCGCCGTGTCCACGTTGTCGAGTATCAGCAGCCAGTCCGTGTCAGCCTGAAGCCACTGAACCACAGCCGCGTGTTGCGCTGGTTGATTGCCAGTCAGATACGCCGGCAGGTCGAGGGCCTGAGGAGACGAGAGCGCCGCAATGTTCGATTCAAGCTCCTGCGCGGTGTTCGCCGAGGCGAAGAGCAGGGCGGAGAACCTCTCCTTGTTGCGAAGGCCGTACTCGACGGCAAGGCGTGTCTTCCCAATTCCCCCCATCCCTGTAATGGACGCGGGCTGGACGATGGCTGTCGCGCCGTGCTCTTCGAGTTGCTCTTCGACCCGCTTCATGTCCTCCTCGCGCCCCTTGAACAGGTCCCCAAGCGAACCGAACGGAAGGTTTTGCGGCTTGCGGGTGTGCGCGGAGGGTAAAGACAAGGTGCCACTGACAATTTCGAGGATTTTATTGAGCAATTCAACTTGTCGCTGCTGGACGATCTTGTCCGCCTCCCGATCGATGGATGCGTGGAGGAGTTCTTCGATGATCCGCTTTGTGTCCTGATTTGTCTCCTTGACGATGGCTCTAAGCTCGGAGAGGTCGGGGCTGTAGTCGCGCTGAAAGCCATCAATGAAGCGCTTGACGTACAGCTTCATCGCCCGGTCGTTGCGATCCGCCGTGAGCAGGTCGTCGAAGATCGGCGGGAGGACGATTGGGAGGCTCTCCTTGAGGATGGAGAGCAGCGGTGGCGGGGGAGCCTGGAACTGATTTTGCTCAAATGTGACAAAGCGGTGGGACGCTTCGCCCCCCTTCTTGGGATCAAGCATCTCGCCCTGCGCGTTTAAAAGGGCGAGGCAGTTGCTGAGGCGGCGCTCATATTCCTCAACTGTGTCTTCGCCGATAGAGATCTTCTTGAAGTCGTCGGCGGCAAAAGTCTTCAGCCCCAGGTCCCAGTTTTCAAACCAGGTGGCCATCTCATCGGTGAAGGCGTCCCGGCCAACGATCGATAGGGTTTGGAGCCGGGCGCGAATCTGATTGAAGGACGCCCGGAGGGCCTCCTGAAACACCAGCTCAAGCGGGTCGTCGCGTTCCCTGTCTGCCAGTTTCTCCAGCCCGAGCTCGGCGGCTATCTCGCTGGCCTTCTCAGAAGCAAATTCGAGAACCTTCTTCGTCGGATCAAGAGCTGCAGCGCTACCCGCAACCCCGAGAGCGCCCAGAAGGAGCACGCCGAAGTGCCCGCCAGCCATGCCAATGACCGCGCAGCAAGCAGTCTTGGCGGTCGCGACAGCGGCGGATTTGAGGAATGGGTTGGACACAGGACGGCTCTGGTCAGCTAATGAGGAATGGTAGCCATAGTAGCAGAGATCGAGTTATTAAGTTACCGCAAGTTAGCAACAACAAAAGAGCCGCATCCCCCTTCCGAGGCTGCGGCCCTCTCTATTTGTTGCGTGCAGTTCCATCGGACCTGCGCAGGCTTATTTAGAAACGGCTCCTGACCTGCAGCGTCAGTGTCGTCGAGTGCGATGTGCTCCCGCTTGTTCCCGTGATCGTAATCGGATAGGTCCCCGTCGGCGCGCTCCTTGAAACCGTCAGCGTGAAGTCCGACGTTCCCGATCCGGTAACCGACGTCGGGCTGAAACTCCCGGTCACCCCACTCGGAATGCCGGTCGCCGAAAGCGCAACCACCCCGTCGAATCCGCCAGATGCCGTCACCGTCACCACCCCGTATCCGCTCTGCCCCTGATCCAGGTACCCCGAGGTCGGCGAAACCGAAAGGCTGTAGCTTCCTGTCACCGGCGTGGTCACCGTGAGAGTCACGGTCGTCGTGTGCGTAATCCCGCCGCCGGTCCCCGTCACGGTTATGGTGTAAGTCCCGGCGGTCGTGCCCGCAGCCACATCGATTGTCAGGGTTGACGATCCCGAACCCGGAGCCGCAATCGACGTCGGGCTGAAGCTCACCGTCACACCCGAAGGTTGTCCGCTCGCCGACAATGCCACCGCCGAGTCAAACCCGCCGCTGACCGTCGTCGAAATGGTCGAGCTTCCATTGCCGCCCTGCACCACCGAAACCGACGCAGGCGATGAGAAGATCGCAAAAGCCGGGCTCGTGCTCGCCGGAGCCAGCGCGTTGATCAGTCCCGTTCCGTTCGGACTGCCCCAACCCGTCACCAGGTCATAGCCCGTCACCGCCGAATAGCTCCCCGAAGTGCCGCTCGTTATGTCGTGGAAATCCGTCGCATACGCCGACGTCACATTCTGCTGGTAAATCGTCGGGTTGATGAATCCCAGCGTCTTCCCGCCGCTCGCCACCGATTGCTGGTTTGCCAGCGCAATGTAGGCTGCCCACATCGGCGTTGCAAAGCTCGTGCCGCCGTACTCATTCGCCAGGCACGCCGTCTGGTCGGCGCAGGTGTAGAACGTGAAGTTCGCGTTCGCCGCGACATCCGGCCCATTCCGCAGCGTCGTCGACCCCTTGTTGCTGGAGTTGATCACGCCCGCTTCCTGCTGCCACGACGGAATCGCGATCCCGTCCGGCGAAATTCCGCCGCCCGAGTCCGTCCATGCCGTCTCTGACTTCCACGCTCCCGCCGCGCTCGCCGTCACCAGGTCCGTGCCGCCAACCGATATTACATGCGCATCGTCCGCCGGCCACGCCTCATTGCTCGCCGACCATGTCGAACTATCTCCCGACGCCGCAAAAAAGTTCTGTCCCTGCGCCGCCATCTTTTCAAAGTAAGGGTCCAGCGTGGTCGGATCGTCCGGCGTCCAGCCCCACGAGCAGCCGACCGTTGTCGGCAGCGGGCTGTGCGTGGTCATCGCGCTGATAATCGCCGTATCTGTCGACCCGATGTACATCACCAGGCTCGCCAGCCCCGGCGCCATCCCGATGGCCTGCGTCATATCCAGCGTCTGCTCTGTGTCGTCGCACTCGCCGCCCGCCCGTGTGTCCACGCAACTCGTGCTCGTTCCGTCCGTCGACAGCAGCGTAATCGGCACATTGTTCGTCTGGCCTACATTCTTGAAGTACGTATTCAGATCGGCCAGATCCGTGCCCAGGTACTCAAACAAACCCAGGTTCTGCCCCGCACCCGTCAGCGCCGTGCCTCCGTAGTACGCCGCGCGCATATCGCTGCCCAGGTACGACGCCGACGGCCCGGATCCCGTCGTCGCATGGCTCACCGCGGCCTCCGACGACATCCCGTGAGCCGCAGCGTAGTCGCTCCGCTTCTCCAGCATCGGATGCGGAATCGAGTAGTTGTCCAGCCCCGACACATGCCACAGTGCAAACTGCAGGTCCGTCGTCGGCTCGCGGTCGGGCCCGTAGAAGGTTCGCCCCTCCGTCGGATGCTGGTAGGTCTGCATCGCAACGTGGAACGCCCGGTTCACGGCCGAAACCGGCCCCTTTACCTGGATCTCCATGCCGTCGCGGCTTCCGCCCACCACCGTGAACCCACTCTCTTCCAGGTAGCTCACTGTGGCGTCGTAGTCGGCCTGCGTCGGCCCGAACCGGGCAGTAAACTGCGCCGGTGTAAGAAACTGCCTGAAGCTCCCGCTTGCGGGGTTATAAACCTGTTGCAGGAACGCCTTCAGTCCTGCCGGATCGCTCAACGGCAGCACCACGTCGAGCTGCATTGTTTGGTTGGCCGGCATCTCTCCCAGCGCCGGCGCTGCACCTGTGCGAACTGTCTCGCGCACGTGCCGGGTGAGCAGGTTTGCCGCTTTCGCTTGCTGAGCCGCAACAACACACATGGCGGCCACGAGTAGGAATTTGAATCCTGTGCTCCGAATCACTTGTTTTTTCTCCTTAGATGGGGGTCTAAAGGTTGGGGGATATGGTTGGAAGGGTTTCTGGTTGCTCCTATTTAGACGTGCGGCCCTTCGAGTTGCCGAAGGATACCACCCCAAAATCGCCCCCGGCCAACAAAAAACCCGCATCCCGCGCCGCCCCGCGCCCCAGTGCCCCCCATCTCCGTAGTTCCGCCAGGTCGCGCGTCGTCGTCGCCGGCGAAGTTCCGCCGCCGCTTATGCGGCAAACGCATCCCTCAGCCTCGAATTGGCCGAAGAGTTCGCCCACATTGACCGTGAGGGTTTCTGATGGCCGGCAAGCCCTTTCGTGGCATGGTCGTCGAGGTCTCGCTCGACCCCGTGGTCGGACACGAGCAGGGCCGCTCGCGGCCTTGCGTTGTCATTCAGAACGATGTTGGCAACCGCTTTGCATCCACCACCATCATCGTCCCGCTCACCGACGCCGCACACATCCTCGCTCCCTCGCCAATCTATGTACGAATCAAGAAAGGCGACGGCGGAACGACCAAGGATAGCTATGCTCTCTGCGATCGGATTCGCACCGTCGACCAGCGCAGATTCAGCAAGGTTTTTGGGACTCTCTCGGCAGAAACCATGGCACTGATCGATTCCGCCCTGCTGATTAGCCTTGGCCTTCCAGGGGCGCTCATCTTCCACGTTGGAAGGAACTAGCTCGGCACCACCGCCCGGCAACCCTGCTTCAACGCAAACTCACAGAGCGCACGGTCAAACGTAACCAACCTCGCCTGCGCTGCCTCCGCGATGGCCAGCAGCCAGCAGTCGCCCACCCACTTCGCCGCGGGCTTTCCGGCGAAAGGCCGCGTTGCCCGCCGAAATCCTGCATCCACGTTTCTTGGCTCGGGATAAAACTCGACGCGTGGGTCTTTGAGCCAACCGTCGTATACAGCCCAGGCCTCTCCGAGCGTGAGAGTCTTAACGTCCATCACGGCTCTGTTTGTCAGCAGTCGAAGCAGGCCAATCTGCGTATACCGGGAGAAGATCAGGGCGGAGTCATCTGGCAAACCATCTAACCATGCCCATGCAACTTCGTGGTGGAGATGTCCATCGTCTGAGAGTGCCAGCCACACATTCAGGTCAAGAAAAAATAAGGTCATGCGGATTCTCGTCCACTGGGTAGAGGGGGCCGCGCTGGCCCTTGCCTGTGATCATAGGCCCTGTCACCCGCTTGCCCTTCTTCGGCTCGGCGTAGGTCTCCTCGATGGCCCGCACAATCAGCGAACGGATCGAGGCGCCCGAGCTCTCAGCTCGCTGCCGCAGTCGTTGGTGCAGCGGTTCTGGTATATCGACGGTAGTCCGAACTGGCATGACATGATTATGTCACAATTGCGGTTCCGCCATACCCACGGCGGCAAATGACCAGCCGTCCCTCGCCGCTTCCCCACATGCTATCCTTCCTTCGCCTTCGGAAAGCGATTGACTCCTTGCGATTGGCTTCGTCGCCGATCGCAGAGCGCCCAGGCCCAATTATGAGGGGCCCACACCATGCCCAGATTCGCCCTCTTTGCCCCCGCTCTCGCCCCCATTCTCGCTCTCGCGCTTGTCTCCGCCGCCCCCGCCCAGCAAGTCGCCTTCACCTGGGACGATCTGCCCGCCCACGGCCAGCTTCCCCCCGGCGTAACCCGCGTCCAGGTCGGCAAACAGCTCATCGCCGCCATGCAGGCCGCGCACCTGCCGCCAGCGTGGGGATTCGTCAACGGCGTCCACACCGCCGAGGAGCCCGACTCCACGCCCATGCTCAAGGACTGGCGCGACGCCGGCTTCCCCCTCGGCAATCACACCTGGTCCCACATGAGCCTCAACCGCTCGTCCCTCGCCGACTGGGAATCAGACCTCGCCAAAAATGAGCCGCTGCTCCAGTCGTACATGCCCGCCGACTCCCAGCGCTGGGTTCGCTTTCCCTATCTCGACGAGGGCGACACGTCCGACAAGCGCGCCGCCTCCCGCAAGTATCTCGCCGCCCATGGATACAAGATCGCCGCCGTCACCATGAGCTTTGGCGACTACCTCTTCAACGGCCCCTACGCCCGCTGCGTCGCAAAGAACGATACTGCCGCCATAGCCCAGCTTGAGAAGACCTACCTCGACGCGGCTGCCGGCAACCTCGACTTCTCCCGCGCCATGTCCGCGGCCCTCTTCAAGCGCGACATCCCCTACGTGCTCCTCATGCACGTCGGCGCATTCGACGCCCACATGCTTCCGCGCCTCATCCAGCTCTATCAATCCAAGGGCGTCATGTTTGTCAGCCTCGAGGACGCGGAGAAGGACCCCTTCTACGCCAACGATCTCGATCTCTCTCTGCCCGGCTCGCCCGACACCCTCGAGGGTGCCATGGGTGCGCGTGGTCTTCCATTCCCCCCGCATCCCAAACTCGACCTCGACCCCGAATCGCTCTGTAAATAACAGAGACCGTCATTCTGAGCGAACAGGGCCCCAAACGTTTTTCAGTTCCGGGGTCCCCAAGGAGCGGTCTCTGCTCTTTGGGGTGGAGTTTGGGGGTGGTGAGTCGAAAGCCTGCCCTGAGCGAAGCCGAAGGGGATCTGC
>CAYWSR010000214.1:0-7674 GCA_964460385.1 uncultured Occallatibacter sp. | reverse complement strand
ATGCGCGCTACCAGGCGGCGGTTTCGGCGATCAGCGGACAGGGCGGCTGGCCGCTTACCGCATTTCTCACGCCGGATGGGCGACCGTATTTTGGCGGCACATATTTCCCTCCGGACGAGCGATATGGGCGGCCAGGATTTGGCAGGGTGCTGCAGACCATGGCGCAGGTGTGGCGCGAGCGGCGCGACGAAGCGCTGGAATCCGCAGCGAGCGTGATGGCGGCAATCGAACACAACGAGAGCTTCTCCGGGCGGGGCGCCGAGCTGAGCCTTGCGCTGGTGGACAAGATTGCAGGTTCGGCATTGAGCCAGTTTGACCCGCGCAACGGGGGCTTCGGCTCGCAGCCGAAATTTCCGCATCCCGCCGCGCTCGACCTGCTGCTGGAACTGGCAATGAGCCGCGACAACGAGCAGGCGCGCGACGCATTTGTCACGACGCTGGAGAAGATGGCGCGCGGCGGCGTCTACGACCAGCTTGCCGGCGGCTTCCATCGCTATTCGGTGGACGAGCGCTGGGTGGTTCCGCACTTCGAGAAGATGCTCTACGACAATACCGAGCTGCTGCGGAACTACGTGCATGGGTTCCAGAGTTTTGTGCGCGCGGATTTCCTAGAGACGGCGCGGGAGATCGTGGCGTGGCTGGACTCGACGATGAGCGATCGCGAGCGCGGCGGATTTTATGCGTCGCAGGACGCTGACATCAACCTCGACGACGACGGCGATTACTTTACATGGACGCTGGACGAGGCGCGAGCCGTGCTCGATGCGGAGGAACTGGCATTTGCGTCGAGCTACTGGGACATCGGCGAACTCGGCGACATGCATCACAATCCGGCCAAGAACGTATTGCACGTGAAGCAAACGCTGGAGGAGATGGCAGGGCCGGGCGGGGATTTGGAGGCGCTGGGGGCGCTACGGGATCGCGCGCGGGCGAAGCTGCTGGCGGCTCGGAGCCAGCGGCCGACGCCGTTTATCGATCGCACGCTCTACACGGGCTGGAATGCGATGGGCGTGTCGGCGTACCTCGACGCCGCGCGGGTTCTGCGCATCGATGCAGCCCGCGAGTTTGCGCTGTTGACGCTGAACCGGCTGTTGGACGAGGCGTGGGACGGGACGGAGAATCTATACCATGTGATTGCGTACTCGGACGGCGCGGTCCCGGCCGAGAAGATTGCAGGGACGCTCGACGATTATGCGTTTACCATTCACGCCTGCATGGACGCTTGGTTCGCAACCGGCAATATGAACTTCTATCGGGTCGCGGTGAAGCTGGCTGACGCGATGATTGCGCGCTTCTATGACGAAGCGGGGGGGGCGTTCTATGATGCGGCAGCGCCGGCGCCCGGGGCGGCGGTGCTGGGAGCGCTGGCCGCGCGGCGGAAACCTCTGCAGGACTCGCCCACGCCCGCGGGTAACCCCGCCGCTGCTTCCGCGCTGTTGCGGCTCGAAACGCTGAGCGGAAGGCAGCAATATCGCGATATTGCGGAAGACACGCTGGCCAACTTTGCCGGCATTGTCGAGCACTTCGGGCTCTACGTGGGCAGCTACGGGCTGGCGCTGGAGCGGTTGCTGCTTGATCCGGTGCAGGTGGTGATCGTTGGATTAGGGCCGGAGGCATTTCGGCTGGAGGCGACGGCAATTGCGCGTTTCGGCGTGAACAAGACAGTGATGCGCTTTGCGCCAGGACAGCTTGCCTGGGAAGGCATTCCGGAGGGGCTGGCGGAGACGCTGCTTCAAGCGCCAGCGCCGGCAGGGGCGGAGGCGTGGGCGTTGGTCTGCCGCGGACGCAGTTGCTTGCCGCCGATCACAAGCGGGGAAGAGTTGCTGAAGGCGCTGGAGGAGGGGGAGTAGCCACTGCGTGGGGCGGAGGCTCGCTATTCGCTCGCTGGGGTTTCCTAGGCTCCCTTAGATGAGTCGGACTCGGCTGCCGCGACCGGCTGATTCGCGGGTTGCTCTGTCCCACTGGCGCAGGCGGAGGGATTGCTCTTGCCTGCGGGGCGGCTGATGTAGGCGTTGAAGGCGCGGTTGGGGTCGCCGGGGAGCAGGTTGTTTTGTTCAAGGGCAAGGCGCACGCGCCGGCGAAACTCACGGACCGGTGCGAATTGTTTGGTGGCGAGGGTTTTGAAGACGACGGGGAAGACGACTTCGGAGCCATGCAGCGCGTCGACGCCGAGCACCTGAGGGTCATCGATGAAGACGGAGCGGAATTGCTCGCTAGTGCGTATCTCCATGGCAATCGACTTGAGCAGCGCAGCCACTTTGTCAGGATCGGCCGAGAAATCGACGCTGACATTTACGGTTGCCACGGAGTAACCGGCGCTCAGATTGGCGACGGTGGCGATCAGCGAGTTGGGGATGATGTAGAGTGTGCCGTCGCCGTCGCGAATGGTGGTTTTGCGCAGAGTCATGGACTCGACGGTTCCGGCCAGGCTAGCGACTTTGACGGAATCGCCCACATTGAACTGGTCTTCTATGAGGATGAGGACCCCGTTGAGCATGTCCCGGACGATGTTCTGTGCTGCCAAGCCGATGGCTATACCGACTACTCCGGCGGAAGCGAGGAGAGGCGCGAGGTTGAGGCCAAGAATTTCGAGGACCTGCAGGCCTGTGATGAGACCGATTACGCCTATCCCTGTTGCGCGGGAGACGCTGGCGACGGTTTTTACCTGATTAATGCGCTCGGGGCTGGCGGCATGGCGTTCCGCCACGCGCGTCATGTGAAAAGTGATAAGCCGCAGAATCCGATAGAGAACAATGGCGATGACCACCACCACCACGAGGTGGGGAAGTTTGAGGCGAATGAACTCCTGGCCATCGACGATCCACTCGTCGAGGACCTTTCCCAAGAAACGCCCTTCTGCAAAGATGCCCCATCGAAAGGCTGCCAAAAAAGAATGCATGCCGTCGCTCCTGTTTCTAGACTAGACTGTGCGCAGGAAGAACTGCGTTTGGCCCGGTTCCTTCCATCGCAGCCAAAGGACGCACCCGAATTCGAGCAAATGAACTCAGGAGGTTCTCCTATGCCGATGAATGACCATCAGGCCCACAGCCGGCAACAATGCGGCGCTCCATCGAACGATCGGCGCGGCAGGCGCCGCCGGGGGCGGACTTTGGCCTGTCTCGCCGCACTGGTTGCCTTCGGCGCTCTAGCCAATCCCGGCCAGAATACAACTCCCGGAATGCCTGTCCACGACGTGTTTCCCGCGCCCAAAAACAACGAGCCTCCCGATGCCAACGCAAGGATGGTGATGAACCAGAAGGAGGCGCAGCAAAAGAACTTCGAGGCTGTCAACGCGGAGCGCAAGAAACAGATCGGCGACGACAGTGCGCACCTGCTGAAGCTGGCCAACGAGCTGAAGGCTGAAGTGGACAAAACGGACAAGGATACGCTGTCGATTGCCGTCATTCGCAAAGCGGACGAGATTGAGAAGCTGGCCCACATTGTGAAAGAAAAGATGAAGTTGACGGTTGGGTCCAACTGAGGTCCCTGTTCCATTTTTCCGCGGGGCAGTGTCTCTTCAAGGTAAAGGCATGCAAAGCCAGCGTTTGAATTCGTTCCCGATTACGCGGTTGCAGCGAGGCAAGAGAGCAATGCCCGGGGCAATGCTGATGGCATTGTTGATGGTTCTGCCCCTGGGAGGCGCGCAAAACATGCCCACCGGCCACATTGGCGGGCTGCCCCAGCCGATCGGTCAGAGCGTAGGCGATCCGCCCCTCAACGGCGTGAATGGGAATCCCGAAGACCCGGATACGGCGCGACGCATCCGCCTGATGAATGTCGAGCGTCAGAAGTCGCTGGTGGCGGATACAGTGAAGCTGCTCAAGCTGGCCAACGAGCTGAATGCGGTGTTGGCGAAAGAGGACGCGTCAGCCCCCACACAGGCCGAGCTCCGTAAAGTTGCCGACATTGAGAAGCTGGCCCACAACGTGAAAGAAAAGATGAAGATCACGGTGGTTGGGCCTCCCATATACCGGAACTCGAATTTGCCTCAGATACCGTAGCAGTTGGCCCCCGGCGGGAACCCTGCCGGGGCCGGATTCACGTCTATTCGGGAGATGGCAAGATTGTTACAATCAGTTCTGGCTTCCTCTATTGATCGCGATTTTTTGGAGAGTGGACGGGAATGGACCTGGCAGTTTCCAGCGCTCGCGCGCCAAGGCAGGCGATGGCCAATGGCCCCCTAGCCCCGGAGCAGTTAGTCGAGATCTACCGGCTGATGTATCTTTCTCGCCGGATAGACGACCGCGAGATTCTGCTCAAGCGCCAGCAAAAGATCTTTTTCCAGGTTTCGGGCGCCGGCCATGAAGCTCTGCAGGTGGGCGCTGCGCTGGCGTTGAAGCCGGGCTACGACTGGGTCTTTCCGTATTACCGCGATCGGGCGCTGTGCCTGACCCTTGGGGTCACTCCAACAGAGATGATGCTGCAGGCTGTGGGCGCAGCGGCGGATCCGGCGAGCGGTGGACGCCAGATGCCGGCGCACTGGAGCAGCCGCAAGCTGCACATCGTAAGCACGTCGTCCTCAACCACCACGCAACTGCTTCATGCCGTGGGCTGCGCAGAAGCGGGAAGGTACTTCAGTCATCATCCCGAGGCCGCTGTCAAGGCCGATGGCGACTACCGCGCCTTTCGCGACGTCGAGTTCCATGCGGACGAAGTAGCTTTCACTTCGCTCGGCGAAGGATCCACGTCGCAGGGCGAGTTCTGGGAGGCTTTGAACACTGCGTCGAATGAGAAGCTGCCGGTGGTTTTCTGCGTGGAGGACAACGGCTACGCAATCAGCGTTCCGGTTGAGGTGAATACGCCGGGGGGGAACATTTCGAAGCTGGTGGCGAACTTTCCTAACTTCTACTTTGCCGAAGTGGATGGTACGGATCCCGAGGTTTGCCTGCGGGTCTTTGAGGCAGCGGTGGCGCATTGCCGCGCGGGCCTGGGGCCGGCCTTTGTTCACGGGCACTGCGTGCGGCCGTATTCCCACTCGCTTTCCGACGACGACAAGCTCTACCGTTCGGCAGCCGAGCGCGAGGCCGACGCAATGCGCGACCCGCTGGCGAAGATGCAAATGCGCCTGCTGCGCGAGGGGATCCTGAGCGAAGAGCAGATCAACGCGCTCGAACAGAGGCTCGATCACGAGGCTGCGGAGGCTGGGGAACGGGCGCTGGAAGCGGCGCTGCCCGAGGTTGGAAGCATCACGCGGCATGTGTACTCAGAAGATTTGGATCCGACGGTCGCGTCCGCAGCAACGGAGAGCGCGCAAGGGGCGGGCGCGGCGTCCGTTACAGCGAAGAACGGCCAGCCCGGCGCTGACAAGGCAAACTTGCCACGCACAATGGCGGACCTGATCAATGCCTGCCTTCATGACGAGATGCGTCGAGACCCGCGGATTGTGGTCTACGGTGAAGATGTGGCCGACGCAAGCCGTGAAACCGCGCTTGGCGAAGTGAAGGGCAAGGGGGGCGTATTCAAGCTGACTGCGGGCCTGCAGACTGAGTTTGGCTCGGAGCGCGTCTTCAACTCGCCCCTGGCCGAAGCAAATATCGTGGGCCGAGCGGTGGGCTACGGCGTGCGAGGGATGAAGCCGGTAGTGGAGATTCAGTTCTTCGATTACATCTGGCCTGCAATGCACCAGATCCGCAATGAAATGGCACTCATGCGCTGGCGGTCAAATGGCGCATGGGCCGCGCCGGCAGTGATTCGCGTGCCCATTGGCGGCTATTTGACCGGCGGGTCGATCTACCACTCGCAGTCGGGCGAGAGCATCTTTACCCACATCCCCGGCTTGAGGGTTGTGTTCCCGTCCAATGGACTGGATGCGAATGGATTGCTGCGGACGGCAATTCGCTGCGACGATCCGGTGCTGTTTCTCGAGCACAAGCGTCTTTATCGCGAGACGTGGGGAAGGGCGCCGTATCCGGGGCCGGAGTATGCCATTCCGTTTGGGAAGGCGAAGATTGTGCGCGCAGGTACGCATGTCACGCTTGTCACTTACGGTGCGCTGGTGCCGCGCGCATTGCAGGCCGCGCAGAAGGCCAAAAGCCAGGGTGTGGACGTGGAGATCCTGGACCTGCGCACTTTAAGCCCGTACGACTGGGATGCCATCGCATCCTCGGTGCGCAAGACGAACCGGGTGATCGTGGCTCATGAAGACATGCTGAGCTGGGGCTATGGCGCCGAGATTGCGGCCCGCATCGCCGATGAGCTATTCGACTCGCTCGATGCGCCGGTGCGGCGCATCGGCTCGATGGACACATTCGTCGCATATCAGCCGCTGCTTGAGGACGCAATTCTGCCGCAGCCGGAGACGATTCTGAAGGCGATTCTGGAACTGAAGGCCTATTAGCGAGATGCATTTGCCGGGTGACGATCTGGTCATGCAGATTCCCTTGCAGAGCAGCGGACTGCGGAATTGGATTGATTTGCCGAAATCTGTTTTCAACTTGAAGGCCCGTCGCCCCCGAGGTGATGTGTAAAACGATGCGGATCCTTCTTGTGGCGAATTATGAGCCGGACGGCCAGGAGAGCATGTTACGCTACGCCGCCTGGTTGGAACGCACCTTGAAGGCGCGCGGCCACTTTGTAACTGTGGCCAGGCCTCGACCGTTCTTCTCGAGGATCGGGTGGGGCCCTGCCGCGCGAAAGTATCTCGGTTACCTTGACAAATTCCTGCTGTTTCCGCCGCACCTGCACCGGCTGGCAGGGGCTCACGACATGGTTCACATCGTGGATCACTCCAACTCGATGTATCTCCGGACCGTGCGCCGAAAGCCCAACCTCATCACCTGTCACGATCTGTTGGGCATTCGCGCGGCGCGGGGCGAGTTTCCCCAATCACCCACCGGGTGGACTGGGCGGTTACTTCAACGCTGGATTCTCTCCGGCCTGCGCGGGGCACGTCATCTGCTATGTGTCTCCGCTAAGACGGCTGACGATCTGAGGGCGCTTATTCGGGATACGACCGAGGCGGGCAAGGCCGATGTTGAGATGCGTGTCGTCTATAACGCGCTCAACTGGAGTTTCCGGCCCGGCGCGGTACTCCCTCCAGAACTTATTTCCCGGCTGAGGTTGAGGCCCGGCGAGCCCTACATGCTTCATGTGGGGGGCAACCATTGGTACAAGAACCGGGCAGATGTCGTGCGCATCTTTGCGCGACTTACCAGCATTCGGGAGTTCTCGGACGTCAAGTTGGTTCTTGTCGGACAGCCATGGACTCCCGGTTTGCGCGAGTTGATCAAGGAAGAGCAACTCGGCGAACGCGCGCTCGAGGCAGTGGACCTAACGAATCCGGAGTTGCAAGCGCTTTATTGCAACGCGCTGGCGTTGCTGTTTCCCTCGCTCGAAGAAGGATTTGGCTGGCCGATCCTGGAGGCGCAGGCTTGTGGATGTCCGGTGATTACGAGCCGCCGCGAGCCCATGTCTGAGGTGGCGGGCGACGGCGCGATTCTCATTGATCCGGCGGACGCAGAGGCAGCGGCGGCCAGGATCGCCATTGGCCTCAAAGACCGTGAAAAGTTGCGCGCAGCTGGATTGCGCAACCTGGAGCGATTTGACCAGGAAGCGATTGCCGACCAGTACTGCGCCTTCTATGAATCGATTCTGGGGATGGGTCGATGACGGTACAGAGGTTGGAGGGCAGAATTGGTGCAAATGGATTTCCCACTGCGCATCGCATCGCGCGGG
>CAYWSR010000213.1:0-7700 GCA_964460385.1 uncultured Occallatibacter sp. | reverse complement strand
TCACAAACACCATGTCCGCGCCTTCCAGCGCCTCGATGATCTTCTCCGAGTCTTCGAGCGCAGCTCTCCTACCCACGTCGGGGTTCGCCCCCGCGCCCAGCCCCGAAGTCAGCCGCACGCCAAGCTGCAGCTTCACCGGCGCCTGCGACAGCTTCAGCGCCTGAACGTCGGTGTTGGCCACAATGAACTCCACGCCTTCCATGCGCGCCTGGATCATGCGGTTCACGGCGTTGCCGCCGCCGCCGCCCACGCCGATCACCTTGATCCGCGCGCCTCGCACGCTCTCCTCGTGAAACTGAATCCGCATTTTGCCGGACTGATTCATTGTTTGCTCCGTCAATTGCTCCATGGTCATCTCAACCTCCTCGGAAACTCTTTTCTCTCAATCAGAAAACTTGCCCCTTAAAAACTGGCCGCAAACATGGCGCGCAGCTTTGCGAGTAGCGAATTGTCTTCGGCAGCTCGCGAAATCCGCATGCGGTGGGCGTACAAAAGCATGCCAATGGCGGTGGAAAAGCTCGGATGCACCAACTCGCCGGGCATGTGCGAAAGCCTTACCGGCATCCCCGTGCGTGCCGCTACGTGCAGTTGGCTCTCCACCTGGTCGAGCATGCCGGGCAGCATCGCGCCGCCGCCGGTCAGCACGCAGCCCGCGCCCAGCGCTTCATCCACTCTCCCGGCGCGCAGGCTTTCCTTCACGAAATAGAGCAGCTCCCGTGCCCGCGGTTCCAGAATCTCCGCAATCGAGCGCAGCCGCAGCCTTTGCAGAGTTGGATTCGCAATCTCGATTTCCGCGTCTTCCGGCACGTCGGTCACGCGCGCATGTCCGTACTGCCGCTTCAACTCCTCGGCCTGCGCCACCGGCATCTGCAGCCCCACGGCCAGGTCGTTCGTAAAATGCTGCCCGCCGATCGGAACCGAAGCTGTGTAGGCCACAGCCCCTTCGTAGAACACCACCAGGTCGCTCGAATGGGCGCCGATATCCAGCAGGCACACGCCCAACTCGCGCTCATCGGCCGAGAGCGTTGCCTCGGCCGCGGCTATCGACTCCAGCACCGCTTCCGTCACCTCAAGCCCCGCGCGGTTCGCGCAGGTTACCGTGCTCTGCAGCGCGCTTCCTGAGGCAGTTGCCATATGAAGGTGCACCTCAAGTCGCGCCCCGACCATTCCGATCGGGTCAAAGATGCCCGGCTGCCCGTCGAGAATAAACTGCCGCGGCAGCAGGTGCAGGATCTCCCGGTCGGCCGGCCGCTCCACCGAGCGTGCATGATCCACCGCCGTACGCACATCTTCGCGCGTGATCTCTCGCATGCGATTGCCCAGCTCGAAGCCACCGTGCGTGTTGATACCGCGAATGTGCGGCCCGCCCACTCCCACAACGCACTCGTCGATATTCGTCCGCGCCACCCGCTCGGCCTCTTCGTTCGCTGCCTTCACCGCGCGCGCCGCTGGCCCCAGGTCGCTGATCAGTCCTTTGCGCATCCCCGCCGACGCCACAATCCCGTGACCGCGATAACGCAGCGACGCCTCGTTCAGGTCCCCAACCAGAACACGCGTCCACGCGCTGCCAATGTCCAGCACCACGATCAGGTTGTCCTGCTTCTGGCTCATGGCGGCTACTGACCTTCCTGACCTGAGTGCTGCGTTGTGGCCGCTTTCTGCCCGTTGAGGTTGACTGCGGCTGGTTGCGCCGCTGAAGGTTTCTTGTTTTGCTTGGGAGTAGTTGGCAGCGCTCCTACTGGCGGATCGTCTTGCGTGCCTGCTTCTGTCTGCGGCGTTGCCAGCTGCTTGTTCTGCTTGGCCGCAGCAGCCTTCGCCCGCGCGGCTCGCATCTGCGCGGCTTTCGCTTCCAGCGCCTTCTCTCTCGCGGCCTCTTCTTTCGCAGCCTGCTGCTTGGCACTCAGCTTTTTGGGCTTGGCCGCACTCGTCGCGCCCGGCAGCGCTTTTCTGTCTGTCTTCGCCGCCGTCATCTTCGCGCCAGTCGTCTCGAGTGAAGCCGGCTTCACAGCGGCAGCCGTCGCGGCCTGCAATGCGACACCCTTGTCCTCCTCGGTAGTCGCCGCCTTGTCGCCCGGCCCTTCCTCCACGGTAGCCGCATTCTTCCTCTGCAGAACCACCTGCTGGTCGTAGCGCAGGTCCACCGACGCCAGCCGCGGATACTGCTTCCTCCACTCCTCGATGTGCTCCTTGTACCGCCGATAGCGATCGGCAAACTTGTCCTCCCCAAAGTGCGCCAATATGTCGTCTCCCTGCTCAGGCATCAGGACACGCGCATCCTCGGGGTCGGTCAAATCGATCTCGGAGATCTGCTCTGAAAAATGCTGGTCGTTCGCGTCGAGCTCCGCCACCATCCGCAGGTAGACCGCCACCCGCGCCTTGCGCGAGGCAATCGGGTCCGCGGGATCGATCCCCGTCACAACAGGGAACGAATAATGGTGCTGCGCCATCGCCGCTGCCGGCATCGACAACAGCACGCCGTTCGCGTCCACCAGCCCAATCGTGTTTCCCTGCCGCACGAATGCCACCGGTTTCCGCTCGACTAGCGACACGCGGATCTGGTCAGGCAGAACCCGCATCACCGTCGCGTGCTCCACCCACGGAATCTCTTCAAGATCGCGGCGTCGCTCGCTCAATGGCACAAAAAAGATGTTGCGACCAATGTCCTCGCCAAAAACAGGCAGCATCTGTTTGCGGCTCACCTCGGTCAGCCCCGTGGCTTCGATGTTGCTCGAGCCCTCAATGCGGAAGCGTCCATCGCGGCTCAGATAGTTTTTAAGGTAGAGAGCCCCGATGGTGATCCCGGAGAGAACCGTCAGCAGCGAAACGCCCAGCAGCACTTTGCCCGCCAGGCTCGCCGGCCGCCACCACGGGTTCCTCGGCCCGCCAAACCGGCCCTTTCCAGGGCGTACTTCGTCTTCGCCGTCGGGGTCCGCCATCTCCAGCGGCATGCCCGGAAGCGTGCCCAGACGCGAGTCCGGACGCGTGCGCCCTCCAGCGTCGGCAGACTGCCGCGTCCGCCGGAACAAAGGCTCCGCCGCCGCTGCATCCTCCCTGCCAAAGGGACGAGTTGAGGTCGTGCTTTGGTTTATCACGCCTGAGCAAGGTCGTGAGAGTCGCCAGCCTTCACTATAGTCGGGGGCTCACCCCGTTTTTTCCGCAAGGAATCAGGGGGAACCCATGGGGTAACGGGGATGGTTCACAAAACTGCGGGTGCCCCATCCTTCCGCGTTTCTTGCGGAAGGGTGGGAGACCAGGAACCATAACCAGCCGAGATTCTATGCCCACTCCAGCGTCTGCAGCGACTCCGCCGGCAACTCCACCTCGAGCGCGCTCGTTCCCATCACAAGCTGCACGCGCCGTTCCGCCCCGCGATTCGCCACCACGGCCACAAAGCTCCCATCCGGGTTCCGCGCCGCCGTCAGCGTCACGCCATTCTCCTCGCCGCCCACGCCGTTGGCCGCAATCACCCGCGCGCCTCGCTTGATGTGCCGCGCAAAGTGCGCGAAAGCCCAGTACTGCCCGCTCCGCGTCACCTTGTGGCTGCCGTTCTCCACCGTGATCACGCCTCCGCACGAGAACGGCCCCACGTTCGGCTTGCCCTTCTCATCCAGCACCACATTCCACGCCGTGATCGATCGCGCCCAATTGCCCAGAATCCCGTTGAACGCCTCGCCCCACTTCGTGTAGTCGGTCTGGTAGTCGGGCGCATTCACGTCCGGCCCGCCCTCGGTCCAGTACGCATTCTTCTTCGGAAACGCCTCATGCACCCGCGTCATCGCCGACGGCTCACCCACGTAACCATGCCACGCAATCCCATCGATGTATTCGTTCGCTTCCGCATTGCTCAACTCGCCAATCGCCCGGCCCCACAGGTTGTAGTTGTGGTCCAGCACCCAGATCTTCGTCGCCGCTCCCGCCTTGCGCAGCGCCGGCCCCAGAAACTTCGCCACAAACTCGATCTCATGCTCCTGTGCCCACAGGCACGCCGGCATCCGCCCGTTCTGCTCAGCATCGACCTCGTTCTGCACCGTCACCGCGTCAATGGCTACGCCCTCGGCCTTGTATCCCTCCAGAAACTTCATGAAATATCGCGCATACGCATCGAAGTTCCCGCTCCGCATCGCTCCGCCCAGCATCGATTTATTGGCCTTCATCCACCCCGGCGGGCTCCACGGCGACGAAAACAGAAACAGCTCCTTGTTCGCCTTCCGCGCCTCGCGCAGCACCGGCAGAATGTACTCTTTGTCGTGATCGATCGAGAAATGCTTCAGCTCCGGATCGGCCTCCGCGCTCTCATCGAAGCTATATACCGTCCGCGAATAATCGCTCGCCCCCACACACGTCCTGCACACGTTGAAGCCCATCTCTTCGGGTGCAAACAGCTCATGCAAAATCGGCACGCGCTCGGCCTCCGTCAGCTGGCTCAGTACGTAGCACGTCGAGTCCGTCATCGCCCCGCCAAACCCAAGAATTTCCTGCTTCACCGTTCCCGGATCGAGAACGATCGCGTCCGCGGCAATCGCGCCTCCCGCTTTCCAGCTCAGCCCCTCGCCCTGCGCATGCCGCTTATCGCGAAAGCTGCTCCACACCTGCACCCTGTCCATCGACATGCCTGCCCACGCTGGCATCCGCCCCGCCAGTGCCACCGCTCCCGCCGTCACCCCTGCCGCCTTCATGAATCCCCTGCGCGAACCAAATGTCATGAGCCTTCCCTCCAACCCTCATTCAAATCAACGCGAATGATAGCAGCCAGGACTCGTGCCCCGATTGGCCGTTCGCTGGAATTTCCCTTCAAATCTGAGCGTGCAAGTGGTGCGCTGCCGTGGCAAAATTGCTGATATGTTCCACGGGTACGCTCCGCTGCACATCACAAACATTTTTGTTCACGTCCTCGCAGGCGTGTTTGCGATCATCTGCGGGACGATCGCCATCGTCAGCGCAAAGGGCAAGCCGGTCCATGTCAAGGCCGGTTGGCTCTTCATCTATGCCTACGTCGTCTTGGCGATCACTGCTGTGTTCGGGATCGTTATCTTCGAATTCCGTTCGTTCCTCGCGGTCGCAACGATCGCAAGTTCGTACGATGTCTTTGCAGGCTACCGGTCGCTTCGCTTGCGCGGGCGCCGTCCACAATCGATTGACATCTGTCTCAGCGTGGTCGCGCTATTGGCTCCCGTAGTCTTCGTCTTTGCGATGAGAGTGTTGCACAAGCCGTGGTCTCCGGCGCTCACATGGTCGGTCCTCGGCGGGCTCATGGCGCTGGCCGCCTATGACCTCGCTCGAGTGGTATTGCCGCTATCCTGGCTTCGCCGTGTCTGGATTCAGGAACACCTTTACAAGATGCTTATGGCTTATATTGCGGCGCTGGCAACAGCCGGCGCCACGATCTTCCCGCGCCTGTCGCCGTGGTCTGCCTTGGTCCCCGTGATTCTCGGAGAGGCGATGACACTCTGTTTCCTGATTGCATGGCGATCGCCGGTTGCAAGACGCTTGGTGCCCGACGCCTCGCTTTCCGGCCCTGCGAGTTCATGAGTCCCGTTGAACCGATTCCAACCACCCAGGAATCGGCCGCCCGGCAGGTCCTCCAACTACCAAACGCACGAAAGCCCCTCATCCCTGAGAGGCTTTCCTCTTGACTGGAGAAAAAAGAGAAAGTGAAACAGTGACTAGACCGTACGGCCTTTCTGCCCAGGAATATGGTCAATACTGACCATTCTTGAGATTTTTATGATGCACGCAACCCTACTCTCGCCGCTTCCGCAGCACCCACGTCGTCATGCAGCGATAGTCCTGCACAATCGTCGTCTTCAGCTGATCCACAAGCACCGCGTTCAACTCCGCGGTCAGGTCGAGCAGCATCTTCTCATCCACCAGGAACCACTCCGAGCCATCCCCGATCCTGTAGATGTTTCCGCGCAACCGCTCGAATTCCATCCCGATCCGCGAGCCCAGCC
The DNA here is from genome assembly GCA_964460385.1 of uncultured Occallatibacter sp. Classification (GTDB taxonomy): domain Bacteria; phylum Acidobacteriota; class Terriglobia; order Terriglobales; family Acidobacteriaceae; genus Telmatobacter. Next base: position 1,749 of record CAYWSR010000213.1, on the reverse strand, counting down.
GGCAGAAAAACAATCCCCCCGGCTTCAGCACCCGCCACATCTCCTTGAGCATCGCCCTGAACTGCTTCTCGTCGCGCGAAAAGTGAAGCACCGCGCTTGAAATCACCACATCGGCCAACGCATCCGCAAACGGCATCCGTTCAATCGCACCAACCTGGAAGTTTTCCGCCGGCAATCCACCATTGAGAGATTCCGCCAGCTTGCGCACATGCTCCACCCCCGCGGCATCCTGGTCGATCGCATGAACCTTGCACCCCTGCCGCAGCAGGTGCACCAGGTTGCGCCCATAGCCGCACCCCGCATCGACCACGCACATGCCGTCTTCGATGTTCCCGCGCAATATCTGATCGAAGACGTAGATGTCGACCTGCCCGAACTGCTCTTGAATGCTTAACGCCAACGCGGCTCCATTCTTGTCTTCCGCTTTCGGGTCCCACGTATCACCCTCTCAAAATGATCGGGTGCCCCACATCTCGATTTTGAGATGTGGGAGTCCATGCGGTCCGACCCTCCGCATTACCGCCCTTCAATCGCCGCCAGAATCTGCGGAGCCAGTTGACTCACGCTCCCCGCGCCCAGCGTCAGAATCAGATCCCCATCTCTGGCCTCGCTCTTCACCGCCGACACCGCCGCGCCGAAGTCCGCAACATACGCCACCACCGGCCCCTCGATCTTCTCCGCCAGCTTCTCCGCCGTCACGCCCTCGATCGGCTCCTCGCTCGCCGCATAGATCGGCAGCACCACCACGGTATCCGCATCTCTGAACGCGCCACCAAACTCGTCCATCAAATCATGCGTTCGGGAGTACCGGTGCGGCTGAAAGATCACATGAATCCGCGTGTGCCCGCACTCCCGCGCCGCCGCCAGCGTCGCGCGAATCTCCGTCGGATGGTGCCCGTAGTCATCCACCACCGTCACGCCGCGCGCCGCACCCCGAATTTGAAACCGCCGGTCCACACCGCGAAAATTCCTTAACCCCTCGGCAATCTTCTCCACTGGCACCTCAAGCTGGTGCGCAATCGCCACCGCCGCCGTCGCGTTCAACACGTTGTGCCGCCCCGGTTTGTGCAACTCGAAGGGCCCCATCGGCCCCTGCGCCGTATGCACCATGAAACGCGAAACCAATCCGCTTGGGTGGCCCTGCGGCCCCAGGCCCTTGCCAAACTCCAGAAACTCCAGCCGGAAGTCCGCCTCCGCCGCAGTTCCATAGGTGATCACTCGCCGCCGCGCCTGCGGCAAGATCGCCTTCAGCAGCGCATTGTCAATGCACGCCGTCACCGCGCCATAGAACGGCACCTTGTCCATGAAGGCCAGGAAAGCGCGCTCCACGTCCGCCATGTCCTTGTAGCAGTCCATGTGTTCGCGGTCCAGGTTCGTCACCACCGCCAATATCGGCGAAAGCTTCAGAAATGACCTATCGCTCTCGTCCGCCTCGGCCACCAGGTACTGCGTCGTTCCCAGCCGCGCGTTCGATCCCAGCGCATCCACGCGCCCGCCCACCACCACCGTCGGGTCCAGGCCCCCCGCCGACAGCACCGACGCCACCATCGAAGTCGTCGTCGTCTTGCCGTGCATGCCGGCGATGGCAATGCCATACTTCAGCCGCATCAGCTCCGCCAGCATCTCGGCCCGCTGGATCACCGGAACCTTGCGCGCATGCGCCTCCAGCACTTCGGGATTCGTCGGGCTCACGGCCGAGCTCGTCACAACCACCGTCGCCCCCGCCACGTGCCCCGTATCGTGCCCCTC
>CAYWSR010000212.1:0-7734 GCA_964460385.1 uncultured Occallatibacter sp. | reverse complement strand
CGGGGGCAAGCGTGAGGGCAAGCGTGGGGGAGGGGACAAGTGAGAGGGCCGGGGTTTGGGCAAAGGCCTGGACTGAGCTATAGGGCGGGGCAAAGCGTTCGCGGCCGGTTTGTACCTGGTAGGAGAAGCCGTTAAGGACTGTGGTCCCGGCGGTATGAGCGCTGACCGGCGAGCACTCGAGGACAAGGGCTGCGCTGGACTGGGCGAAGGGCCGGGGTGCGAGGACGAGAAGCGAGCAGCGGGTACGGTCTGCGGCCTGGCGGAAGCGGAACCAGGTGGCGAGAGGGATGCGATAGCCGTGCTCGGGCGGCGTGGAGGCGAGATCGAGCACGAGAGCAGAGAAGCCACCGGCCTGGAGGAGGAGATCGGTGGCGCGAATGGCCTGGTCGAGAGTTTGGAGGCTGGGGGGAATAGGGGTGGGGCGAAATGAGCTGGGGCGTGCGCCCGCGCGGCTCAAAGAGGGGCGGGACGCGCCGCGGGGCTGGCAGCGGATCCAGAGGAGCTGGCGGAGACTCAGGCCAGCAGCTGCGGCGGACTCTGCGTCGAAGGCGTCGGAAGCGTCGACCCATGCGCAGACGCGCGGCTCGCTGGTGAGCTCGGCGAGGAAAGACAGAGCAAGCGACGTGCGACCGGAGGATTCGGGGCCAGTTAGCTCGCTGATGGCGCCGACCGGGAGGCCGCCGTTGAGGAGAGCGTCGATCTGCGGGATGCCGGTTGGTGCGGTTTCACGGAAGGTGCGCGGCTGAGGGGTGAGCGCGGCGGGGAAGCGGCTCTCGAGGGTGAGTTCGATCTGTTTGCGCAGGGCGGAAGCGGAGGGCATAGTTTCGCCTTTTCTTCGCTATCATGACGCAAAATCGAGGCGGTGTCAAAGGGAGGGTGCTGGTTGTAGATAAATGCTTCTATTTGTGGTTATTACGACCGCAACCGAAAGTGTTTACATAAAAAGCAATCCTGGCTCTATCTGCGTGAGGCGAAACCAACTGCCAGGAACCGGACTTTTCGAGTGCTACTGCGCATCTTTTACGCAGCGGAAGCCGATGCCGCCTGAGCGGTCGTAGCCGGGAGCCATCAGCAGCAGCTTGCTGTGCTCGTCGTTGCGGTAGGCCTGTGGGAAGTACCAGATGGAGCCCTGCGGCTGGTAGTACTCGCCCCCGCGGACGATGGCGGCGCGCGTGTGCTCGTCGACGTACTCGTCGGTCCACTGCCAAACGTTGCCGACCATGTCCATGACGCCGTAAGGACTGGCGCCGGTGGGGTGCGCATCGACGGGATCGGGACCGGGCATGGTGCGATTTGTGGCGGCAAGGGGCACGTTGGCGGAGCTCCAAAACTGGCCCCAGGGAAAGGCACGGCCATCGGTGCCCTGCGCGGCGAGTTGCCACTCCCACTCATGGGGAAGGCGCTTGCCGGCCCAGGCGGCGTAGGCGCGGGCGTCCTCGAGCGAGACCCATGTGACGGGACGGTTATCCCAGCCGGTGGGGAAAGTACCGTTCTTCCAGTCGCGGAGGAAGTCGATCTGGTCTTTGGGAGCGTAGTGGGCGGCATCGAGGAACTGCTTAAACTGGGCGTTCGTCACCGGGAATTTGTCGATGTAAAAGGGCGCGACGGTCATCTCATGCTCGTGGAAACGGCGCGGCGAGTCTTCCCAGGGATACTGGACATCGACCATGTTGGAGGCGCCGCCCTCAATCTCCGTGCCCTGCACGCGGAAGACGAAGTCATCGCCCGGGATCCTGATCATGCCGTCAGGCGCTTCGGCGGCGGGTGCAGTGGGAGCGATGGGGACGAGCGTCTGATGAAGAATAACCGGCTCGTGCGAGTAACTGGAGAGCGGCTTCGCGGTCAGCGTGGCCATGCGCTGCATCAGAGCCTTGATCTGGGCTGTTGGTTCGTCAGAGGTAGCAAGAAGTGCGCCGTAGCCGCTGGCTTCGAGTTCGAAGCTGAGGATTGCATTGGAGCCTTCGATCTCCGGTTTGAGCTCGATTCCGTGGTAGAGGTCGAAGAAGCGCAGGCCAGCAGTGAACGGGATGGCGATCTGACGGCCGGAGATGGGGTAGGGGTTGCGGTTGACAATAGTCCAGACCGTTTCAGTCCCCAGCGGCCAGCGGCTGGCGTAGACCCCGTAGGTGCGCATGGGAAAGAGCGGCTCCCAGTCGGGGCTGACGAGGAAAGGGGCGACGGCGCGCTCGATTGTAGCGACACGGCGTGTGGCTTCGGCATCGCGCGGCGTAATGCCGATCCAGATGCCCCAGACGTTCTCCCAGCTCTCCCAGCCGATTCCGTTGAAGAAGGCAAACTGCAGGTCGCTGGTCTTGTCGGGGTTCCAGCGGTCGCTGATGTTGACCATATGGCGGGTATCGAGCCACTTGAAGCGGTCGACCATGGGGATGAAGGGGAAGCTGTACTGGCCCCAGGTGAGGACGTTCCAGGCGAGGGCTTCGTCGCTGGGGCTGGATTCAGGCTCAAAGGCGAGCGGATGGCCGATCTTCTCGGCGGCGACGGAGAAGCCGAGGGGGACGCCATCCTGGGTGTCGCCGTTGATGCCGTCCGCGCCGATCTGCTTCATGAGGACGGCGATAGCATCCGGCCAGGCACTGGTGTCCATTCCGCCCGGTGGGGGGTGCGTGCCTTCGTCCCACATCATCATGGGAAATAGCACGCGAACACCGCGACGATGGAAGTCGGCGACCATCTGGCGGACGCCCTCGACGCCGCCGGGCATGGACTGGACCATTTGCAACTGGTTACGGTCGTCGACGCCCATGTTTGGGTAGGTGGACCAGATGAGCACAGCGTCGATGCTGCCGTAGCGCTGTTCGAGGTCGTCGAGGTAGCGGTCGACGGTGTAGCGGCTGGCGACGGGATCGTAGAAGTAACGGTCGTGGACCATCATTTGGGGCTGGATGAAGCTGGATTGGGTCCATTGAAGCGCTGGGAGGGTGTAGCGGGTAGGGTCGTAGGCGATGCGGATGAGACGCTCGCTGCGCCAGTGCTGGATGTCGCGGAGCCAGCGCTCATGAGTGAAGGGCGCGCAGCCTGCGGTGAGGACGCCCTCCCAGGCGTTGTGGAGATTCATGCAGTCGGGGACGGGAATCTGCTGGCCGCGCGCGGGGTACTGGGTGTCCTGTGCGAAGGCAGTGAGTGCGGCGGCGAGGGTAAGGGCGGCGAGAGAGGTGAGAAGAGCGGTGCGTCGCATGAGTCTTTGGGCCTTTAGACGGATATTCAATCCTGGTGGTTGCGCTCCGCGAGAAAGGCGTCGACTTCGGTGCGCGAGGGCATGGAGGCTTGCGCGCCGCGGCGCGTGACGGAGATGGCGGCGGCAGCGGAGGCGAAACGCGCGGCGGCGATGGGGTCGAGGCCTTCAAGAAGCGCGACGGCGAAAGCGCCATTAAAGCAGTCGCCAGCGCCGACGGTATCGATGACTTTTACTTGAAAAGGCTTGATCCACGCGGTGAGCCCCTTTGCAGTGGCAACATAAGCGCCTTCGGAGCCGCGCTTGAGGACGACGCCGGCGAGACCCTTGGCGATGAGTTCGGATGCGGCGGTTTCGGGGCTGGCGTTGGGGCTGGTGTAGAGCTGAGCTTCGGTTTCGTTGGGGGTGAACCATGCTGTGTGGGAGAAGACTTCGGCGGGGAGCGGCGCGGCGGGCGCAGGATCGAGCACGACGGGGACGCCGGCCTCGGCGCAGAGGGCGATGGTGTGATCGACGGTTGAAAGAGGCAGCTCAAGCTGGCAGAGGACCATGCCTGCGGAGCGGATGAGATCGGCGTGCCGATCGACGGTGGCTGTATCGACTTTGCCGTTTGCGCCGGGGACAACGACGATGGCATTCTCGCCTGCTTCGGAAAGAAAGATAGGCGCCAACCCTGATGATCCATCGACTTTTTCCATAGCCGCAGTTCCCACGCCTGCGCTGGCAAGATTATCGAGCAGCTCTGGGCCATACGCATCGCTGCCGACTTTGCCCACCATCTGCACGGGGTAACCAAGCCGCGCAGCGGCGACAGCCTGGTTGGCGCCCTTGCCACCGGGAGTGGTGCCGAATCCAGTGCCGATGACGGTCTGGCCTATGCGCGGGATTTGTGGCGTGAGCGTGACCATGTCCATGGTGACGCTGCCGACAACGACGATGGGTTTGCGAGTGGAGTTCATGGGATTGACCTCAATAAAGCGGTGCCAGGGCGATGGAGCCGAGGCCGAGAAGGAAGAAGAGGAACATGAAGGCGAGGAAGCGTCGTGAGGCGGCGGGGGCCCCGGCGAACTCGCGCCAGACGAAGACGCCCCAACAGGCGGAGACCATGGTTGCGCCCTGACCGATGGAGTAGGCGACCGCGGGACCGACGAGATTGGCCCCAGAGGCGAGGAAATTGGAGAGACCGCCGGTGCACCAGATGGCTCCGCCGAGGAGGCCTGCAAGATGCCAGGAGAGTGGTGCGTTCCAGTAACCGGCGAGCGAGACGGGCGGTTTGCCGTCGAGCGGTTTGGCCATCAGCAGGAGGTTGGCAGGGATGGTGGAGATGAGTACGCCGAGGACGAAGAAGAAGGTGATGGCGTAGGGGCCGGGGGTGGGGTGGATGGGGTTGCCGGTGGGCGTGGCCAGGGCGTGCGCGACAAGGGGATAGAAAGTGCCCATCAGAAGGCCGGCGACGAGAGAGAGGACGATGCCGCGCGTAGTAGCTGCCTTCGCATTGGCGTCGCGACGCCGGTAGGCTGCGGCGTCGAGAATGATGGCCACGGTGACGAGGGCGACTCCGCCGAAGAGGAGCAGGGGATTTCCGGCGGGATGGACGAAGTAACTGGAGACGGCGCCGACGATAAGGGCCAGTCCGATGCCGACAGGAAATGCGACGGCGAGGCCGGCAACATCGATGGCGGCGACAAGGAGCAGGTTGGCGATGTTGAAGATGACGCCGCCCAGCGCTGCATAGACGATGGCGGTGGTGGGGGACTGGACAACATCAGGCAGAAAGGCTGTGCCAGCAGCTCCATGGCTGCCCGCGGTGAGCCCCCAGAAGACCGAGCAGACGAGCAGGCCGAGAGCATAGTCCCAGTAGAAGAGTTGGAAGCGGTATCCGGGACAAAGTTTGAGGGTATTGGCCCAGGATCCCCAGCAGAGCATGGTGAGGATCATGAGGGCGAGGGCGACCTGGTAGGTCTGAGGAGTAAACATGGGCGTTGGCCTCGTTCGGGCAGCTTTTTGCGTGAACAGGGAACGATAGCGCGTGGGGGGAGGATGGCGCAAATTGTGTTTTTTTGTGTTCTCTTTTCACCGACTATTCACCACCCCTTCTGCTATATTTGGTGGCCCCAAGGGAAATTGAAGGAGGTTTAGGATGAAAAAGCTGATTGTCCCCATAGCGCTCGCGGTTCTGTCGATGCCGGCTTTGCTGGCTCAGAGTGCCATCGACGGCACGTGGAAGATCGACCCAAGCAAAGTGGACTTCTCGAAGAAGCCGGATGTGGTTGTGTTACAGGGCGGCATGTATGAGTGCAAGACCTGCGTGCCGACTATCAAGGTCAAGGCCGACGGCACGGACCAGGCTGTCACCGGCCATCCCTACTACGACACGATTGCGATCACGGTGGTGAACGATCACGAGATTCAGGAAACGAACAAGAAGGGCGGAAAGGTTGTTGCCACAGCGACAATCACCGTTTCACCGGACGGCAACACGGAGACGGCCACATTCAGCGACAGCAGCGCGACGAACGGCGGACCGCCGGTCACTGGCAAGGGCATCGCAACACGGTCGGCAAAGGGGCCGGCGGGGTCGCATGCGGTGTCCGGTTCGTGGGTGAGCAAATCGATCGAGGGCATTTCGGACAATGCCATCGTCTGGACTTACAAGGTGAGTGGCAACGAGGTCACGATGACCAATCCGACCGGCCAGTCGTACACGGCCAAGCTGGATGGCACCGACGCGCCCTACAAGGGCGATCCGGGCACCACCAGCGTGTCGGTGAAGATGATTGGCAAGAATACGATCGAGGAGACCGATAAACGCGACGGCAAGGTCATAAGCGTGTGGAAGATGACGGTTTCGGCGGATGGCAAGACTGCCAAGGGCACGGGCGTGGATGCACTGGCGGGCAGAACTACTTTGTTCGACGTAGTGAAGCAGTAACGCACGGAGGTCCGGCAGGAAGGTCGGCCAGCGATCGATGCCGGGCTGCGTTGATCACCTTTGTCAGAGCGGGGACGAACAAGGTGTCGGATTTAGATGCTGTCCGCTGCTCTGCTTTCAAAGGTGAAAACAGCCCAGGTCTTCCCATCGCGCTCGATCGACGCCGGATCGACAGGGTGACCGGCAAAAGTGTCAATGGCCCGCTGCCAGAAGTGCAAGGCGGAGCGATTGAAGTGCATGACACGCACGTGCCACGGTCCGGGGAAGAGTTGCCACACCTGATGCGCGGCAGCGAGCCCGGCGCCTTGTCTGCGGCGGGCGCGGACGATAAAGAACTCGGCAATATCCCAGACCGGATCGTCGACGGTCCGATCGGCGCTCGAGAGTGCGCGGACTTTCCTGACCAGGACGAAGCCCGCGAGCTTTTCGTCGACGGTAATCAGAAAGGGATGGAGGCCCGGCTCGCTCCAGTAGTCAGGCAGATGTTTGTAGCCAAACCTGCCGGCCTGATCCAGGTCCACAGGGTGGAATTCGCTGAAGTCATGAATGTAGAGCTCGAGCAGGTTGGCGAGGATTGGCTCTTGCTCACGGGCGGCAGGGATGAGTCGGATATTGGTTGTTGGCGTTCCAGCAAGCCGACTTTTGCCTTCGGTCACGGTTTCACCGCTACTGAGATTGCCAGACAGGATTCTTGTTCGGCTTTTATGAAGTGCTGAATCAGCTCGAAATTGTCGCGTAAGACGTGAAGGGCCTGCGATGTTGCACAGTTGCCAATTCTCAGCCAGATCACCTTGGGAGGGCAGCCCTGCAATACGCTGGTCTCTGAGAAGTCTGAGTCCTTGGTAACAATTGTGAAGCCATTCTCCAAAGCAAAGCGCCAGACCTAATTGTCTGGCGCGTGGAGCAACTCGCAATCTTCAACATGCGATGAGCCGGGATAGAGATCGCAAATCGATTCGATCAGCAGGGGCGATAGATTCTCATCGAGCAGCAGTTTCACGTAGTCAGCAGCTCAAACTTGCGCTCCCGATCCGCGGCAAAGGCGAGGCAGGCGCGAATGTCTTCCGAAGTGAGCGCCGGAAAATCGGCCAGAATCTCGGCCTCGGACATGCCGGAAGCAAGATATTCGAGGACGTCGTATACCGTGATGCGCATGCCGCGGATGCATGGCTTTCCGCTGCGCTTCCCGGGCTCAATCGTGATGATCTTGGTGTAGTCCATCTGGCTCCAGCATAGGCGATTGGCGGCTTTGGCGCAATGGAATCCTGCTTAAGTCTTGGCCGCTGTGATGGCCGCAGTGAGCGCCGGCACCACTTCAAACAGATCGCCAACGATGGCGTAGTCGGCTATCTCGAGGATGGGGGCATGCGGATCTTTGTTGATGGCGACAACGCACTGCGAGCCCTTGATACCGACCAGATGCTGAATTGCGCCGGAGATGCCGACGGCGAGATAGAGCTTGGGCGCGACGGTTTGGCCGGAGCTGCCAACCTGGCGCTCCATGGGGAGCCATCCGGCGTCGCAAATGGGGCGCGAGGCGGCCAACTCTGCGCCGAGGGCGGTCGCGAGAGCCTGAATGAGGGGGATGTTCGCTGCGTCCTTGATGCCG
>CAYWSR010000211.1:0-7785 GCA_964460385.1 uncultured Occallatibacter sp. | reverse complement strand
TCCATCCCACACATTTCGCATGCTTTCCTCGAAGAGCCGCGGGATGGATGGGGCACAGGGCTGAGTTGCTGGTACGGCCTACCGGATAGCGATGTTGGCGTCGACGTCGACGACGAGGTCGTCGCCCTGGATTTGGACGGAGTGGATTTTGAGGCGATCGAGCGTGACTTTGTAGCCGGAGGAGGCGGTGGAGCCGGCAAGGGACTGGCGCAGGAGGTCGGCGGCGTTGACCTTCATGCTGGAGGGAACCTGGTGGGAGAGGAAGGGCTGGAGGATGAAGTTGAGCTCCTGATGGCTGCTGACGCGGTCGATGCGGGCGTCGCGGAAGCCGATAGTCTCGCCGTCGCCTTCGGGAGCAAGGGAGACTTCGGCGGGAAGGGCGACGGCGATGCCGATGCAGGATCCGCCAACCTTCTGGCCTAGTTTCGAGTGGGTTTTGAGGGTGACGACGATGCGGGATTCGCCTTTGTCGTTCACGAACCGGAGCTTTGGGTCCTCGGCGTAGGTAAAGCAGGGAGTCTGGGCCGTTCCCTTGACGTAGTAGCGGCCGTCGGGGCCACCGAAGAGCTGCTGCTTGAGGGTGCGCTCGAGGGCGTCGCGGCTGATGCGGAGCTCAACGGCGGCGCAGCGGGGAGCAGTGGCGCACAGGAGGGTGAGGGCAGCGAGGAGCCTCCAGGATGTTGTCATAGTAGTATCGTGCCATGGCGGGGCGGGCAGGGGAGAAGTTCGAAGGGGCCGAGAGGGACAGAGGGGAGCCGGAATGGGTACTGGGGGCGACCAAATACTTTTGATTCCATGGGTTTTGAGGGGCTTCGACGGGGCTAAGCCATAGAACGCAAAGTGGGAGTAGATTCCTTTAGTTTGCTCTTGATAATTATAGAAAATATATGTAAAATAAGACTCTAGTATGACCTCAGAAGTGACAGGCTACCCCCAACCGGTCCTTGAGGATGTAAACGAAAATCACCCTTTCTAAGGACACATACTCAATGGCAAAGCGTCGTGGAAATCCAAACTGGGGCAAGCCGGAGCCCATCGGCCCGGTTGTGCCCACCGTTACCTCCTTCGAGCAGATTGTGAAGGAGTTCAAGCTCAGCCCGGACCAGTATATTCGGTCGACCCGTTTGCGGGAGTGGGCTCGGCGAAACAAAAACTCGAAGTATATCCCTGAGGCGCTTCTGGAGGCCTGGGGCTTCGAGATTGAGTCGACGTTGTAGGCCAGTTGTGGTTCTGCAGGATCAAGAGCGCCGCCTTCGGGCGGCGCTCTTGTTTGGAATCGAGGTTTTTGCTGATCGTGTGGGGGATAGAGGAGAATGAAGGACAGCGATGGCAAACAGTCCACGACATCTCGAGCCGCCGTTCACCGACGTTCCTGGAGCGATCGGAGAGATCCGCGCGGGACGGATGGTGGTGGTGGTTGACGACGAGGATCGCGAGAACGAAGGCGATCTGACGCTGGCGGCGGAGAAGGTGACGCCGGAGGCGATCAATTTTATGGCGCGGTACGGCCGCGGGCTGATTTGCCTGACGCTGACCGAGGAGCGGGCGGACCATCTGCGACTGTTTCCGATGACGCAGCAGAATTCGTCGCGGTTTGGGACGGCTTTTACGGAGACGATTGAGGCGCGCGAGGGCGTGACGACGGGGATTTCAGCGGCGGACCGGGCACACACGGTAAGAACGGCGATCGATGCTCGTTCCACGGCTTCGGACCTGGCGCGGCCCGGGCATGTGTTTCCGCTGAGGGCGCGGCGCGGCGGCGTGCTGGTAAGGGCCGGGCAGACGGAAGCGAGTGTGGACCTGGCACGGATGGCGGGGCTGAACCCGGCGGGTGTGATCTGCGAGATCATGCGCGACGACGGAGAGATGGCAAGGATTCCGGACCTGATTCCGTTCTGCAAGGAGCATGGGCTGCTGATTCTGACGGTTGCGGAGCTGATCCGCTATCGACTGCGGAATGAGCGGTACATTGTGCGGGCGGGGGAGAGCCGGATTCAGACCAGGTATGGCGAGTTCCGGATGATTGCCTACGAGAGCGAAGTGAACGGCGGGGAGAGCCACATTGCACTGGTGAAGGGCGAGCTGTGCGAGGGCTGCCCGGCGGTGCATTTGGGTTCGGCGCTGGCAGCGGTTACCCAGGTCCCCAATTGCGAGGGACCTGGGGCACCCAAGTTTTCTGAGGGCGGGCAGCAGGCGATTGAGGCGGTGCGGAAGCCGTGCAGCCACGCGGTGCTGGTGCGGGTGCACACGCGGTGCACGGCGGGGGATGTGTTTGCGGCGGATTGCCGATGCCGGGAGACGCTGGACGAGAGCATGCGGATGATTGCCGAAGAGGGTTGTGGCGCGGTGCTCTACCTGCACAATACGTCGCGTGGATTCGAGATTGAGCGGACGGCGGAGCCGGCGGTGGCGTTTGAGCCGGGCGGGGCGGTTGCACGCGAGACAGGGGCACATGAAACTGGAGCGGGGCGGCTGGTGCTGCACGAAGAACTGAGGAAGCGCGAGGGGTCGCAGGCGCGGTCGGGGCGAATCCTGAGGGCGATTGGGCTGGGCGGGCAGATTCTGTCGGACCTGGGGATTCAGCGCATCCGGCTGCTATCGAATACGCCGATGCATGTGCCGGCCCTGGAAGGATTTGGCCTGGAGATTGTGGAGCAGGTGGCGATTCCGGTGGCTGAGTGCAGCCGGATGGCGTAACCGCCTTACGCGCGGAAGAAATCAGCAAGTTAGGGCCGCGCTGCGGCGGAGCGAGTTAGCAAGTTAGCGTAGACTCGGGCTGGGGGTCATGGCGAAGGAAACGGCTGCGGAACTTGCGAAGGGGGACGATCAGGTATGATCGAACCATCCCCTTCCCAGAGTAAATGGGTCCGATTCCGCAGAATGGTCAATATTGACCAGTCTGCGATTCGGCAAACCTCTAGGATCGAGCAAATCTGTCCGTCGGGAATATCTTTGGACGGCCATTGAGGGAAGCCGCGTCTTCCGCATGGCATTTTCGATCACAAAGACGCTCTCTGAGACCACCGCACCTGTACCCGGAAAGGTTGGATCCGATGAGCGTTCATCTGGTCAATCCCAGCGATAATGCGTTTGGAACCGCGGTGATTACGCCGCGATGGCTTTTTGTGCTTGCGGCAGCGACGCCGCAGGCGGTTGGCGACCCGATTTTAGTGGACGAATCGCTGGAACAGATCGATCCGGAGACGATCAAGGCGGGCGATATTGTAGGCATCAGCGTGCACACGGGCAATGCGCTGCGCGGCTACCAGGTGGGGCGCATGGCGCGGGCCAGGGGCGCCTATGTGATCTACGGCGGGATCCATGCGACGCTGTTTCCGGACGAGGTTCTGGAGACGGGCCAGGGGCACGCAGTGGTGAAGGGCGACGGGGATATTGCCTGGGGCAAGGCGGTGATGGATTGCCTGGCCGGCAGGCTGGAGCGGGTGTACGAGGGCGGGCGGATTGAGGGGAGCCAGTTTCTGGCGGCGCGCTGGGACCTGATGGATCCGGCGAAGTATATGTGGGCGTCGGTGCAGACGATTCGCGGATGCCCGAAGCACTGCTCGTTTTGCAGCGTATGGCGGACAGATGGGCAGAAGCCGCGGCAGCGGAAGTTCCAAAGCGTGATTGATGAGATTGTGTCGCTGCGGCGGCTGGGGTTCCGGTTTATTGCGCTGGCGGACGACAATTTCTATCCGGTGACATTTACGGACCTGCGATTGGCGCGCGAGCAGGGCAACACGGCCAGAGTGGAAGAGTTGACGCAGATTCGCGCGGAGCGGTATGCGCTGATGGAAGAGCTGGCCAAACTGCCGAAGGACATGGTGTTCTACACGCAGATGACGATGGAGGCGGGCGAGGACGGCGAATACCTGGACGCGATGCGGCGAGCCAACATCAAGGGCGCGCTGGTGGGCGTGGAGGCGGTGACGCCGGAAGGATTGAAGGCGGTCTTCAAGGATTGGAACTACTCTGGCGAGGCGCTGGCCAAGCAGTTGCAGACGTTTAAGAAGCACGGGGTTCACGTGCTGGGGTCGTTCATATTCGGGCTGCCGACTGACCGGCCGGCAACGTTCGATGCGACGGTGAATATGGCCATCAAGGCAGGCGTGACGTTTGCGCAGTTTGTGATGATGACGCCGTTTCCGGGGACCGTGGATTTTGCCAAGTGGGAGAAGGAGCAGTCGGTGAATCCGACGATGGTGGGCGACGTACCGATAACGCGGTACTGGCTGATTCCGACAGAGGTGAGGCCGAAGATGTTTACGCCCCACCCAACCATGAGCTCGGACGAGATCAGGGAGCGCACGCAGAAGGTTTGGGACCGGTTCTATACCTGGAGCGCGATCTGGGAACGGTCGGCCTGCACGCCGAATCTTAAGTCACGCGTGGCATTCATGTTTTTGTCGAAGCTTTACCGGCAAATGTATGCAGGGACAGGGATTTCGACCGACAGCGCGCGGCGGAAGAAGTCGAAGAAGTGGGCGAAGTGGACGGCGAAGCAGTGCAAGAAGCTGTTTCAGGCGCGGCCGATGCCGGAGCTGGAAGGGCCGAAGTGGGAGATTGGCTTGCCGGCGCTGGGTCAGGCGGCATTTGCAGGGGTGGATGGCCGGGAGACGGGTGGTCCGCTGGTGATCTTCCCGAAGCAGTAGATGAAAGGGTTTTGAGGCGCGACGTGCCCGGCGATGCCGGGCCCGTTTTGCGTGTATCGAGTCGGAAAGCTAGTAGTCAGTCGGCCCGGGCAGGGCTTTTCGCGAATCCGGAGCAGGTCCGATCAGGTTGCACTTCCAATCGCCGAAGGTCGTTCTCCAGCACGATCCCATGGCCATGGGAGTTGGCATTACCTGGCAGTTTCTGCCTGCGGGATAGCCTACGCCGATTGGGCTGCACCAGAACACTTTGAGGCTGCCACTGAGCGGAAATACGGGTGCGTTCATATCGATCTCAGGCAGGTTGCTGTCTGTATCGCCGTTGAATGCGCGGGGCTGCGACATTACGATATTCACTTCCTGCATGAGGAAGAGGCCGGTGGCACGATCCTGGTCCATGGTGCACTGGATTAGGACAGCTGCCTGACCTGGTGAGGGCGGTGCGGTGACCGGTTTGCAGAGCCTGGGATTTCTTGCCTGATAAGTTAGGTTCATCTGGGCCGGGCCCGAAAGTTCGCTGCCGTCGCCGGGTCCCTGCCCGCCAGCGCCGAGGTTAACGGAGAAAGAGAGAGTGGCGAGGGCGAAGGCGCTCAGCGCGAGTGTGGTGGTCTGACGACAATAGAACATGGTGAGCTCCTTGAGGAAACTGGGGTGAACCGACGAATTGGGAAATCGGGAGAATCCGAGTGGCGAGCACGCCGCTCGGAATCCTCCGAAAAGAACGGGCTGGTGGGAGTGGTCCGCCGCGAGCCAGTGGCAGGCACATCAGCCCGCTGATCTAGAAGGTCCTTGGGCCGACGCTGACGACCTGGTCGGGGGCTCCGCCCTGCAGTTTGCAGGACCAGTCGCCGAAGGAGGTTTTCCAGCACCATCCCTGGGCCACGGGCACAACGCTCTTGAGGCAGTTTTGTCCACCCGGGTTAAGGCTGGCACTGGAGAGGGTACAGAAGTAGCCGGTGTAACTTCCGCGGAGGGGATAGACCTGAGCGTTGAGGTCAACACCAGCAAGGCCGGCATCGGAGTAATAGACAAAGGCTCGTGGCGCGCCCAACTCGAGTTTGACGTCCTGAATGAGACCGAGGCCGGTTTGAGAAAGAGAATCCATGGTGCACTGAACCATAACGGCGGCTTGTGCGGCGGATGGTGGGCTGGTGACCTTGGCGCAGGTGCGCGGCGCACGGGTGTTGTAAAGGGGGAGCATGGTCAAGGGGCCGGAGATGGCGGCTGCGGTCGCGCCAGCGCCTTCTGCACTCTTGCATCCGATTTGGGTGAGAAGCGTGACGGCAAAAAGACAAAGCGCCGCGCGAGGCAGGCTGATCAAACGGTTCGACATAGACACTCTTTCTTAAAGTCCCTGGGTTGAAGATGCAACGATGGAGAGCAGAACCTGCGAGTGGCGCATTTCGCCGAAGGGAAGTCCCGCATGGAGCGACCACAAGCTCTTGTGCTTGCGTGATTCCCTTAGTACGTAGTCGGAGCGGCACCTTTTCCCCAACCGAGCGGGAAGATGGTGTCGAACCTGCACTTCCAGTCGCCGAAGGAGGTTTTCCAGCACCAGCCCTTGGCGTCCGGGACAGGACTGACTCCGCAGCTTTGGCCGGCGGGGGCCATGTTGCTGATGTACCGGCAGCCGTATGCGGTGAAACTGCCGCGCAGCGGGTAGACCTTGGCATTTACATCGGCTTCCGACAGGCCATTGTCGGTGGCCATAATGAAGGCTCTGGGTGCTCCCATCTGGACTTTAACGTCCTGGAACAGAGTCAATCCCATGGAAGATTCCTGGTCCATCGAGCAAGGAATCATGGCTGCCGCGAGCTCCGCGGACGGGGGGTTGGATATGGTCGCGCATTTTTTTGGCGCACGACCCTGGTAGGCGGGAAGAATCACAGGCGGCCCGGAAAGGTTACTGACCGAGACCTGTCCAGCGCCCTCGGCGCTCTTACATCCAAGCGGGGTGAGGAGGGCGACAGCAAACAGGGAAAGCTCGAGACTGCGCAAAGCCGAAGAGAGGTGCATTGCCGGGCTCCAATGTGAGATGCGGTGGGACTTGCGGGAAAGGCGTGCAGAGCCTCAATGCAGCGCGATCGCCGCACGGGGAGCGCATGAAGGAACAGGGCACATTTCGCGAACCGCGGGAGCGAGGATAGGCCGGTGGTGTTCTTCCCTGAATCCAGGGATTGAATTGACACAAGGAGCTCGACGCCTGATTTGAGACGCCGACAACAGGACACGCAAGCCGCGGATCGCCGGCGTTTATGGAAGGATGGAAATCCCCAGGGACCTTATATCATCAGGTTGAAAGGCTCAACAGGAACTGACCGAAGCACCCAGGGTTGGATGGTGTTCAGATCGTACTCCCGCAGCAGAGAGGCGTCAACGAGAGAGGTCGGGTGAGAGCCGCAGTAGGAATGGAATGGCCTGTGTGCGGGCGAGTCCGGGACCACAGAGGCGGAATGGAGGAGCGTCTATAATTGGCGGCGTCGAGACTGATGGGTTTTCGACTGAGGCGGGTAATCATGGGATGGATGCGGCGGAGTTTGGTATTGGTAGCGGCGATGGGGTTGGCTAGCTTGGTTGGTTGCGGGGGGAGCAGCACAAAAACTCCGCCGCCCGCTCTGAGTGTGACGTTGGGCAGCTCGACGGTGGTTGTGCCGCAGGACGGAACGCCGGTAACGCTGTCGGTGACGATTACGAACGCGAGCGGGACGGCGACAGTTACGGTACCGGCCGTTCCGACGGGAGTGACGGAGCAGTTTACTCCGGTGAATGGCGGGCCCTCCGGAACGTTAACGCTGACGGGGAGCGCGCAGGCGGCCGCGGGCAGCTATTCGCCGGGGGTTGTCGTGAACACGCCGGGGCAAAACGCGTCGGCGGGGTTCACGCTGGTGAGCGCGGTGGTGGCCAAGGTGGGCAGCAGCGTGGACACGACGATGGGCGTGAACGGTGTGCTGAAGGAGTTCATGTCGACCTCGTTCCAGGTGGCGGAGTGGGATGGGGATTATTTTGGCGGCGCGAATGCGAGTTCGCTGGAGAGCACGATGACAGCGATGGGGCCGCAGCACATCCGGCTGCAGTCGGTGAGCCAGGGCGTGGCGATGTCGACGAATACGGGGACGGCGGCGGACTGGAATTTCAC
>CAYWSR010000210.1:0-7892 GCA_964460385.1 uncultured Occallatibacter sp. | reverse complement strand
ACGCTTGCACTGGTAGCCTTGGTCTTGTTTTCGGACATAGGGTCTCCTCAATTCAAATGAGGGTTGACCAGTACCCGGGCATGCAGAACTTTGGACCGGGGTCGAGGATGCGCGATCAGCCCTGGTCCTTCCAGAGCAGCACGCCGCCAAGGATTCCCTCAGCGTTGGAGATGATGGTCACGTTGGGGGGAAGCTTGAAGTTCAGCTTCTTGGTGTTTCCGCCGCCGATGTAGCAGTGGTCCCAGTTGAAGAGTTTTTCGGTTTCCTTGATGCCTTTGAGAACGAAGGTGTTCCAACGGTTTTTGCCGAACTTGTCGAGGCCGCGCCTTCCCAGGTAGTCCTCGTAGGTTTTTTTCATCCAGGGATGGTGGCCGAGTTCGAGGCCAGGGACGAGGTGGCCGTTGGTGAAGAGCGCCGCGCCCATGCCCGTGCCGAGCGTCAGGACCAGTTCGACGCCTTTGCCCTTGATGGCGCCGTATCCGGCCACGTCGGCGTCGTTGCCCACGCGCACGGGCTTGTGCCACATCTTCTCGAGATCCTTTTGCAGTGGAAAGCCCTTGGCCCACAGCGGGTGCAGATTGAAGCCGAGATAGGTGCAGCCGTGCTTGATGACGCCGGGGAAGCCAACCGAGACCCGATCGAAGGGCGGCGAGAGCTTCTTCAACTTGTCGAGCCCCTTGAGCACGGCACGCGGCGTCGGAATCTTTGGCGTGGGGACGCGTTGGCGCTCGCTGACCGGCTTGCCGCTGGCATCGAGCACCATGGCTTTGAGGCCGGAGCCACCGATGTCGATGCAGATGGTGAGCGGGCGCTTGGCTTTGGCAAGGTCGACCGGCTTTAATGCGGGCGCCGGGGTTTTTTTAGAAGAGGTCTTTTTGGCTTTGGGAGTCATCAGCAATGAATTGTACTGCGCGCAGGCGGATTAGGGCAGATGTTTTGCTGAGCGGCATTGTCCTCAGGGCGTCCGCGAGATGCACAAGCCACCAATCGCCTAAACTTATGGGTACCCCCCATGCCCGCCTACTGCGAAGTTGCGCTGCCAGTCCCGCTCGACCGGACCTTCACCTACGCGATCCGGGAAGGACAACTGCCGCAGCGCGGAGCGCGGGTGATTGCGCCGTTTCGCAACGAGAAGCTGATCGGCGTGGTCACAGCGCTGACGGTTACCGCGCCGCCCGAGTTCGAGGTCCGGCACCTGGAAGCGGTGCTGGATCCCGAGCCGTTGCTTAGCGACCAACTGCTGACCCTTGCCGAGTGGATGGCGCAGTACTACCTGGCGCCGCTGGGTGAAGTTCTGCGCGGCATGCTGCCGTTGATGGCGGAGGTGCGGCGGACGGTCTACTACTGCATCACCGATCTTGGGCGCGATGCGCTGGCGCGGACGCTGGACGGTGAGACGGGCCTGCTGGAGTCGGGGGTCAGGCGCAGTGCGCGGCGCGGCCGTCTCTCGCCCGAAGAGCAGGACATGGAACGGAAGGTGCTGAAGCGGCTGGCGAGCGGCGAGCCGGTGAAGGTTTCGACGCTGCGAACGGCGACCGCAGCATCGTTGCCGCTGCTGGCGTCGCTGGTGCGGCGGAAGCTGATTCTGCGTGAAACACTCGCCGTGGAACGGGACGCCCGGCGCGTGGAGCGCTTCTGCGTGCTTGTCTCGGATGTGCGCCTGCCCACGCTGACGCAAAAGCAGCAGGCAATTCTTGCGGAGCTGGCTGCGTGCGGTGGCGAGTTGCCGCTGGCTGCGCTGCGGGCGAAGGGCCTGCCTTCGTCGACGCTGCAAACGCTGGTCCGGCGAGGATTGGTCCGCATCGACGAACGCCCCGCTGTGTTCCGGCTGGGCGGGTTGGTACCTGCCGCCGCGCCGTTCCCACTGAACGAGCCGCAGACCGAGGCGCTGGCCAGCATCGTCTCGGCGCTTGGCTCGTTTCGGCCATTTCTGCTGCACGGGGTTACCGGATCGGGCAAGACCGCGGTGTATTTGGCCGCGATGCAGCGCGCGCTCGATCGAGGCCTGTCGTCGATCCTGCTGGTGCCTGAGATCGGGCTGACGCCGCAGACGGCCGGATTGCTGGATGCTGCCTTTGGCCAGCGCGTGGCGCTGCTCCACTCGGCGCTTACACCCGAGGAGCGCAGCGAGCAGTGGCGGCGCATCCGGCGGGGCGAGGCTCCAATTGTCGTGGGCACGCGTTCGGCGATCTTCGCGCCCGCGCCCAATCTCGGGCTAATCCTGGTGGACGAGGAGCACGACCAGAGCTACAAGCAGGAAGAGACGCCGCGCTACAACGGGCGCGATGTGGCAGTGATGCGCGCCAAGCTGGCCGGAGCGGTTGCGGTGCTGGGTTCGGCCACGCCGTCGCTCGAAAGCTGGCAGAACTCGGTGCAGAAAAAGTATCAGCGCATCGAGATGCGCGAGCGTGTGATGAACCGCCCGCTGCCCGAGGTGGAAACGATCGACATGCGGCGCGAGTTTCAGGAGACGGGCAGGGAACAGCTCTTCTCGCGCGCGCTGGTGGAGGAGACGCAACAGGCACTGGACCGCAATGAGCAGGCACTCATCCTGCTCAACCGCCGGGGATACTCGTTCTCGGTGCTATGCCGCGCCTGTGGCGAAAAGCTGGAATGCCAGAATTGCGCCATCTCGCTGACGCATCACAAGCCGGCTGGAGACGATGCGGGGATCGCCCGTGCAGGGCAGCGGCTGGAATGCCACTACTGCGGATTTCGCCGGACGGTGCCGGCTCGTTGCCCAAAATGTGACTCGGAACATCTCTACTACCTTGGCGCGGGTTCGGAGCAAGGCGAGGAGCGGCTGGCGGAGATCTTTCCGGCGGCGCGCATTGGGCGCATGGATCGAGATACAGTGCGGGGGCGGGGCGATTTGGAGAGATTGCTGGCGCGGCTGCACTCGGGCGAGATCAACCTGCTGGTGGGCACGCAGATGATCGCCAAGGGCCATGATATTCACGGCGTCACGCTGGTGGGCGTTGTGGGCTGCGATCATTCGCTGTCGATGCCGGATTTTCGCGCTGCCGAGCGGGTCTTTCAGCTGATGACGCAGGTTTCGGGAAGGGCCGGGCGCGGGGAACTGCCCGGTCGCGTGGTGGTGCAGACCTACTATCCCGATCACTACGCCATCCTGGCGGCAGCGAAGCACGATTACGCGAGCTTTGTAGAACGCGAGCTCAAGTTCCGCCGCTGGATGCACTACCCGCCCTTTGGCGTGCTGGCCAACGTGCTGATTCAATCGGAGAAGCTGGAAGAGGCCGTGGCGTGGTCGACGGCGCTGGGCAAGTGGTTTGAGCAGGCTGTGCCGCAGGGCATACGGGTGCTGGGCCCGTGCACCGCGCCGATCCCGCGCATCAAGGGGACCTACCGCTTTCACATGATTCTGAAGGCGGAGAAGCGCAGCGCGCTCAATGCGGCGCTCCATGGGATGCTGGCGCACGCGGATGCAAAGGAGATTCCGCGGCGGAACGTGATTGTGGATGTAGATGCGCTGCGGCTGATGTGAAGAATACGGCGGGTCAGCAGGTCTGTGAGTCACCAAAAAAGTGCTGGCTCACTGATTAGGGCCTGTTAATAACTTTGCAGATTAATTCTCGACATCGAAAAGGAAATGATGCACGTTGGGGACAATCATGCCAATCAGGCCAAACTCGGCGAAGTACACTGTCACTTTCAACTGTGTCTATTTCGGCGGCAATGGCTCGGAAGCGCTCGATCAGGTGCAGGTGGCCCCGGGTGCTATCAACGGCTTTACTCGTATCCAGAGTCAGGCTCCGGTCACGGTCGGTCCATACAGTCCCGGTTACACATTCGGCGCGCTGCGGCAGGATTGGGAAAGTGTGTCTATTCAGGAGATAATTGAGGGCGCAAGCCAAGACTACTATCTCGCCTTCCTTATCGTTATCGGAGGCGGCGGAAGTGGCCAGCCTGTGATTCCAAATCCAGTAGGAATCCTAAATAGAGTGCCAATTCCCTGGGATGTAGGGCCAGTCGTACCAGGGCGGCCGGTAAGCAATCCGGGATCAGAACCGTTCACTTTTCCAATAGGCGAGGGTGACGTTACGGTTCTAGCTGTTTACTGGTGCTCCTCCGAGCCGAACGGCCCGACCACTTTGGGCTTTTACGATGCACTCAGTCAATCTCTGATCTTTCGCAATAATAAGGAGGTCGCCAGTTCTCCGCAGCCAAACTTTGTAACAGTTTCCAGCACTCTGACCGGACAGGAGGAGTCATCGCTGTCTCAGGTCGCCAACGAATATGGCTATTTAAGCGCCAGCAGTGATCCCCACTATCCCAACCTCATGACCTTCAATCAAAGCCTCCTCCTAAACACGCCCGGGGGCAAAGTGGGCTATGGTTTTGATTGCGCGTTCATCATCCTGCCAGGCGGCTTTGGGGGGGAATTCGTCCCTTCGGCTACATTTCTGCAACCACAAGACGTTTGCTGTGTCTTGGGATGCTATACCGAAAGCTGATTCTGGATCGGGCAACAGCATTTATGGTTGTGGGTTACCTTGAAGACGCGCCTTGGGATCGTGCGTCGCATGAATTGTCAGAAGTATTCTCCCCAGCAGCCAGCCCATTCGGCAGGCCCCGCCAGCCAGGAACAGCACAAGGGACAGTCTGCTTGTAACGAGGCGGTGCGCGCAGGGCTCGTGCGCTATAGGGCGGCTGGCGGCGCAGCACGCCCTCGAAGCGAGCGGGAGTCAGGCACGAGGCACCCACGGCAGCGCGGCCCGATAGTCGGGCTAGCTCTTCGGGGCTTCGACGATTGCGATGGTGTGCAGCTCTTTTCCGGGCTTGAAGCGGACGGCCTTGCCCGGAGTGATGTTGACCTCGGTACCGGTACGGGGATTGCGGCCGATTCCGGTTTTGCGGGCACGGACACTGAAGACGCCGAATCCGCGCAGTTCGATGCGCTCGCCTGCGGCCAGAGCCTGCTTGAGGCCCTCGAAGACCGTATCCACCGCCGACTCTGCCTTGGTGCGCGGCAGCCCGGTGCGCTCGATGACGTGATGGACGATGTCCTGTTTAATCAAAGGAGTAACCTCGCTGGGGGCGACTGGATAGAATGTACTACGCCTTCTTGAGCTCATGCTACAGGTTTCGCTGGATTTAGGGAACAGGAGAATTCATAGCTTATAATTATCCTGCGAAGAAAAACTGACTTGCCATTGTGCCAGCTGAGAGCGTGGCATCGAAAGTGTGACGCGGGTCACGCATGTTTGTTTACACAGATTGTCAATACCTTTCAGGTCCCGTAAGATGAACAGCAAAGTTCAAACGTAAAACAAAGACCTTTCCGGAAGAGAAAATCCTAACCGGCCCGGGAGAAGCATGGCGATTCAGAGCGACCGTTGGATCAGGGAACAGGCCATCAATCACCGGATGATCGAACCCTTCAGTGAAAAGCAGGTTCGGGAGGGAGTTATCTCTTACGGACTCTCTTCGTACGGGTACGATCTGCGTGTTTCAGATGAGTTCAAAATCTTTACCAATGTGAATAGCGCCATTATTGACCCCAAGGCCTTTGATGAGCGTTCGTTCGTATCAGTCCAGGCCGAGTCAGTGATCGTCCCCCCGAACTCATTCGCCCTGGCGCGCTCCATTGAGTACTTTCGAATACCCCGGGATGTATTGACGATTTGCGTTGGAAAGTCGACCTATGCGCGTTGCGGAATCATTGTGAACGTAACGCCATTCGAGCCGGAGTGGGAGGGATTCGTAACTCTCGAGATCTCAAACACCACCCCATTACCGGCCAAGGTGTACGCCAACGAAGGATTGTGCCAGATTCTGTTCTTCCGCTCCGATGAGCCCTGTGAAATCAGCTATGCCGATCGCAAGGGCAAATATCAAAACCAGCAAGGAATCGTTCTTCCCAAACTCTAAGCTTGGGCAAGACAGCCGAGTTGGATCGATAGCGGGTAGGGCAGAGTTGCGCGAGTTGCGCCGGATTGCGCAATGCAGCCGGCCAACCAGGCCCGGTCCTCCTTAAGTCATACTCGGGGGGAAGCTCGATGTCGTCGCTCAGGAATCTCGAACCGATCCAAATCGGAATGTTTTCGGATGAACCGATTCGTCTGGAAGGTCTCACCTGCATCTTCGACCAGCCTTCTACCCAAGGCGGAGCGCAACTGGTCCCTCTCGTCGGCACACTCGAGCAATTGCTTGCGCGCCATTCCGTTGAGTACCTGGTGCTCGACCTGCAATCTTCGTCTGTCAGCATGCAGACGCTGGCTGGCGTTCGCCGTGCGCGGCCTTCGCTCAAACTGATAGTGATCGGGCCCGAAGGCGACGATGAGCTCGTTTTGGAGGCGATCATGGCCGGCGCGCGGGCCTGGCTGGGTCTGACAGCGAGCCCCGAAGCGGTGCGGATGGCCATTGAGGTGGTTACGGGCGGCTCCATCTGGGCGCCACGCCGCCTGCTCTCCAAGCTCATCGACCGGCTCCTTAAGGTTCCGGAGTCGGCGAGTTCGCGTACCACCCCTCACCTGACGGACCGGGAGAAGCAGGTCCTCGATCATATCCTTGAAGCGCGTTCGAACCGTGAGATCGCGCTTGAACTCGGCATTGAGGAGCGCACAGTGAAGGCGCATGTGGGCCGGCTGATGCGCAAGACCGGCGCAGACAATAGGATTGAGCTCTCCATGCGCGCTCTGCATCGCCCGTTGCCACCGCATGCCCACCCGAGAGAGCAGCATCGTGCTGTGAATGACCTAGCTTTTACCAATCAGTAAACTATCTGGTTACTTAAAGCCGTGGTCCTTCCGTAATCTTGAAAGAAACGCCAGTTTTCCACAAACTCGTTTACAGAAACAACGCAGATCTGGGGAAAGGAGTTCCCAGGAAGCATGATTAACCATGCAACCTGGGAACTCCTCTTTTTTTGTTTCTGCCGGGGTCTGTATGGTTTGGTCTGATTCTGGCGAGAGAACTGCCTCTCTTGTCGGTTCTGCCTGCTCCTGGAGTGTTGACTGGCCGGGGAAAGCCTCCACCGACCCAGTATTCTGGAACCTAGCAGGATAGGATTTTTCGCGGCTTGGTCGATGTTAGCCCGTCAGTTCATAGTTAGTTAATTGTTTCTTATTACTAAAACATTGAGTCCTTTCGTACCCTTGCGAGAAAGTCTCGTTATCCACATACTCATTTACAGAAACAACGCAGATCTGGGGAAAGGAGTTCCCAGGCCGCATGTTTTCCATGTTGCCCGGGAACTCCTCTTTTTTCTGATCCTCAGTCCTTTCTGGCTTCTCCCTTCCAGCCCACTTTTCCAACCCCCTTTTCAGCCCTCCCTCATTTCATAGCGCATCGCAGCGTCCGGAGCCGCGCAACGGCTTCGGCGCTTTGCGTGGAGAACTCCCTCGTGTTGCCGGGAATGTTGTAGGCTGTCTCAGGAGATTCCGCACGCTTGGCTCCCCGACTCTGCGCCGCGTGCTGGAAACCAGAACTGGCTGTATCGGAGTGCCTGCTTACCCGCCCGGTCGGAGCGCGGGATGCAGGTCGGCCCTCAGAGATGCGCAGTTAACCCCCACGCATCCATCGGTTTTGGATGAGAAAGGAATTGAAGAAATGAAGAAAGCAATTGCTCTCCTCAGCATCTGCGTCACGCTTGGTTCGACTGCTTACGCCTCATCGCGCGAGGACCTGAAGGCGCGCATCGACAGCGCAAAGACCGTCCTCGACGAGATCATGGGCGCCAAGGACAAGACCATCCCATCCAATATCCTGCGCCAGGCGACTTGCGTCGCCGTTGTGCCCGGCATGCTCAAGGGCGCGTTCGTTGTGGGCGCTTCTTATGGCCAGGGAGTTGTCACCTGCCGCACAGGGCACGGTTGGACTGGCCCTGTCTTTATCCGCATGGCAGGCGGTTCGGTCGGCTTCCAGGCCGG
>CAYWSR010000209.1:0-7908 GCA_964460385.1 uncultured Occallatibacter sp. | reverse complement strand
GCGGCGCTTACGGCGACACCACCGCCTTCCTCTACATGTGGACCTGGTTTGCCGTCGCCAAGCCCGCCTCCATTGCCGCCGTCACCATTGGCCTCACTCGCACCCTCGGCTTCTTCCCCGCCTTCCACTGGCTTGAGGTCCAGGCCATCGGTGGGCCGCTGCCCATTCTCTGGTCTCAGCTCGTCGCCATCGCCGTTGCCTGGTTCATCACCGGCCTCAATTACCTCGGCATCAAAAAGGCTGGCGACTTCCAGCTCGTCTTCACAATTCTCAAAGTTGTTCTCATCCTCATCGTCGCCGGATTCTGCTTCGCCTCCGCCGCAGGCTCGTGGTCCAACTTCTCCTCCACTCTGCCTCACGCCGTCGGTGGACTCACCGGCTTCATGGCCGCTCTCATCGCCACTCTCTGGGCCTACGACGGATGGAACGACCTCACCATGGTTGCCGGCGAGGTCCGCCGCCCCGAGCGCTCGCTCCCCTTCGCCCTCATCGGCGGACTCTTCCTCGTCGGCTTCCT
This sequence comes from uncultured Occallatibacter sp., assembly GCA_964460385.1. Lineage (GTDB taxonomy): Bacteria > Acidobacteriota > Terriglobia > Terriglobales > Acidobacteriaceae > Telmatobacter. Next base: position 7,391 of record CAYWSR010000209.1, on the reverse strand, counting down.
CTTTATGGCCACCAATGCCGGAATCCAATACATCCTGCCTGCCTCGGCCATCGCCTCCAGCGAGCGCCCCGCCGTCGCCGCGCTCACCGTTGTCGCAGGTCCCGCCGGGGCCGGCTTCGTCGCGGCAGCCATGGCACTTTCCATCTTCGTCACCCTCAACGGAACCATCATGTCCGGCGCGCGCATCCCCTACGCCGCGGCCCGCGACCGCCTCTTCTTCGCCCAATTCGCCCACATCCACCCGCGCTTCCAGTCCCCCTCCACCTCGCTCGTCGTGCAAGCCCTGCTCTCCACCGTGCTGTTGCTCTTCCTCAGCCGCTTCCAGCAGTTTTTCGAGCTAGCCGTTTTTGCCGAGTGGCTCTTCTACATGCTCACCGCCACCACCGTATTCGTTTACCGCCGCCGCCAGCCCGATCTGCCCCGCCCCTACCGCGTCTGGGGATATCCCATCCTCCCCGCGCTCTTCGTCCTCTGCGCCACCGCCGTCCTCATCTCCAGCTACACCGATAACCTCAAAGGCTCACTCCTCGGCACCGCCCTCATCCTCCTCGGCCTCCCGGTCCTCTGGATTGTCCGCAAAACCTACGCTGCGGTTTAATGCCGCCTAAAAGTAAGCATCGAGAATGAGCTCTCATCCTGAGCGGAGTTGGGCCGGTCTTTGGCCAAACGCAGTCGAAGAACCTGTTTTCGGGATCTCTGCTCTTGTTTGGGGCGTCGGATACACAACTCTGGTTTGTACCCACAATCCCCGCCGCGTTATAGTTCTCTCAAGCCCCACTGCACCACTTCCTCTTCCTCTTTGCGTAACGGGCCTTGAGTGCCATCGGTTTTCACTCCAACCGCAAGAGAGGGCCAGTGTCCGAAGTTGCCGTTCAACCCGCGCCCGCCGCAGACTCCGCTCCCGCGGCCAAACACGGCTACCGCCCGGACATCGACGGGCTCCGCGCAGTCGCCATCCTCTCCGTCGTCCTTCATCACGCCGGCGTCCCCTTCATCCCCGGCGGCTTCACCGGCGTCGACATCTTTTTCGTCATCTCCGGCTACCTCATCGGCGGCCAGATCTACGCCGATGTCCGCGACAGATCGTTCAGCTACATCCGTTTTTATCAGCGCCGCGCCCGCCGCATTCTTCCCGCCTTCTACGCCGTCCTTCTCTTCTCCATTGCGGTCGCGCTCGTTCTCCTCTCGCCCGGCGAGCTGCGCCTCTTCGCCCGCGACGCCTGCGCCGCCACGCTCTCCGCCTCCAACATCTCCTTTTGGCGCTTAGCCAACTACTTCGACCCGCGCAGCAGCCTCAATCCTCTTCTCATGACCTGGTCCCTCGGCGTCGAGGAACAGTTCTACCTCTTCATCCCTCTGCTCATCGTCCTGCTCGCACGCCTGCGACATCGTCTTGTAATGCCCGCGCTTCTCATCGCCTGCGCCCTCTCGCTTTTCCTCGCCGCGCACGACGTCGGACACAACCCCACGCGCGCCTTCTATCTGCTTCCCGATCGCGCCTGGGAACTCGGCGTCGGCGTCACCCTCGCCGTCTTCGAGCTTGACCAGCGCCCGCTAAAACTCTCAGCCCTGTTCACGCACCTCGCCGCCTTCTTCGCCCTCGCCCTCATCCTTGCGCCGCTCTTCTTGCTCACTCCCCACTCGCCTTTCCCCGGCCTCGCCGCGCTGCCTTCCGTTCTCGGCACGGCGCTGCTCGTCGCCCTCCCTTCGAGCTTCGTCAACCGGCGCCTTCTCGCCCTTGCGCCGCTCGTCTTCATCGGCCGCGTCTCCTACTCGTGGTATCTCTGGCACTGGCCTCTGCTCTCGTTCCTTTACCTCGCCTCTGCCGGCGCGCTTCCCCTCCCCGCCGCGCTCCTCGCCGTCGTAGTCGCCTTCGGCCTCGCCGTCCTATCCTGGCATTTCATCGAGCAGCCATTCCGCCGATCCACAACCTCCGCCGTTCCTCTCCTCATCCGATACGCCGCGGCCAGCATCGTCTTACTTGCTGTTTGCGCTGCGCTCTTCCTCGACCGCGGACTTCCCCAGCGCTACCCCGATCTCGCCAGGATGGAGGACCTCGCCGGAACGCTCAGGGCCGACACTTGCCTTGCCGGAGCTAGCCCCACACCGAACCTCAGCTTCCAATGCTACCCTCACCCCACCCCGCTCCCCATCCTGGTCGTCTGGGGAGACAGCCACGCCGCTGCTCTCGCTCCAGGCCTGCACACCCTCGCCAGCACTCGTGGCTACGCTTTCGCCGAACTCACCAAGAGCTCCTGCCCTCCGCTCACCGGCGCCACACACACCATCCCGCGCATCCCCACAGTCGCCCCCACCTGTCTGCGTTTCAACCGCGCAACCCTCAACCTCATCCAATCCGACCCAGGCATCCGCATCGTCGTCCTCACAGCCTCCTGGTCCGCTCCCCTCGAGCGCACCTGGATGGACGGCTGGCTTGTGCCCGACCCCACCTTTCCTTCAGCTTCTGTTTCCGCTCCCGCCTCAGCTTCCGGCCCCGTCCCCTCCGCCGAAGCCGATCTCCGCCTCTATCGGACCGCCCTCGACGCCACCATCCACGCCCTCCAATCCGCCGGAAAACAGGTCATCCTCGTCCAGGACATGCCCAGTTTCGCAGTCGATCCGCTCCTCATCGTCCGCAACGCCCACATCCCCGCCCGCCGCGCACTTGCTCTAACCCTCAACCCCACTAACCTCGCCGACCCCAACTCCCCAATCGATCCAGGCTTCGCCCCGCCCGAATCCTTCCCCGCCATCTCCGCTTCTCAGGACCTCCTCAAACAGGAATCCCAGCAGCTCTCCGCCCAGCCCCCCGCCCTCCTCTTCGACCCCAAACCCGCTCTCTGCCCAACGCCCGCCCTGTGTGACTATCGTGACGGCGACACCCTTTTCTTCTTCGACAGCACCCACCTCTCCGCGGCCGGCGCCGCCCGCGTCCTCGCCTCATTTCCGCTCCCCGCCGCACAATAGTCCGCCAATAAAAAAGCGGCCGCCGTGGCGAACGCTTCTTGAATTGCGTTCTTCCCTCAGCTCTTCAAAACGGCGCCTTCGCAAACGACGTGATGAAATGAATCCCCTGCACCATTGCACCCAGGAGGCGTTCATCGTTGGTCAGGAACAGATCGCATCCCGCGCTTCCTGCGACGGCCAATTGAATCGCATCCGGAGGCTTGATCTTCGTATCAGCTCGAATCCGGGCGAACCTCTCGGCAGCATCCTCCTGAAAGGGCAGCACTGAGATTCCCGGCGCTCTGAAAATTCGCCGGTATTGCTGCGCGAGAGCAAGGTCTTTATTACGAATTGGCATTACCAGAACCTCTCCCAGGGTCATCACCGAAGTAAGAATCTCATCCCTCCGCGCCGAAAACGCTCGCAGCAAACACTTCACGCGGGCCGCGTTCGGGCTGGCGCCTTCGATCAGGTAGATGAAGAAATTGGTATCCAGAAAGATCCGGCTCACTCCCAATCCTCTCGTAACTCGCGCACAAACTCGTCAGGGTCCACATCCTTCCAATACTCCTTCCCCAGTCCTTCCAACTCAAATAACGATTCCAGCCATCGCTCCGCAACCTTGGATTCCTGAGCTTGAGACGGGCTGGCGCCTGACGAACTCCCACCCCTGGTGCCGGATCCCCCAGTTCCCGACTCGTATCTGGACCTCGCCCACTCCAGCAAGCCCAGATACCTTTCCGGCATTTCACCTGCCTCTGGGAAAACCTTGCCTGTCCGATTCGGATGAACCTCATCCCCAGGCAGAAGTAACCGCCGCGTATGTTTCCCCGTTGCAAAAAGCATCCGGTGTTTTGCCGGATTCGGGACCTTATTGGCCACGCAGTGTTGCGAAGCATGAACATTCACGCCTGAACGCATCTCGCCGGAGATATTCTCCCTAGCCGCCCGGTTCACAATCTCCTGAATCGTGAAGTCGGATCGCCCGGGCTGCTCCCTATGAAGAAGCGCTGCCGCAAGGAACACCTCGACGGCGCAGGACACATCGACCAAAACTGACTGTGAAGCCATTCTCAGCCCCTCCCTTCACTCTGCACTTGCCGCATGCATTTCGTATGGCCAATGTGGAAGCCACCGCAGAACCGGCACCTGTAGGTGGCTAAGGCCTCCACTCCCAGACCGTCGCCCAAACGCGAGATGCGCCGGATACGCATTCGCGCATCAGCGGCATGGCTGTAGCGCACTTTCTTTCGGCAACTGGAATCCCAAAGACAGAAATCTGTATTACCCATGCACACCCTCCTGGACGGGTAAACCCGCTTCTCTTGCAAAAACAGGATAGCATGATTATGACAAATCTAACAAATAAATATTCATTATTCATTATGCTATGTTTTTCTCATGCTCTCCGCCTAGCTACCTCCGCATACACCTCCGCGTACTCCTTCGCCGGCCCGTCCCATCCGTAGTGCCGCGCCATCCCGTTCCGCATCAATTGCGTCCAGCCTTCCTTGTCCTGGAACGCCTCCAGCGCGCGGTCAATCGCCCCCAGCAGCGCCTCCGGGTCAAATCCGCCAAACTTGAACCCCGTCCCGTCGCCGATCTCCGCGTACCACTCCTGGATCGTGTCATCCAGGCCCCCCGTCGCCCGCACAATCGGCACCGTCCCGTACTTCAGCGAATAAATCTGGTTCAGCCCGCAAGGCTCATAGCGCGACGGCATCAGAAACATGTCCGACCCCGCCTCCACCTTGTGCGCCAGCGCCTCGTCATAGCGAATCTGCACCGACACCTGGTCCGGATGCCGGAACGCCCACTCGCGGAAGAACCGCTCATACAGCGGCTCGCCACTCCCCAACGCCACCACCGCAACTTCGCGCTGCGAGAGCCGCTCCGCAATCTCCGCCACCAGGTCAAATCCCTTCTGCGTCGCAAACCGCGAAACAATCCCAATCACCGGCATCGTCTCCGGCACCTTCTCCAACCCAAACGCATGCAGCAGGTCCGCCCGGCACTCCTTCTTCCCGCTCAAATCCCGCGGCGAGTAATGCGCGGCCAAATATCCATCCATCGCCGGGTCCCACTCGGAGTAATCCACACCATTCAAGATCCCGCGCAAATCCGCAGCCCGGCTCCGCAGCACGCCGTCAAGCTTTTCGCCGAACTCCGGCGTCTGAATCTCTTCGGCATACTTCCGGCTCACTGTCGTCAGCATCTCGCTGAACACCATGCCGCCCTTTAGAAAATTGAACGTATCGAACTGCTCCAGCCGGTCCTTCGTGAACACGTCCCACGGAAACAGCAACCGCTCCGTCGTCTGCGGCGGATACCAACCCTGGTAGCCCGCGTTATGAATCGTCAGCACTGTCCCCGCCCTGTTCAGCGCCGGATCCTGCGCATACGTCGTCTTCAGATACACCGGAATCAGCGACGCCTGCCAGTCGTGCACGTGAAACACATCCGGCACGCCCAACAGCTTCGTCGCCTCCAGCACCGCCCGGCAATACAGCCCAAACCGCTCCCAGTTATTCTCGTACTCCCCGCCCTTCGGCCCGTAGAGCTCGCGCCGGTCAAACAGATCCGGACAATCCAGAAAGTAGAACTGCACCCCCTCCCGCTTGCCCACGTCCACAACCCCTACAAACCGGTTGTAGTACTCAAACGGAACCGTGATCGACCGTACCGCCAGCCTCCAGTCGCCGCTCTTCGCGCCCTCTTCCTTCTCGAATCGCTCCCGCACCGTGGCATAAAACGGCAGATACACCGTTACCTCGTGCCCCAGCTTCACCAGCTCCGGTGGCAGCGCTCCCACCACGTCTGCCAGCCCCCCGGTCTTCGCAAATGGAACGCACTCCGAAGCCGCAAACACAATGTGCATCAATCCCTCTCCCGCGCTCTGCGAACAACCGCAGTCTACTATGGCAAGCTGATCGCCATCTCCCTTCGGATGTTCTTGTGATAAGCCACATGTTGCATCTCGGCGGGAACGGTCTACAATGGCGGCGATTGCCATGACCAACTCAAATCGTCGCCTTTTTCCGCCCAATCTCCTGTCGCCCCCACCCTTTCCAATCGCCGCCGGACTCTTTCTGCTGGCCCTGGTCCCATTTCAGCTCGCCGCTCAGACCACCCCAGGCCAGAGCACCCCGGCATGGAACTCCGTCTCCCCAGGCTTTTCTCCGCAGGTGCTCCTCGAGCACGACGGCGCCATGTGGGCGGCAGGCAGCGACGGCAGCATCGCCGTCTCTACCGATGGCGGTGAGCGCTGGACAAGGAAGCACCACGACGAACACGGCGGACTTCTGCTCTCCTTCGCCTTTGTGGGCGCCAGGTTCGGCTATGCGGCGGGAACCGGACCGCACCTCCTCATGACCGCGGACGGCGGCGAAACCTGGAACGAGGCGATCGACCTCCCCGAAGCCACCTTTCAGGCGGCCTTCGGAGACACGAAACATGGCATCATTCGCATCCACACCGCCCTCCTCTCCACCATCGACGGCGGCAAGACCTGGAAGCCGGTAGTCCCCGAAAACGATCCCGGCTGGATGCAGAAATATCCCTACACGGTCGATCTTGCAGCCCTCGATGGAAACCACCTGATCGCCCGGGTAAGTGAAGGCGAAGCGGGCGATGGCGAGTTCCTTTGGACGGCCGACGGCGGCGCAACCTGGAAAGCAAACTACCTGTCCAGCGCCGCTGGCGCTGCCGGCGTCTTCACGGCACAGGGCCAATACTGGTCCATAGGTGGTGAAGTCGTCTCGGGCCTGCACGTTCCCATGGCCGTTCGCTCATCCGAAGGCGCCAAGTGGGACCATCTTCCGGTCCTTCGCGAGGTTTGTCATTGGCGCGACTGTCGCGGCTGCACCCCGCAGGGTTGCTTCGCCGGCGGCACTTCGTTCGTCCCGTTTTCGCGCATCCTCGAACCCCCCGCGGCCAACGCCCAGCCTGCTGCTTCCACACAACCGATTTCCGCACTGGAACCCTTGGCCCGTTTTCCCCAACACACGCTCTCCGGCCAATGGGCACGCAGTGGAAACAATCTCTGCCTGCTGACTCACGGCGCAATTGAGTGCGGCCCATTGTCGCCCGCAGAATCGCTCGACACAAAAGCCGACCAGGCGGAGTGGGATCGTCAACCCTTCCCTCCGTTGCTCCAAACCAGGCCGTCCCTGGCCAGTTCCAGCATCGAATCAGCCCTCCCAAGCGGCGTCCAGTGCATCCGCTGCAACCTCACAAAGATCTTCTTCTCGAAGGTGGACAATTCCGGACCGGTCGCCATGCACATGGAGTTCGAAGTTGGACCGGCCGGCAATGCCCAGAAAGTAAAGATCTCCGGAGACGTGCCCGAGGACGTTGCCGCAAAGCTTCGCACCATTGCTGCCGGATGGCTCCTTTCGCCGTATGAGAAAAATGGAAAACCGAAGTCGACATTCGTTGCGCTGAGC
>CAYWSR010000208.1:0-7915 GCA_964460385.1 uncultured Occallatibacter sp. | reverse complement strand
CCTTCATTTCGACTACAACACCGCTCTCTTTAGGGAGAACCCGGCCTCAGGTCAAGAGCGCCGCCGTCTCTGTCGAGATCGCCCAGCTCTTCGCGGAAAAAGCCATCCCGAAGGTTCCAAATTGTAGCCGAAATCCGTAGGCGGTTCCAAGGATTGCCGCCGCGCGGGTTCCGGCATCCCGTTAGACTGGATACGGCCCGCAAAGGGTTATCCGGCGCGGTCCACTCCTCGAAGGAGACTTGTGATGCGCATCTCCGCTCTTATTCTCTTACTTTGCCCGATCTCAGCTTTTGCACAGCCGGCGCCCTCCAACCCAGCGGCTCCCGCGGCTCAGGTGTCGGGCCACGTAACCTGTGGCGATACAGGCCAGCCCGCCCGCTTTGCCACTGTCCAACTGATAAGAGAGCATCCCAACGACGATCCGCTCGCCGATCCCGCCACTTCGTTCAACAATCCCGATTTTAAGAAGAATCTGGCCAAGGCCATGACCGCCATGATGAAGGGCTCGAACCTCTCTGCCATCACCGGCCTGGATGGAAGCTTCTCTTTGGATAAAGCTCCTCCGGGCACCTACTATGTGGTTGCCCAGCTCCCCGGCTACCTGTCGCCGCTCTCGCAGTTGTCCCTGGCGGAACGGATGAAGGCCGACGACGCAACCCTCAAGACCGTGAGGGAAATGGCGTCGACATCACCTTTCCTCTCGACAATCTGCATACGGTTTCAGGCAGCGTGGTGGCAAAGGCGGACGGTCACGTGGTAAGCGCTGGGATGATCAACCTCATGGATCTCGATGGAAAGACCGCAGTGCGCACCGCCTTGGTGGAGCAGGACGGCACATTCAGGCTGAACTATATTCCCGAAGGCCAATATGTTCTGCACGTGAACGGCGCGTCCGATATTGATCCGGCGTCAGCACCAAGCGGGGCCGCCGACCCAATGGTTACGATAAACGGACTTTTGAACTTCAAGAAGCTGAAGAGCTATGCAGACGCGGATCTGCCCATCACTGTGAAAGGCGATTCCACGGGCCTGAGCATTCAGGTACCAGACGCGACGTCAACGCCCCAGGTTCCCGGAATGGGAGGAGTTTTGGGCGGTACTCAGGAAAAACCCTGAACCCTTTGCGTAATTGTCGGCGCTGGAGCGTCCCGTTCCATGACACCCGGACGCCCCTGCGTATAACCTTCTTTTAACGATGGCGCGATCCGGATCCAGTCCGCTCTCCTTTCCTGGCTTTCGCGGAGTCACGCGACAGCTCGTCCTCGTAAACGTGGTCATCTTCTTCGTGCTGCTCGTGCTGAGCGTAACAGCGCACGATACGGCAGTGACGGCATTCAGGCTGTTGCGGTTTGTGCCGAGCGCCTTTCTGCATGGGGCACTATGGCAGCCCCTGACCTACAGCTTCATCCATATCGACCCGCTGGGGACGGCGCTCGAACTTGTTTCGCTTTGGTTCCTGGCGGGGTTTCTCGAGGACCTGCACACCTCGGCGTGGGTGATGGGGCTCTATGCATCTGCCGTGGTGGGGACTGCGGCCGCGGCGCTGGCGATTTACGCGATGAGTGGAACGTTCAGCTTCATGGCCGGCGAGGTTCCGCTGTATGGCTGCTTCGGTGGCATCTTCGGGCTGCTGGTGGCCATCGGTGTGCTCTACGGAGACATGGAGTTCCTGCTGTTCTTCGCAATCGGCATCAAGGCGCGGCACCTGGCGATCATCTATGGGCTCATCTCGATTGCCATGCTTTTTGGCGCGCAAAGAGCGTATGCCTTTGCGCAACTGGGCGGCGCTGCGGCTGGGCTGCTCTGGATTCGGCTGGCTCCGCGGCGCGGTGTTTCGTTTGCTTTCAGTGAGAGGGTGTATGGGCTGCGCAACCGGTACTACCGGTGGAAGCGGCGCCGTGCGGCGCGAAGGTTTGAAGTGTACATGAAGTCGCAGGGGCGGACGGTACGCTTCGACGGACAGGGCCGGCAGTTGGACGAGGATCCGGACGACAAGAAGCGGTGGAACTAGGGCAGGGGGCACATCCCCAGGCGCGGCAACACCCGATGTCCGGCAGGATAAAATCCAATCTGAAATGACCAAGAGAATTGCGTTTCTTTTCCCGGGACAAGGCTCCCAATCGGTCGGCATGGGGCGAGCCCTTGTCGATGCGTTTCCAATTGCAAGGCAGACATTCGATGAGGCCGATGAGGCGCTGGGCTTTGCGCTGTCGAAGGTGATCTTCGAGGGGCCGGAAGACGCACTCAAGCAGACGGAGAACACCCAGCCGGCGATTCTGACGGTGAGCGTGGCGGCGTGGCGCGTGCTGCGCGAGCATGGCGTCACTCCGGCGATGGCGGCGGGACACTCGCTGGGTGAGTGGTCGGCGCACGTGGCTGCGGGAACCATGGAGTTTGCCGACGCGGTGCGGACGGTAAAGGCGCGCGGGCGTGCCATGCAGCAGGCCGTTCCGGCAGGCGAGGGCGCAATGGCCGCAGTGCTTATGCTCGACCCGGCAAAGGTGGATGAGGCTTGCCGTGAGGCTGCGGCCGAGACAGGCAAGCCGGTGGCGCCGGCCAACTTCAACTCGCCCAGCCAGACGGTGATCTCCGGCGCGGTGGCCGCGGTGGAGAAGGCCGCGGAACTGGCCAAGGCGAAGGGAGCGCGGCGGGCCGTGATGCTCCCTGTCAGCGCGCCGTTCCATTGCAGCCTGATGCAGCCGGCGCAGGAAGAAGTGGCGCGCGTGCTGGCGACCCTGGTGCTCAAGGACCCGCAGTTCCCGGTAGCCGCCAACGTTGACGGCAAGCTGATATCGACGGCCAACGAGGCGGGCGAGGCGCTCACGCGGCAGGTGACCGGGGCGGTGCGCTGGGTGGAATGCGTGCAGGCGCTGGTGGGCGCAGGCGCTGAAGCGTTTGTCGAAGTCGGGCCCGGAAAGGTGCTGTGCGGGCTGCTCAAGCAGATCGACGGGACACAGAAGTACTGGAACGTGGAAGACCCGGCGAGCCTGCAGGCAACGCTGGAGGGGCTGGCGGCGAGCTAATAAATACGGCCTCCAGCACCTACAATCAATGCCCTATGGCCCGAGATACAGCTCGACGCCGGGCGGTGCGAAGTCGAGAGTGCTGGTTCCGGGGTCGTATTCCAGATTGAGGGCTTTGCTCTTGCGGCCATTCACGAGGATGGCGACGAGAATGCCGTTGCCGTAGCGGCCGGCAAGGGCGATTTTGTGGCTCTGAATGACGCCGTATTCGTTGTCGGGGCTGGTGGAACTCCAGTCCTCCTGGAAGCGCGAGAAGGGATAGGCGCCGCTCTGGGCGGGGTGCTGCTGCCAGTTCTTGTCGTGAATCCAGACGCCGTAGGCTGCTGCCAAGTCGTTCTTCTCGACGGCGGTCAGGAATTTATTCACCGTGGCGCGCCCGAAGAGATAGTTATTCCAGTTCCAGGGCCAGTCGACCGGGCGGCCGGCCACAAACCACCAGACAACGAAGAGCACGATCAGGCACGTCACCGTGCTGGTGAGGTAGACTTTCCTGCGCTTTTCGCGCGCTTCGTCAAACTTTGGAGCATCGAGCAAGGTCATGGTGGGAACTTCCTTCGGAGAACAGGATAAAGCAACAAGACAGGGACCAGGGACGTAGGGACTAAGGGACTAGTTTTGTGCCGCGCGCCGAATCAACCCAAAACATCCGCGTACGGCCAACCAGCCGTCTCCGCTTGAATTGATCCTATTAAGTTAGACACCGGCGAGAAGATGTCTGTTCCCTGTTCCCAGTTCCCTGTTCCCTTCTCCCTGTTCCCTAGACCCCAGACCCTAGTCCCTGCTGTACTTGTTCCGGTTCTTGTCCTGCTGGCGCTCGAGCGCGAGTTCGATCAGGCGCGTGATGAGCTCGGTGTAGGGGATGCCCGTGGCTTCCCAGAGCTTGGGATACATGCTGATCTGGGTGAAACCGGGCATGGTGTTGACCTCGTTGACGAAGATGCGGCGCTTGCCGTCAGGCTCCATCAGGAAGTCCACGCGGGCGAGGCCAGAGAGGTCACAGGCGCGGAAGGCTTTGAGGGCCATCTCGCGAATCCGGCGGGATTCAGCGCGAGAGAGTTTTGCCGGGATGACCGGGACGGAGCCTTCAGAGAGGTACTTCGCGTCGTAGTCGTAGAACTCTTTGCCGGGGATGATCTCGCCCACGACACTGGCCTGGGGCGCGTCGTTGCCGAGGACGGCGACTTCGAGCTCGCGGGCCTTGGCCTGGCTGCCGTCGCGGCGCGGACGGCCGCCAACGCCCTCCTCGACGACGAGCTTGCGATCGTATTTGCCGGCGAGCGTGAGGGCGGGGCGTAGCTCCTTGCGGTCGTGCGCCTTGGAGATGCCGACGGACGAGCCGAGGTTGGCGGGCTTGATGAAGAGCGGATACTTGAGCGCGGCTTCGATCTGCCTGGTGACTTTGGCCGGTGTTTTTTCCCAATCGGAGCGGAGGATGGTGAGGTCTTTGACGATGGGCAGGCCGGCGTCGGCGAACAGGCGCTTCATGATGGACTTGTCCATGCCGGCGGCCGAGCCGAGCACGCCGGAGCCGACGTAGGCGATGCCGGCAAGTTCAAAGAGGCCCTGAACCGTGCCGTCTTCCCCGAAGGTTCCGTGGAGCACCGGAAAGACCACGTCGATGGCTTTGCCCGCAGGGCCCTGCGGGCCGGGCATGGGCGCCATCAGGGTGGGAATGCCTTCGTGGAGGAGCCGAGCACCGGGCGTGGATTCAGGGTCGCCGGCGCGAAACTGGCGGGGAGCCTCCTTTACGCCGTTATCGAGCAAGTTGCGAGCGTCCCCGCCGGCCAGCCAGCGACCCTCCTTGGTGATGCCGATGGGGACCACGTCGAACTTGTCGCGATCGATGGCCTTGAGGATGGAGGCAGCGGAGAGCAGAGAGACATCGTGCTCGCCCGAGCGTCCACCGAAGAGAACTCCAACGCGTAGTTTGCCGGACATGCTTCTATTTGACCATCCCGGCGCGGGCCGAAAGAAGAGGCCGAAGGTATGCCTTCTGGTTCGCGGAATTGACGCGAGCGATCACCCCGGTCCGCAGCATTTCAGGTTGCGGGTGCTTATCTCGTGTGAAATCATCGCACAGGAATCATTCCCTCACCCTGTAACCGATCCGGAGCAAGGAATGCGCCAGCACGCGTTTTCGTTTTTATCCCCTGCTGCGCGCAGCCTTTGCGCGCCGTCAGAACCTGCGTGCAACGCTGCGGGGTCCGTGGGCTCAATCCGCCGGGTCAGCAGATGGCTAGGCATGCGCCACTTGCACATCGGAGTGTTTTTCGCCTTGACGGCCGCCGCGACCGCCGGCGCGCAATCTGTCATCGAATGGGACCAGGGCCTTCGGCGGCTCGACTCGGGCTGGCGGGCGCACGCGGGCAACGATGCCGCGTGGGCTGGCCGCGACTTTGACGACTCCTCGTGGACGCTGTCCGCGCTGGGCGAATCGCACACGCCTACGCCCGGCGCATACGACGAACGTTGGTACCGGCTGAAAATCGATCTTCCCTCGAAGCATCCACCGTTAGCCCTGTCAGAGGCCGGAGCCGATGGGATATACGAGGTCTATCTCAACGGGCGGCTCTTGCCCGGCGCCCGGCTTCACTCCGCCTGGGGAATCAGCTGGCTTACAAGCGGCGCGGCTGTACCCCTGGATGACGTCGCCTACGGCTTGGGATCCGGTCCGTCTGTGCTTGCGGTACACACGCGCGTACCCAACAACAGCTTGTTCCACTGGAACCCCGCTCGTCTTGTACTTCAATTGTCGATCGGCACTATCGAAGTGGCCAAACAAGTGACATTCGCTCGCAAAAGCGAGTGGCTCATGCAACGCCTTATCACCTACGCGATTGGATTGCTGCTGACGCTGGCGGCGATTCCGCTGATTCTGCTCTCGCGGTTTCAACGGAATCATCGCGAGTATCTCTGGGCAGGCTTGAATCTCCTTTGTCTGGCAAATTTGGCAACCGCCTTCTCCCCAGCGGCTTTCGTCTTCCTCGAACTGCCGGCCATCTACCTTGCCCCGATCACGCAGATCGAATTCACGTTCGCCTTTGCAGGACGGCCGATTACGCGCGTTTGGCGCATCTACCAGGGAGTCATTGTTGTTGCGATCTTTACGCTGCTGCCACTTCTGTGGTTTGGCGGGCTCGATTTCTTCCCCTACCAGGCGATTGAAGCCAGCTTGCTGCTTCCGCCAATGGCCGTCCTTCCGGTGCTTCTCTTTGTGTGGTATCGAGGTGGCAATCGCGAGGCGGGGTGGCTGATTGTGCCCAGCCTCCTCCCGTTGCTGTCGATCTGCATGGTCGATCTGGGACTTATCGGTATGTGGCTTGGGTCGCCACACCTGGCGTTCCTTCTCAATTCCATACCGATCGGCCCGTTTTTCATGCGAGTCGATGGCCCCGCAGGTCCGCTTTATCTCTTTGCCATCGTCATTGTCATCTTCCTGCGCTTCAACCGCGTCAGCCACCAGCAGGCGCGCGATGCGGCGGAGTGGGAGGCCGCGCGCACTGTGCAGCAGGTGCTCATCCCGGCGGAAGTATCCTCTGTTGAGGGCTTCAGCATAGAGATGGCCTACAAGCCGGCCAGCGAAGTCGGCGGCGACTTCTACCAGATCGTGCCCACCGGCAACGGCGGCGTTCTGGCCATCGTCGGCGATGTGAGCGGCAAAGGCATGCCCGCTGCTATGACGGTTTCGCTGCTGGTTGGGACATTCCGCACGCTGGTTCACTACACGCAAAGCCCGGGCGAAATTCTGGCTGCCATGAACCAGCGCATGCGGGGCCGCAGTGACGGCGGCTTCACCACCTGCCTGGTCATCCGCATCGATGCGGACGGCGCCATGACCGCGGCCAATGCGGGCCATCTGGCGCCCTATCTCGATGGCAGGGAGATTACGCTCGACAACGGCTTGCCACTGGGGCTTTCCCCGGACGCGCACTACTTCGAAACAGGTCTCTTGTTGCCGCCCGGCGCCCAACTGACGCTCATGACCGACGGAGTGCTCGAAGCGCGCAGCGCCGAAGGCGAACTCTTCGGCTTCGAGCGGACGGCGGCCGCCTCCACCAATCCCGCCGAGGAGATCGTCCGCGCGGCACAGCGCTTCGGCCAGCAGGACGACATCACCGTGCTGACCGTGCGGTTGACGGCCGACGCAGCGGCGCTCGCGTAGGGGCGAATGACGGCATCAATCGGCCATCACAAAATCTTCTTCCCAAACGCCGAACACGCCAGCTCCACGGCAAGATCGGCTGTTCGGTTGTGCTCGTCGATCACCGGGTTGACTTCGACATTACCCCTTGAATGGTCTGAGGAGACATTTAGCGGCTGGTAAGGCTGGGCTGTCAAAGGAGTTGCTATGACCGGAAGTGCAGACTTGCAGAGCTGGGATCCTCGCGAACATTGAATTCTGACACGGAATGGCCGATAGAGAGGATGGGACGGCCAGGCGAATCCGTGCGAGAGGTGCAAAACCGGTCCATTTCCGGCTTCTGAACGTGCAATCTGCCCTTAAGGTTGTAGGCCGATTAAACCTGAAGGTAATCCCCATCTGGTTGGTTAGGCATATGCTTCTTTCAGTATCTTACGGGACGGAAAACAGGTTACTTTGGTTCCTTGGTTCCACGCGATGAAACGAGTGATCGCCGCTTTCGCAGTGCTGCTCGGATGCTCGTCATCTCTGCACGGAGCCTCGCCTCAGCCTGCGCCTCTGACCTCGCTGCGAGCGATCAAGCAAGTGACCAATGCGGAAGCGATCCACGCTCTGCCCGTTTCGTTCACCGCGACGGTCACCTATTTTCGCAGCTATGAGAAGACCATGTTCGTCCAGGACGGCGATTGGGCGATCTATGTACAGGCCTCAACGAAACAAAACTTCGTTCCGGGCGATGTCGTACGGGTGA
>CAYWSR010000207.1:0-7916 GCA_964460385.1 uncultured Occallatibacter sp. | reverse complement strand
AAGTGGCCTTTGCCGGCGATGTGATGCCGCAGAAGTCCACCGACTTCTTCCCCAAGCTGATGAGCGGGCTGACGATTTATTCATTGGATTAGTGCTTTGGGCGATGAGGTAGCATCTTTGCTCGGTCGGCTCGCAATCCGTTCAGTCCACATTCAGGTCCTCACGGTCTTTCTTCTGTCACCGGCCTTTCTGGCCGCCCAGCAGGCAATTCCGGCCTCGCCGCCTGCTCCTAAACCGGCGACCCCTGCGCCGCGCTTTGTGGTGGTGCTGGACGCGGCACATGGGGGTGACGACCCCGGCGGCAAGTTCGGCTCTTTGGCTGAAAAAGACCTGACCCTTGCCCTCAGCGTTCGGCTGCGCTCGCTGCTTGCGGCCCGGGGCATCGCCGTAGTTACCACTCGCGAATCCGACGCCACCGTCCCGCCGGAGCGTCGTGCCGAGATTGCCAATCATGCCGGCGCGCAAGCCTGCTTGTCGCTCCACGCCACGCAAACCGGCTCGGGCGTGCATATGTTCGTGTCGTCACTGCCGCCACAGGACCCTGCCCGCATGGCCGCGTGGAAGACCGCGCAGTCGGCATGGGTCACCCGCAGCATCGCCCTTGAAGGAGTACTCAATTCCGCGCTCTTGCAGGCTGGGATGAACGTGACCCTTGGCCGCACCGCTCTTCCCTCGCTCGACAGCATGATCTGCCCGGCCGTCGCGGTCGAGTTCGCTCCTGCGAGTGCTCAAAAGGACGAGAAGCCGTCCACCCCGCTCGATGACTCGGCCTACCAGGCGCGGCTGGCCGAGGCGCTGGCGGCGGGGCTGCTGGCCTGGCAGGCAGAGGAGCGCCAGCCATGACCATGGTCCGCCGCGTCCAGACGTGGCTGTTCATCCTGCTGCTGGTTGCATCGGCGGCCATGGGGGTGGTGCTGTGGCAACTGCGCGAGCACGCTCATCAGCGCCTGCTCGCCGGGCAGGATACGGCTCCCACCCAGGCGCCAGAGATTTCGCCTGAAGAACGAGCAACCTTGCTGGTGGCCAACGATAACGACAGCTCGCTGCTGCCTCAGGAACTGACGCTGCCCCTGCCGCAGGACATGGGCTCGCGGGCCCGAGTCATCCTGGGCAAGCTGCTGGACCTCTATGCCCTTCCCGGCGCCACCCACCCGGTGCCTGGCGGCGCGACCTCCATCGGGCAGGTCTTCCTGCTGCCCGCGGTTAATCTGAATGGCCCCCTTCCAACCGTCGCCCCTGCAGCGCGGAACCCTGGATCATCCGCACACGGAGCCTTTTCGGCCGCGTCCACCGCAGACGCGAGGAACGCGAAACCCGTCGCGCCGGAGGAAGAGCCGCAACTGGCAGTCGTTAACCTGACCTCCGCTTTCGCGGCCTCGCATCCCTCCGGCATTGAGACCGAAACGCTCACTGTGCTCTCAATCTGTGGGACCCTTCACACCAACTTGCCGCGCGTCACGCAGGTTCGATTCCTGGTGGACGGACAGCCCCGCGCCACTCTGGCCGGACACGCCGACCTGACGCGTACTTATCTCGCCACCGATGGCGCGCACCCCTAATCGCCACGCGACATTGGTGCTGTTTCCATTCCCCCGAATCCGCAGTATGATGTGAGGATAGATATGCGCAAGCCAATTTACATAACGGCCCCTCGGCCAACTCTTGAGGAGTTGAAGAAGCAATTCCCTATCTCCAAGGCTAGCGAGAGAGCGATACAGGCACTCGCGGACGAGTTTAAGGCCCAGCTATCGAATCGGGAAGAAGCACCTGTGAACTCGATCAAACAGGAAAAGAGGCGCAAGAGTGCCTCCGCCGCCTGATCCCAAAGGCGTTTTCCTGAACATCCCTTACGACGAGGAATTCCGCAACCTCTACATCGCTTATGTCGTCGGACTTTTCCAACTAGATCTTGTGCCTCATCTCGCTTCCGAGATTCCGGGCGGGGACCGCAGGCTGAACAGAATCTTTGAGCTCATCCAGAGTTGCCGTTATTCCATCCACGACCTATCGAGAGTGGAACTGAGCGTCGTGCCGCCGGCTGCGCCACGGTTCAACATGCCCCTGGAATTGGGCATGACGATCACATGGGCCAATCTGAACCCCGACCAACATACCTGGTTCGTTTGGGAGTCGGAACCCTATCGGCTGCAGAGATCGGCCAGCGACCTGAACGGGACTGATCCCTATATCCATAACGGCACTCCGGAGGGAGTCCTCCGCGAGCTCCGCAACGCCTTCCACCGCGACAGTATGCCATCCTTGCAAGGGATGTTACATGTCTATCGCTTTGTTTATAACAACTTCAACGCGATTCTCTTGAGAAACGGGACGCACAATCCGTACGACAGAAGCGTCTTCAACGAATTGTGCATGTTATCCAGGATCCTAACGGATTTGATCCGCCTCACCCGACCCGAGGTCTTCTAAGCATGACCCCCACGATTGGCGTATTCGACTCCGGCTTTGGCGGCCTTACGGTGCTGCGCGCGCTCATCGAGCGCCTGCCGACCGCGCGGTTTGCCTTCATCGGCGACACCGCGCGCCTGCCTTACGGCTCAAAGTCCCGCCGCACCATCGCCCGCTATGCCGCCCAGAGCGCGCGATTTCTTGTGGAAGAGCAGAACGCCGACTTCCTCGTCATCGCATGCAACACCGCCAGCGCGCTGGCCCTCGACGCCATTCAGGGAGCTGTGCCCCAGCCGGTGCTCGGCGTTATCGAGCCGGGCGCAGACGCAGCGCGCGCTGCCAGCCGCACGGGCGATGTGCTGGTGATCGCCACCGAAGCTACCGTCCACAGCCATGCCTACGCTGCCGCTTGCAGCGCCAAGGGGCTGCGAGCCATTGAAAAGGCTTGCCCGCTGCTGGTTCCGCTTGTGGAAGAGGGCTGGACCGACCATCCCGTCACCGCGGAAGTCATCCGCATTTATCTCGACGAGCTGAATGCCGAGGCCGCGCGGCAGGGGATGCATCCGGACACACTGGTCCTCGGCTGCACCCACTACCCGCTCCTGCGTCCGCTCATTGAGGCAGCTGTGCCAGCGGGAATGAACGTCATCGACTCGGCCGAGGCTGCCGCGGAGGCTGCTATGCGGCAATTCGGCCGGCAACTAGCTGCCGCGCCGCTGGAATCGGGTTCAGACTCGAGTTCGCGCCCCGGGTCGGGCCCCGCTGTCCGCTGTTTTGCAACAGATTCCGTGGAGAAATTCGAGCGGCTCGGCTCGCGCTTCCTCGGGCGTCCTGTCGGCGCAGTGGAGCTTGTGGACCTGGGCGGCTGATACTCCTTTTCCTGCTGATATTCTGTTAATTGGTTGGCCCCGCATCCCCCGCGCATGGGCCACGGAGGAAGAAAAGCAAGCATGATCAATCTGGCAGGGAAAACGGCCGTGGTCTTCGGGCTGGCCAACAAGCGATCTATCGCCTGGGGCGTCGCCCAGAAGCTTCACGAGGCCGGAGCAACCCTGGCCATCTGTTACCAGAACGAGCGGATGAAGGCCGAAGCGCAGGACCTGATCAACGAGTTGACTGGCGCAAGCGGCTTCCAGTGCGACGTCTCCGTCGACGCCGAGATCGACAGCCTGTTCGCGGCACTCAAGGAGAAGTACGGCAAGCTGGACATCCTGGTCCATGCCGTGGCCTTTGCCCCGGCCACAGAGCTGCGCGGCGAGTTCATCAACACCACGCGCGAGGGCTTCCGCACCGCCATGGATGTGAGCGTCTACTCGCTCGTGGCCGTCAGCCGCGGCGCTGTGCCGCTGATGACCGATGGCGGAAGCATCATGACCATGACCTACTACGCCGCAGAAAAGGTCGTTCCGAACTACAACGTGATGGCCATTGCCAAGGCCGGTCTCGAGTGCACGGTGCGCTACCTTGCCTGGAACCTCGGCTCGAAGAACATTCGCGTCAACGCCATCTCCGCCGGACCCATCAAGACGCTGGCCGCCCGCGGTGTGGGCGACCTGACCGAGATGATGCGCATGCACGCCGAGCGCGCGCCGCTGCACCGCAACGTGGATCAGCTCGAAGTGGGTGGAACCGCAGCTTATCTTGCCAGCGACCTGTCGTCCGCTGTTACCGGCGAAACGATTTACGTCGATTGCGGCTACAACGTGATGGGCTTCTAGGAAGTCTGACGTTCCGTGCGAATTACCGGGCCGATTCGTGCCTCAGATAGGCGATCAGATCTGCACGTTCCTGCGGCTTCGCCACCAAAAAGTCCATGTTGTTGCCGGGGATGAATTGGTCGGGGTCGGTAAGCCAATTATCCAGGGATTTGTCGTTCCAGGTGATGGCGGCTTTCTTCAATGCATCAGAATAAGCGTAGCTGGCCGCTGTGCCTGAAGTGCGGCCATAGACTCCTTGCAGCATCGGTCCCTGTTTGTTCCTGTCCAGCGAGTGGCAACCTGTGCAGCGCTTCTCAAAGAGCGACTCGCCACGCGCCCCATCGCCTGGCCCAGTTTCGCTCGATTTAGCAGCCGCTGAACCCGCATAGACTGCTTGCAACCCATGGACCCAGGCGGCGATGGCTGCGAGGTCCGCGTCCGTCGTTGCCGCACCCCAGTGGATCGCACGGTATTGAATGGGCGGCATGTCGTGCGATTTGATCTCCTGAACGATCTTGGCCGCATAGGTCTGCCGCTGGTCGGCCGAATAGCTCGCCCACTCGGAAAGATTCATCGCTTTGCGCGCCTCAACAATATCCCGTTCCATGAGCCATGAGACCGGCGCAAAATGCCCATAGAACGGAGCACGCGTCTGGTTCGAGTGGCAGTCAGCGCACTTCTCCTCCAGGATCGCTCGGACCTCCGAAGGCACTTGGGTACCGTTCATCACCGCTCGCTCTTGACTGCCCGCCGCGTACAGGCCCGTGTCCCCGAAGGGGTGAACGCGAGCCAGCGCGAGTGAAACGATCAGTGCGAACGCGAAGCCAACTCCCATGATCGCTGCCTTGGTCACGACATTTCCTCGAGAGATGAGTCCACAATAGCCAGATGGCTGTGGCGGCCGATGTACTTGACCTCTGTAATACCAAGCACACTCTTCAGCTTGCCTGCGGGAACCACCATGGGGCCCGCGTGCAGCGCAGAACCCGGCGCGGGCTGTGGAAACGCCGTGGATGTTGCCGTGTGAAACGCGACGTTGCCCTCGACCTTTTGCACCACCTGGTGAATGTGCCCATTCAGAACCGTCACGGACCCAAAGCGCTTGAGCCAGCCCAGCGCCTGCTCGGCGTCGGGCGTGCCCCAACCCCACTCCGGGTACACCATCCACAGGGGAATATGAGCAAAGATTACGATGGGGGTCGAAGCGGAAAGCTGCGCCAGATCAGCCTTCAACCATGCGAGTTGATCGGCTCCCAGTTTCCCCATCGCATCCACCTGCTGGCAGTTGTTGAGCCCGATAAAATGCACGCCCTTGTGCGTGAAGCTGTACCATCCCTTTCCCTTGGCGCCCTTTCCAAATCGCTCCATGTACATGGCGCCATCGTCGGTTGCGATATCGTGCTCGCCGGGGACATAAAACGTCTCGCCGGCCTTCACGCCCTTGATGAGTTGCTGAGCGGTGTCGAATTCACCGGCCTTCGACGAATGCGTAATGTCGCCCGTGTGCAAGAGCAGATCGGGCGTAACCGGTAATCCGTTGATCTTGTCGAGAGCGATCTTCAGCGTGGCTGTTACATCCTGGTTGGCCGGCTTGCTAAAGCCGATATGGCTGTCGCTGATCTGCACAAAGCTGAATCCGCCATGGGACGCAGCAGCCTGGCCCCCCACCCCGGGCGTCGCGGCAAACAGCTTTGACGTTGGCACGCCGCCAGCCATGGTCCACAGCAGGCCTGTCCCGGCCCAGGCCATGCAACTAAGAAAATTGCGCCGGTCGATTCCATCGTTTGCAACAGGGACGTCGTTTGCTGGGGTGGTTTCCTGACCAGACAGCTCAGGCCGCTGGGCATGCAGATCCTCGTGCGTATTCTTCATGGGTTGATCCCTCCACTCAAGCAAACTGCGCGTCGCGCGATTTATTCCCGGCGATTCGGGAATAATTTTGCCGGACGGCAGTTCTCATTCATGTCGGGTAATTGGAGGAGCGAAGAGGGTATAGTTCTTTTCAGATGACGTTGCTGCCATGGAAGCGTGCGGAACGGACCGGCTCTCAAGCCTCTGCGTTTGAGGAGCTGGCGATGCCGCTCGTTCCATCGCTCTACAATCTGGCCTTCTGGCTCTCACGCAACGCAACGGACGCAGAGGATCTTGTGCAGGAGACATTCCTAAAAGCCCTTCGCGGGTTTGCCGCATTTGAACCGGGTACCAACTTCAGAG
Organism: uncultured Occallatibacter sp.; assembly: GCA_964460385.1. GTDB lineage: Bacteria > Acidobacteriota > Terriglobia > Terriglobales > Acidobacteriaceae > Telmatobacter. The sequence goes on along the minus strand of CAYWSR010000207.1, from coordinate 1,599 downwards.
CGTGGATCTTCCGCATCCTCCGCAACACGTACCTCACCTCGGTCACGGGACTCGCAGCGACGCGCACAGTGGCGCTTGAAGAAGAGCTGGCGGGCCCGGATGGTGCAGCCGATGCAGCCTATCCGGAGGCTGCGATTGACCGCCAGACGCCGGAGATGAATCTGCTGGTGTTGAGCGACCGAGCGGCGCTTGAGACCGCGATGGAGAAGCTGCCCGCGCCGCTTCTCGAAGCGATTCTGCTCTGCGACGTGGAAGAGATGAAGTACAGGGAGATCGCCACGGTTCTCGATATTCCTATCGGCACGGTCATGTCTCGAATTGCACGCGGCCGCGCGGCGTTGCGGAGTCTACTCATACCGGAGCGGACGTCGATGGGGGTACGCAGATGAGCGAACATCTTTCTCAAGTGCAACTGAGCGCACTGGTCGACGGCGAGTTGACGCGCGATCAACTGGCGCTTGTTCAGCAGCATCTAGCGGAGTGCGCTTCGTGCACATCGAAAGCGCTGGCGCAGAGCCTGCTGAAGGCATCAACCAAGAGGGCTGGACTTCGCTACGCACCGACGGGGGCTCTCGAAGACCGCATGGCCGCGATCGCCAAACAACATTCGCCATCCAGTCGCCGCGCAGATCAATCAGATGGAGGCCGCTTGTGGCTCTCGCTTGCTGCCGCCGCCGTGATGCTGTTGGCCGTCAGCATTGCCGGCACAGCGCTGTGGGGCCGGCATCAATCCGAGCCTGCAATTGCCTCTGCGAATCGCGCCGCACTTGAGACTGAGATGATCGATCAGCACATCGCCACGCTTGCTGCGAATTCACCGCCGGAGGTGATCTCGTCGGACCGGCACACTGTGAAGCCGTGGTTCCAAGGGAAGCTGCCCTTCAGCTTCAACCTGCCGGAAAATCTGCCGGCTGACACCAAGCTTGAAGGGGCCGATCTCACCTACATTCACGGGCAGCCGGCCGCTCAACTGATCTACTCCATCGGGAAACATCGCGTCTCTGTTTTTGTCACGCAGCGAACCGACAAAACTGTGGCGCATGGAGGTCCGTCCGACCACGCGGGTTTCCACATGGCCGGCTTCAACACACGCGACCTGGATGCGATTGCAGTCAGCGACGTGGACCCGAGCCGCTTGTGGGGCCTGGATGACTTGATCGAACAAGCGCAAAACGGCGTAGCTTCGCATCCGAAATAGCCTAAGCCTTACTTGTGATAGTTCGGGAAAGCCGGCCGCTCAACTGGTTTCTGCGGATGTTTGGCGAGTTCTTCCAATGCCAGCGCGACGGCCTTCTCGAGCTGCGGATCGTGCCCCTCGCTCACAGCCTTCGGATCCTGTTCAACCGGATAGTCGGGATCGACACCGTGATTCTCGACGTCCCAATCGCCCTTCGGCGAGAAGAACCCGAAGCTGGGCGAGGTGACGTGACCGCCGTCCATCAGCACAGGAATGCCGCCGATGCCGACCAGTCCGCCCCAGGTGCGCTTGCCCACCAGCGGGCCCAGTTGCGCTTCTCGGAAGTACCACGGCATCGCGTCGCCGCCCGAGCCGGAGAATTCATTGGTGATCATCACCTTTGGTCCCAGCACCGAGGCCTG
>CAYWSR010000206.1:0-7996 GCA_964460385.1 uncultured Occallatibacter sp. | reverse complement strand
TGCGGTAGGTTCCCGTATTGCACATACGCCCAGGCCAACCCCAGCGTTGCCACCGCGGCAGGCGCAATAAAGCACACCCCTGCCGCCGCCAGCCCCAGCCAACCAAGCCGCGTATAGCCCAATGCCATCGCCACCTGCGTCGAGCTCGGCCCGGGCAGTAGGTTGCAGGCTCCCACCAGATCCAGAAAGCTCTCGCGGTTCATCCAGCGTCGCCGGGCCACCGCCTCCCGCTCCATTAGCCCCAGGTGCGCCGCCGGGCCGCCAAACGCCGTCAGCCCCAGCCGCAGAAACAGCCCGGCAATTTCCCCTGGCGAAGACCGGCCGTTCTCTTCACCCATGCCCTCATCCCTCTGTATGGAGTCGTGCTCGCTTACCCACTTCGCCGTTGCCGTCCTGCTGTGTCCTACAGTTCCTTCGACTGGTACCACGGCCGGCGCCGGCCCACCTTCAGGCCCGCGTCAACCAGCACCGCCAGCGTTCCCAGCAGCATGCACAGATCCACCCGGGCTTCGTGCAGAAAACTCCCCCATCCGTAGTGCGCCAGCTTAATCGGTGCAAACGGCCCAAGCGGCCGCCCCAGCAGAATGGGCAACTTCGTTGTCACCAATGCCGCCAAAATCACAGTCAGCAGTGCCAATGCCGCATCGCCGGCATAGATCCCCAGCATCACGGCTAGTCCGCCCGCAATCTCCACCACCGCTACCAGTTGTGCCAGCACCTGCGGAAAGGGCAGTCCAACTGCTGCAAACCGCCCCGCACCCAACTCTTGAGGCCGAACAAATTTCAGAATCCCCTCTGTCATGAAGACCAGCCCAACCATCACCCGTATCAGCATCATGGGGAGATCGCGGCGCATCGCTGCCTCCAGTGGCTGTGCGAGTCAATTCGGCCTGCTCAACTCGCATGCAAGACCTGTGCCGGGGAATTCTGCAAAGAGCATACCGCAATCTTCTTGCGCCTGGCTCGCTCCAATCGGCCGTCGTGCCCTTGGGAACGTAATTCGAGACTTTCATGCATGAAGCGCCGATCAAGTCCCAGGTTGGGCCATCGCTCCCGTTCGGTCTCAATTCCCTGAGCGCACCCCCAAACGGAAGGTCGAAATGCGGCTTATCTGGCCAGCAACCGGGCGATCGGCAAAGCCAACTCCTCCGGTTTCGTCGCTGGCCCAAACCGTCTCACCACCACGCCCTGCCGGTCCACAAGAAACTTCGTGAAATTCCACGCCACTCTTCCAATGCCGAACAGCCCTGGTCTTTCCTTTTTCAGAAATCGATACAGAGGGTGCGCATTGGGGCCGTTCACTTCGATCTTGCCGAACATCGGAAATTTCACGCCATAGCATTTCCCGCAGAACGCCTCGATTTGCTCGGCGCCGCCCGGCTCTTGCCCGCCGAACTGGTTGCACGGAAAACCCAGCACCTCAAGCCCGCGATCCCGGTAGCTCTCGTAGAGGCTCTCCAGCCCCGTGTACTGCGGCGTCAACCCGCACTTGCTCGCTGTGTTCACAATCAGAAGTACCCGGCCCCGGAATTCCCCCAGCTTCAGCGTCCGCCCGTCCAGCAGGGAAGCCGAGAATTCGTAAATCGTCTTCCCCGCCTCGCTGCCCATCGCGATTCGCTCCGTTATTGAGGATGCCATGTCCCTCTCACCCGCGTCTAAATGCCATGCTTCCGCCTTCAATCCCAACCCAATCCGGGCTCACCCCGCCTCCGTCCGTTAGACTGAATAATGGGTCCTCGCGCATCGGGTTTTCATGGCTCTTCGCCGCGGAATCCTGCGCTTGGAGTTCAAGGTCTGCCCGCTGCCCAAGCCGGGTTGCGCAGCAGCGAAATTGCTTGAAGCGCGCGGCTTCTGCGCCGCTTAATGCTCCGGCTCTTCGGGCCTCAAGTCCGCGGTCCTGTCCGGGGTCCCTGGCGAAGAGACCTCGTCGCTGGGGTGATAAAATCAGTATTTCCGCGAGGCAGAATCAGATTCTTTCGGGGCAGGGCCAGATTTTTCAGCAATTGATGAGGGTGTCGATATTCTTCCCGTGAAGCCGATCATGAAGGCGAACTATGTACCGCAACAGCACTTGGGCTCGCCGGAGGGCTCCAGCACGGTGAAGACCAGGCACACCAGGAGCGCCCGTCCGGGTCGCACCGGCCCCCTTGCGCCTCCATTCGCCCGGCTTTTTCTGCTGGCGCTTGTGGCAGCGGCCTCCATCGCCTCCGCCTTCGCCCAGCAGTCGCAGACCATCGACTCCATCCGCGTGATCGGTAACCGTCGCATCCCCAAGGAGACCGTACTCGCCCGTCTCTTCACTCACCCCGGCGACACCTACGACCCCATCTCCATTGAGCGCGACTTCAACTCGCTCTGGAATACCGGCTACTTCGAAAACCTTCGCATCGAGCGCGAAGACACTGAGAAGGGTATCATCCTCGACATCTTCGTCAAGGAAAAGCCAACTATCCGCGAAATCAACTACAAGGGCCTCAACGCGGTGTCGAACTCCGACGTCCTCGACCGTCTCAAGAAGGAGAAGGTCGGCCTCTCCGTTGAGAGCCAGTACGACCCCGCCAAGATCCTCCGCGCCACCGCCGTAATCAAGCAGCTCCTGTCCGAGCACGGCCATCAGTTCGCAACCGTCAAGCTCGACGTGAAAGACATTCCTCCCGCCTCGGTTCAGGTGAACTTCAACATTAAGGAAGGTCCCACCGTCAAGGTCGGCCAGATTAAGTTCGTCGGCAACCAGCACATCAACAGTCTTGAGCTGCGCCGCGCAATGAAAAACCTCAAGCCGATTGGCATCCCCTACTCCATCATCTTCGAGGACCTCTTCGCACAGACCTTCGATGCCTCCAAGCTCGAAGAGGACACTGAGCGCGTCCGCCAGGCCTACCGCGACAAGGGCTACTACAACACCGCCATTGAAGAGCCCCGTACGCAGGTCCGTGATGAAGGCGGCCTCAATTGGTTCACCTTCCGTCCCAACAGGGGCAAGCGGATTGACATCCTCATGCCCGTTGAAGAAGGCGACCGCTATCGCCTCGGCACCGTCACCTTCTCGGGCAACACTCACCTGAACAACTCCAAGGCCCTCCGCGCTCAGTTTGCCGTCAAAGACGGAGACTGGTTCAATGCCACTCTTATGGCCAAGGGCCTCGAGAACCTGAAGAAGGCCTACGGCGGGTTGGGCTACATCAACTTCGGCGCAATCCCCAAGCCCACCTTCGACGAACAGAAGAAGACCGTCTCGCTCGACATCGACATCGATGAGGGCAAGCAATTCAACGTCTCCCGCATCGAGTTCCAGGGCAACACCATCACCCGCGACAAGGTCATTCGACGCGAGCTCATGCTCGACGAAGGTTCGGTCTACAATTCACAGCTCTGGGAATTCAGCCTCCTCCGCCTCAATCAGCTCGAGTACTTCGAGCCTCTCAAGGTCGACCAGGACTCCGAGGCCCATCAGGATGCCGAGGCTGGAACCGTCGAGCTCCTCCTCAAGGTGAAAGAGAAAGGCAAGAACTCCATCGGTCTCAACGGCGGCGTCAGCGGTCTATCCGGCGCATTCCTTGGTGCCAACTACCAGACCAACAACTTCCTCGGTCTCGGCGAAACGCTCAGCGTTCAGGCCAACCTCGGAAACGTTGCTAAAACATTCCTCTTTGGCTTCACGCAACCCTACGTGCGCAACAGGCCGCTCAATATCGGCTTCCAGGTCTTCAACTCCAAGCAGGACTTCAACGCTGCCAAGAACTATCAGGCCACCACCGGACAGTCCGTCAATCTCACTGCGGCGCAGCAGTCGCTCACGCAGAACTACAATCAGGCCTCCAAAGGCTTCAACTTCTCCGTCAACTATCCTCTGCCGCGCCGTGCATTCCAGCGCGTTGGCATGACCTACTCGCTCAATAAGTCCAACATCACAGCATTCAGCCAGGCTTCGTCGACTTACTTTTCGACCATTAGCTTCCGCTCCGGCATTCAGGGCAGCAACCCGCTGGCGGGCATTGTCACTAGTTCGGCTTCCTTCAGCTACACCTACAACACCATCAACAACCCCCTGCGCCCCCGCGATGGCAAAGAGTACTCGGCCGTCTTCCAGGTCGCCGGCATTGGCGGCAACGTCCGCTACATTACGCCTCTGTTCGCATACAAGAGCTTCCGCTCCATGCACTACCTGACACCCTCCAAGGCCGGCCGCAACGTTCTCGGCCTCCGTGCCCAGATCGGCTATGTGCGGGGATTCGGCGGCGACGTCGCGCCCCCCAACAATCGCTACTACTCCGGCGGTGAAGGTGAGTTGCGCGGATTCGACATCCGCGGCGCAACTCCCTACGGATACATTCCCAATCGCGTCCCCTTCCAGCTCACCAACCCCGATGGCACATGCGTCCCGCGTGATCCCACCAATCCGCAGTTGAACCAGTGCGTTCAGGTTTTTCTGCCCGTCTATGGCGTCGTTTCCATCGGCGGCGACACCAACCTCACCGCCAATGCCGAGTACCGTATTCCAATCGCTGGGCCGGTTACCTTCTCCTTCTTTGACGATTTCGGCATCGATACTGCTCTCGACAAGGGCCAGCTCAAGCAGAGCCCGCAGGGCTTCGCCACTCTCACCGCGCCTCTCTACGGCTGCCCCGTCTACAATAACGGCGCCTGCCAGGGCGGAATCCCCGGCACGGAGGTCGGCTTCCAGAGAGACATTCGCCCCATCTCCGGCACCAACTTCGTGCCTCGCATGTCCCTCGGAGGTGAACTCTCCGTGATCATGCCGGTCATCAACGCGCCCTTCCGCCTCTACTACGCTTACAACCCTCTCCGTCTCTACGAGCGGCCCTATTGCAACGACGTCAACCTCGGCCAGAACAAGCAGAGCTGCTCCGCCGAGCTCATCACTCGCGATCTTTTCCCGCCCGGAGGCGCCGGCGACTACACCTACCAGGAAGCCATACAGGCCTACGGCTCGCAGTACCTCTTCCGCGAGCCCCGCAAGACCTTCCGACTCACCGTCTCTACCACCTTCTAAACGCGGGCGAGCCCAAAAGCTCGCCCTCAACCCATCTGCCGCGGCGCCAGGAATTCACGAATCCTGGTTCACGATTTCTTGGTTTGACGCTCCTACCCCGCCCCCCTATAATTCAGCTAGTTCCTGCTGATGTCTCCGGTCGCGTCTGTCATCGAACCGCTGCCTTTTCCGGCTCGGATCTCGTCCAATCAGGGAGTGACAAGGCGTTAGGTTTGCTCAGGAGGCACACGCGCGGCCTGACCATCGGTCGCCGCCGTCGAAACAGGAATCTCCGAAGGAGTTTTTCAGCACAATGAAGCGTTCGCTTGTTTGCTTTCTCATGCTGGCCTCAGGCCTTGCCCTGAGCGCAGTTGCTCAAACACCGGCCACCACCGCCGGTGTCGCCGTCCCCAACGCAAAAGTTGCCGTCATTGTCTTCTCTACTGCCGTTGGCCAGACCAACGAGTTTCAGCGCGACTTTGCCGACCTGCAGAAGAAGTACGCGCCCAAGGGCGCCCAGCTCGATGTCATGAAAACTGAGATCGAAGCGCTTGAGAAGCAGCTCCAGGCCACGGCCGACAAGCTCAGCGACTCGGAGCGCGCCAGCAAGGCCAAGGCGATCGACGACAAGAAAAAGCAGGCCCAGCGCATCGCTGAGGACGCACAGAAGGATTATGGCGACGAGATGAACGATACGTTCAACAAGGTCGCCACCAAGGTCCTCGATGTGATGAATGCCTACGCCACCCAGCAGGGCTACACCCTCATCATCGACGGCAGCGGCAGCCAGCAGCAGGCTCCTGTCGTTCTCTACGCCAGCCCCGCCACGGACATCACCAAGGCCATCATCGATGCCTACAACGTCAAGTCGGGCGTTCCTGCGCCGCCGCCACCGCCTCCGGCCACCCCCTCACCAGCTCGGACAGCGCCAGCCAAGCCCGCTGCTCCCGCCGCTCACTAAGGCTCGATCTGTTCAAATGACGCAACGGCAAGAGGCCCCGTCATCGGGGCCTCTTGCTGTTTCAGCTCATCCCGCTTCGCTTTCTTCCTTGCTGCCGTCGCCGGATTCGCTCGTACCCTTTTACCTTGCGATTGGCTCCTTCGTCACGGCACACTGGAGATCACCATGGATCCGCAACTGGCCACGGAAATCTCGGCTGGCTTGGGGGCTGCTGCAGGACTTGCCCTTGCCGCGGGCGGATGCGCTTACGCTGCTCTCTCGCCTGCCTCGCGGATCTTCGGTGAATCCTTCATTGCGCCCCGTCTTCCAGGCCAGCTCGCCCTCACCTTCGACGATGGCCCCAATCCCGCCTGGACCCCCCGCCTTCTCGATGTCCTCGCCAATTACGGTGTTCGAGCCACATTCTTCCTCGTCGGCAGCCATGCCTATTCTGAGCCCGCGCTGGTCCGCCGCATCGTTGCCGCCGGACACCTCGTCGGCAACCACTCCTGGAGCCATCCCAATCTCGCTCTCACGCAGGGCAGCCGCATTGAAGAGGAACTCCTTCGCACCAGCTGCACGCTCGAGCAAATCACCAGCAGGCCTGTCCTCTTCTTTCGCCCGCCTTTTGGCGCCCGCAGACCCATCGTGCTCCACACTGCGCGCGACCTTGGCATGACTCCTGTCCTCTGGAATGCCATGACCTCCGATTGGAGCAACCCCTCCGCCGAGTCGATCGCCCACCATCTCGTCCGCTCCATCGATCGTGCCGAGCGCTCCGGCTCGGCCGCGAATGTCGTCCTCCACGACGCCAGCCATCTCGATCGCGCTGCCTGGCGTGCGCCCTCGGTCAACGCCGTAAGCCAACTCGCCAAGCGCTACAAGTTCACCCACCGCTTTGTCACGCTCGACGAGTGGAGCGAAAGTCCAGCCGCGAAGCTTTAGCCGGCGTTCATCTTTTTGAACGCCCCTCGCGCTGCCGCGATCGTTCGACCTATCTCTTCCTCGCCGTGCGCCGTCCCTAGAAACGCCGCCTCAAACTGGGAAGGCGGTAGCCAGACGCCGCGGTCGAGCATGGCCCGATGGAAGCGGCCAAACGCAGCCGTGTCCGACCGGGTAGCCTGCTCGTAATTCGTCACCGTTTCCGGCGTGAAGAACCAGGTCCACATCGATCCCACCCGGTTCAGCGTCAGCGGCACTCCAGCCTTCTCCGCCTCCGCCTTCACGCCTTCGGCAACCGCCTTCGCAGTCGCCTCGAGCCGCGAATAGACCTCCGCCGCATGTTCCTGCAAATAGCCAACTGTCGCAATGCCCGCCGCCATTGCCAATGGATTCCCGCTCAGCGTTCCCGCCTGGTACACCGGCCCCAGAGGCGCAAGCATATCCATGTACCGCCGCTTCCCGCCGAAGACCCCCACGGGCAATCCTCCGCCGACAATCTTGCCCAATGTCACAAGGTCCGGATCTAACCCATAGAGTTCCATCGCCCCACCCAACGCAACGCGAAATCCCGTCATCACCTCATCCACAATCAACAGCGCACCATCCCGCGCCGTCAACGCCCGCAACCCCGCCAGAAACCCTTCACCTGGCACAATGCACCCGGCATTCCCGACAACCGGCTCCACAATGATGGCCGCAATCTCGTCCGGATGCGCCGCAAAAGCCTCTTCAACCGCGGCGATATCGTTGTAAGGCAGCGCCAGCGTCAGCGCCGCAATCTCTTCCGGCACCCCCGCCGATCCGGGAATCCCAAACGTCGCGACCCCTGACCCTGCCTTCACCAGCAGCCCGTCCGAGTGCCCGTGGTAGCAGCCTTCGAACTTGATAATGATCTTCCCGCCCGTAGCCGCGCGCGCCAGCCGGATCGCCGACATGGTCGCCTCGGTCCCCGAGCTCACAAAGCGCATCTTCTCGATCGCCGGATAGCAGGCGACGATTCGCTCCGCCAGATCCCCCTCCGCAGCCGTCGAAGCGCCAAAGCTCGCCGAATTGCGCGCCGCCCGCTCAATCGCCTCCACCACCGGCGGAAACGCGTGCCCCAGAATCATCGGCCCCCACGA
>CAYWSR010000205.1:0-8063 GCA_964460385.1 uncultured Occallatibacter sp. | reverse complement strand
GCTGGTAGCGCTAACGACTACCGAATGGACCGCTTATGTTATTGATTCAACAAACACATATAATTTGGTTGGCAGGAAAATTGCCCCCATTGTTGCCCCCAACTCGAAAAAAAATCGCGCTTGGCTTTCCCCGCGTACCCGCTTGGATCCTTCAGCACAACTTCAGACGCTTGAGGTTCCTTTCAGTTGCTTTGACTACTTGCGTAGCCTCGGCGTGCGATTGACCTTCTTCCCAACGTCTTCGACTGATGGCTTCACCGGATTCTCGCGCACCAGCTCGAACTCGGGCGCTACTATTCAGCGTCGCTTCCGGCGACGGTCGAATAAAGCCTAACCGGGTTTGAATGGAGCACCGCAGGGATCACACGTAACGGAGATGGCATCATTGCTATCCAGGCTGGAGCACTGAACGATGACAGTCTTGCCGTTTGAGGTTTTTCTACGACTTGCAAACCCGTGGGGGAGCGCCTAAAACCACCCAAGTCGTCTAAGACCTCGCATTTTGTGGATCGGATTGTGGATCGGAATTGGTTCGACGAACGTGCCTCGCCTTCCCTCCGCTCACGGTGCGTCTTGCTTTTGGAAATGACGACCGGCAACAGCGCGTTAGGACTTGATAGGAACTCCACGAGCCTGCCTTGTCGATACAACGGCCGCCAGTGAAACACCTGATGCGACTTCGCGCCTTTGGCCTGGGCCACACGCGCTACACTCTAACCCAGCTGAAGCGTCAAAGCCACAATGCGCCGCTCCTCCGCAATCGTCCGATATACCCGCACCCCGTCTGCCATGGCATCATCGTCAGTGGCCACACCCAGTCGAAGATAGTGGAGAGCTCAGAAAGCTCGCTCCGCAACAAAGAAATCAATCTTCCATTCCAAAAGGGGTCTGAAAGCCCCTCATATAAACCCAACAAAATCAATGGCCGGATCTCTGCATCCGGTCATTCCATAAGGCAAGGGCTGTGACACTGACGGGATTGGTGGATCGACAACTATCGGACGCAGGCTGGGCGCTGATTTTCGGTGCTTTGTCTTTACAGGCAATATCGGGGTTGGGCGTGCGGAGCTGCCTGCGGTCCATTGTGCATTTGGAGCCTGAGAAAGTCTCGTTAATTGTCGGAGGTTTGGGGTGAAGCAAGTCAGCCCAAAGCGGCATTGTTGTGTGTTGAGACGACCTGCAGTGTCTGAGCCTGCGAGCTTCGATCTCGCTCTACACACGAACAGGAATTGCGTTGCACCGACGCGGCCATCTCGCAGCTTATGGCTCAGAGTGCCTGCTTTTTGGCTTGGGCCGTGCCCGTGGAGGGCTGCTCATGTGCGCCAAGTCTGTCTTGACACCTGACCTCACGGACTTTAGGCTACAGAGAGTCGGTCGCGCTGAAGTTTGATGTTCGACTGGCAAAGGATTGTATGGCCCATTTGACCATGCCCGTAACGTGTCTGTGCTGCTGCTGTCTGAGCTGCGCCGCGCGGGCGTGTTCGCTGGGCTAGATTCCCAAACGAGAATCTCGCATCCCAACGACCCACTCGCCATACGGCCGGTGGGTTTTTCCTTTTGGTTCCGATTTTGAATGAAGTCTTGAGAGGGACCAGTGATCGATCGATGTAGGTTGAGAATTGGCGCTGATTTGGATTTGACTCCGGACTTGTCCGGGTAAACACAAAGACTCAAACAGTTCGAAGCCCTGAGGAGGGGCCAGCATGACAAGTTTGTCTCGCAAAATCACTGCCTCGCTTTTCCTGGCTATCGTGACGATCGTTGGCGCCAGCGCTCTGAGCGCGCAGACGCATTTACTGAACGTCTCCTACGATCCGACGCGCGAATTCTATGAGGAGTACAACAAGCTCTTTGCGCAGCACTGGAAGGCGACGACTGGAGAGGATGTAGTGATCAACCAATCGCACGGCGGGTCTGGCAAGCAGGCGAGCGCTGTGATCGATGGCCTTGAGGCGGATGTGGTTACGCTTGCCCTGGCTTACGATATCGATGCCATCGCACAAAACGGCGGATTGCTGGACAAGGATTGGCAAACGAAGCTTCCGTATAACAGCACACCCTACACCTCGACGATTGTTCTGTTGGTGCGCAAGGGGAATCCCCAGCATATTCACGACTGGGACGATCTAATCCGCCCCGGCGTGAAGGTAATTACCCCGAATCCGAAGACTTCGGGAGGGGCTCGCTGGAATTACCTGGCCGCCTGGGGATATGCGCTGCACAAATCGGGAAATAACGAACAAGGCGCGCGGGATTTTATGAAGAAGCTCTTCAATAATGTGCCGGTGCTCGACTCCGGCGCTCGCGGAGCGACCACAACATTTGTACAGCGGGGTGTGGGCGATGTACTGATTGCCTGGGAGAATGAAGCATTGCTGGCGCTCAAGGAGTTTGGCTCCGACAAGTTTGAGATTGTGATTCCATCCGAAACGATTCTTGCCGAGCCTCCAGTCGCGGTTGTCGACAAAGTAGCCCAGCGGCACGGTACCGAGAAGGTTGCACGCGCTTACCTTGAGTATCTCTATTCGCCGGAAGCACAGGACCTGGAGGCAAGGTACTTCTATCGCCCGCGCCTGAAGCAGGCGGCGGAGAAGTACGCGAGCCAGTTTCCAAAGGTAAATACCTTCACCGTCATGGAGGGATGCGGCGGATGGCAGAAAGCGCAGGCGAAACACTTCAGCGATGGCGGAACCTTTGACCAGATCTATGGGAAATAGGGCCACGACATGGCAATAGTGCAAGGCAATCAAATTCGGAAGCCTGGCCGGCGCTGGAGCTTCGTAACGAAGAGTTCGCCGTTGCCCGGGTTCCGGCTGAGTCTCGGATTCACGATGGTGTACCTGACAGTCATCGTCCTGATCCCGCTGGTGGCGACACTTCTTCATGCGGCGCGAGGAGGCTTCGGCGTCTTTCTGCATACGGTCACGGCACCACGCGTATTGGCATCGTATCGGGTTACGCTTGGCTCGTCGGCCGCGGCGGCGTTGCTCTCGGCGATCTTCGGAATGCTGCTGGCGTGGGTCCTGGCGCGGTACACGTTCCCCGGCAAGCGAATCCTGGACGCCCTGGTCGATCTCCCGTTTGCACTTCCCACCGCGGTTGCGGGAATCTCGCTGACCGCGCTCTATGCGGAGCATGGCTGGATCGGGCGCTATCTTGAGCCGCACGGAATCCACGTGGCATTTACGCCGCTCGGCATCGTGTTGGCCATGTCGTTTGTGGGCTTTCCCTTTGTTGTGCGCAGCGTGCAGCCGGTGCTGGAAGATCTTGACCCGGCAATGGAAGAGGCGGCGGCAAGCCTGGGCGCCAATGCATGGCAGCGCACGACGCGCATCATTCTGCCAGTTGCGTTCCCTGCCCTCTTGACGGGCTCAGCGCTGGCGTTTGCACGCGCCGCCGGGGAATATGGCTCGGTAATCTTCATCGCCGGAAACATGCCGATGAAGACCGAAATTACCGCGCTGTTGATCGTGACCAAGCTGGAGGAGTACGACTACGCGGGCGCAGCTGCGATTGCTGGAGCCATGCTGGCCTTGTCGTTCACCATCATGTTGGTGGTGAATCTGTTGCAGTGGTGGATTCAGCGCAGAGAAGGAAGGCGCGTATGAGCGGACGCAGCAACGTTCCTTCCTCCGCGATCCTTCAGCCGACGGTTCCGCAGCGAATGGGGCGGGTTGCCCTCATTCTTCTGGCATTGCTATTTCTTGGCGGATTCCTGATCCTGCCCGTGGTGGCTGTCTTCGCGCAGGCGCTGTCGCAGGGGTGGAAGCTGTACTTTGAGTCGATTCGCCAGGAAGATGTGCTCTCGGCCCTCCGACTAACTGCCCTGGTTGCCAGCATCGCGGTGCCGCTGAATGTAGTGTTCGGTATTGCCGCGAGCTGGGCCATCACTCGCTTCGATTTTCATGGCAAGAGCCTTCTGATTACGCTGATCGATATTCCTCTGTCGGTTTCACCCGTGGTCGCCGGCATGATGTATGTGGAGGTGTTCGGTTTGCATGGGTGGCTCGGCCCATGGCTCCAGGAGCATAACCTGCACGTCATCTTCGCGGTTCCAGGAATTGTTCTGGCAACGGTCTTTGTCACCTTCCCATTTGTAGCCAGGGAACTGATCCCATTCATGCAGGCGCAGGGCAGCGACGAAGAGACTGCCGCAGTGGTGCTTGGCGCGAATGGGTGGAGCGTCTTCTGGCGGGTCACACTGCCAAACATCAAGTGGGCCTTGCCCTATGGAACAATCCTGGCTGCTTCGCGCTCCATTGGAGAGTTCGGCGCGGTTTCGGTGGTCTCCGGGCACATTCGCGGCCAGACCACCACGCTGCCGCTTGAGGTGGAGATGCTCTACAACGAATACAGCTTCACGGCGGCGTTTGCCGCGGCTTCGCTGCTGACACTGGCCGCCATCGTAACCCTGGTCATCAAGAAGATGATTGAAGTAACCTCCGGAGTTCATCCTGTGCCGGAGGAGGAAGAAGTCGAATCGTGAGCATTCAGATTAAAAACATATCAAAGCAGTTCGGCTCATTTACCGCACTGTCAGACGTCAGCATGACCATCGAAGCAGGGGAACTGGTGGCACTCCTGGGTCCGTCTGGATCGGGCAAGACAACTCTGCTGCGCATTATTGCGGGCCTGGAGTCGCCAGATGGCGGTTCGATCTTGCTTCATGGCGAACAGGCTACACGGCAGAGCGCATCGAGACGCGGGATCGGCTTCGTCTTTCAGCATTACGCGCTTTTCCGCCACATGACCATCTTTGAGAACGTCGCATTCGGGCTGCGCGTGCAGGCAGCGGCAAACAAGCCGTCCCGCGCGGAGATTCGCGAGCGGGTGCAGGAGTTACTCCAACTGGTGCAGTTGGACTCGTTCGCGAAGATGTATCCCGAACAGCTCTCCGGGGGACAAAGGCAGCGTGTGGCATTGGCGCGTGCGTTGGCCGTCCGGCCCAAGGTGCTGCTCCTCGATGAACCTTTCAGCGCACTGGACGCCAAGGTGCGCAAGGAACTGCGCGACTGGCTGCGCCGCATTCACGATGAGTTGCATGTGACCACTGTGCTGGTGACGCATGACCAGGAAGAAGCACTGGAGGTTGCGGACACGGTGGCAATCCTCGATCACGGCAAGGTGGAACAGATTGGCACTCCGCAAGCCGTATACGACCATCCAGCCTCTCCGTTTGTCTACGACTTTCTGGGAGACGTGAATCTCTTTCACGGGCGTCTTCTGGCAGAGCTTTCGCTCGACAAGCGGGGTAACAACATTGCGGAGCGTGTAGAGAGTGTGATCGGATTTGTGCGACCACATGAGCTGGAGCTTTCGCGCGATCTGCCAGAAGGCCAAAAGGCGGTTTTAGCGAGCGTAGTTCGCATTCATGCCGCCGGGCCGCATGTTCGTCTTGAGCTGAGGATTACCGGGAATGGGCGACCGGTGGCCGCGGAGCTTAATCGGCGGCGATATGAGCAACTCGCGCTGACTCCTGGCGAATTTGTTTTTGTGTGGCCGCAATCGATTCGCCTGTTTGACAATGCGGGAGCATCGTCTCTGCTGATTGATCAGGGTGGCGGCATTTGATGACTTTGCGACAAAAGGGATGAATCCGGGCATCAAGAATGAGAGATGGAATCTGTGTTTTCAGCTCGAAATGCTTGTCCCGGCGCAGATAATCCAATTCTACCGGCGTGAACGAGCGCCCCACGAATCCTCTGTCGAACAACGCGGCAAGTTTCAATAGGTGGACCGCCCAGAGTAAAGCGGCTTCCCGGTCATGCATGGAAAGCCGCCTTGAATATACAAAATCACGAGGCTCCGGCCGCTGGGCTTGAACCGGCGACTTTTGGGGTATTGAGACCAACGACTTGAAGATTTTCAATTAGGAGGCCGGTCTTCAGGAGGTGTTGGTGTTGCGGCAGCACTTGCTGAAGATTCGCAACACCATCCTCACCCCTTGGTTCAACTGCGGCGTTGGTTAGTGCTTTCCGTTGTCTTTGAAGTTCAGCGCGATGTAGTAGGTCTTGTACGAGTGGCTGGTAGTCACATTCGTGAGGAAGTCGCCGCCGCCGAAATAGCCGATGCCGCCGCCCACGTTGAAGTGCTTATTGAGTTCATACCAGGTGTAGCCATCGATCTCAGCTCCCACATGGCGGCCGTGGTCGGTCTTGTTGTTCACGATCGCGCTGCCCGAGGTGTTGTAGATCGAGTCCAGCGCATCAGCCGCCCAAAAATCCAGCCCTTGCGCCGTTAACGTGAGCCGCCTGTGTGGCTCAATGGTGATTCCCGCCCGTACCGACTCAATGTTCTGCCAGCCGAACAGGTCGGTGATGCCGAAGCGGTCGTGGGCCGTCGGGTAGATCGTGTCGAAGGTGGTGTGCGATCCGTTCTTCGCCGGATTGCTGTTGCCCGTGGAGTAGTCGTACTGGGAAAAGATGCGCGGCTTGGCCGCCACACCGAGGAACTGGTAGGACGCGCCTGCCTGTGCTGCGAAGGCGCGAATCGGCTGCGCTCCCACCGTGCCGGTTTCAAGGATCGCCTCGCCTGAGTAATCGAACGCCGTGTGGGCCTGCCCCTTTAAGCGCACCCCATAAGCCTTCTCGTCTTCTTTGCCTGTGGTCTTGCCCGCGGCCGGTTCCACGACTTCTTTCGGCTGAACGCGCCACAGGAAGAACGGCTCAATGTTCGAGTGCGGCCCAAGAAAATCATCGAGACGGCCGTAGGCTCCGTAGATATTATTGCCTTCCTGATGCGGGCTCACGCCATATGCTTGCGGCACAACAGCCGAGGCGGCAAAGATGCCCAGGTGTTCGCGTTTTGCGTTCAGGTTCAGCACCGCCGCATCGTACGACCGTGCCTGGTTGCGCCACTCCGAGTTGGCGATGATCGTATTGTTGTAGCTAATGAGCTGCCGCCCCACACGCAGACTAAACCAGTGTTTCTCCGGGTCGCCAACCTCTACATAAGCCAGCTTCAAATCCCAGCGAACCGTGTTCGGCGGCCCGATTGGCGGGTTTTGGAAGCCCGAACGAGCATCCTGCACCTGCGCCGTAACCCGCAGCCAACTGGATGCATGCAGATCTACCTGGAACCGGAAGCGGTTCAAAATGTATGAGTCATCAGCCTTCGCTTTCAAGTTGTTATTGTCGTACGCCTCATACCGGAAACGCTCTTCGGCCTGCAGGTCGATCCATTTGGGCAGCTTGTCGTCGAGGTAGGTGAACGGCGCAAAGTCGTGAAAGTCGTAAGGCGCCGGGTTGCCGGTAGTTCGAAAAGCCGCGCCGTTCAGGAAGCTCAATGGGTTCGACGACGGCCCAGTGATGTATGCGCCGTTGTACCCGGAGGTTGCGTTATGCGTGGTGATGTCGTCCTGCGCAGCGAGAGGCAGGGTCGCCCCAACGGAAATTAGAGAGAACAGAGCGATCGATAGCGGCAGCCGGCGAAGAGAAGCAGGAATAACAGAGTAAAGAGCTTTTGGCACTTTTGGGTTCTCCTGTTGGATTTTGGGTGCATTGATGTGTTGGGGCCCGAATTCAATGAACTCGAGTTAAATGTGTATGGAAGTCAGCGGTCTGGAGAGCTGAATTGCAACGTCAAAACGCGGGACGGCCAGCGGGCGCTAGCGGCAACAACAACACGCGAATTGGTTCAAAAGGGTCTGCATGGGGGCAATGACTCCGCCTAGAGTAAGCGAGGACGCGGTGAAAGTCAACTCGACCTTGAGCCGACCTTGAGCCGAACTGCATAAATCCGAAGATGCGAATCGATTCTGTTTGAACCGAACCGCGCCGGTTGCCACATGCCATCCGTATCTGGCCCATGGTACCTCAAGGACCACAATTCCGATCTATGTCCTGAATAGAGGACTGACACCGGTTCAGGTTACCTGATCGCGCAGCAAGCCAATGCAGGCGAGAGTGGGGCGTGAAAATCCCCCGACTGAACCCTCCAAATCAATGGCCGGACCTAGGCGATTCGGCCATTCCATAAAAGTAAGCGCTTTGATATTGATGGGATAATTCGAACGCCAACTATCGGATGCTGCTTTGACTTTGATCGCGATGCCTTGTCTTGGC
>CAYWSR010000204.1:0-8126 GCA_964460385.1 uncultured Occallatibacter sp. | reverse complement strand
AGTGCGGCGACGTCATGCGGCTACAGATCCGCGTCAACCCCGAGACCCAGGTCATCGAAGAAGCCAAGTTCAAGACCTTTGGCTGCGGCTCGGCTATTGCCAGCTCATCGCTCGCCACCGAGTGGATTAAGGGTAAGACCGTCTCCGACGCGCTCGAGATCAAGAACACCGACATTGTCAAGGAGCTGTCTCTTCCTCCGGTGAAGATTCACTGCTCGGTTCTGGCGGAGGATGCGATTCGCGCTGCCATCGGCGATTGGAAGAAGAAGAATGGTGTGGCGGAGACAGCAGACGCCACCGCAGCCGCGCACTAAGAAGCTGTCGAAGACTGCGGCGTTGGAAGATGAGGAAAGGTAGATGAGGGCGTTCGCCTTCAACCACCTTCAGACCCACCGGCGTTTGGAGCAAGGGCAAACGAGACACGAAAAAGGCAGGAATGTCGAACATCGTCACAATTGAGTCGAAGCCCGCAACTGGCGCATCCGCTGCGCCACCACCGAGTGCTGCGTCGACCCAGGGCCTTCAGGTTACCGACCGCGCGATCCAGCGTATTCGCATCGCCATGGCCAAGGAAGGCGTATCGCCGGAAGAAGGCGGACTTCGCCTGGGCGTGATGGGCGGTGGTTGCTCCGGGCTTTCTTATTCCATCAAGTTCGACTCGCACCCCCGCGAGCGGGATCGCATCTATGACTTCGACGGTGTCCGTGTCTTCGTCGATCCCAAGTCGTTCCTCTATCTGCACGGTATGACTTTGGACTACGAGGAAACGCTGATGCGGCAGGGTTTCAACTTCATCAATCCGAACTCCACCCGATCCTGCGGCTGCGGTTCCTCATTCTCTTCGTAGGGTTTCCGGTTTGTGAGAGTTCACCTATGCTCAATGTTCTAGATTCCGCGGTGCCAGTCGCGTGCTGGTCATGCTCCATAGGCCGCAGCACTTCCACGCTGTTCTGCCCCCACTGCAGCAAGATTCAGCCTCCGTCCGGCGGCACCTACTTCTCCGTATTTGGCGTGAGTCCGCACCTGAACATCGATCTTCCTGCGCTTGAAACGGAATTCCACCGCCTCAGCAGACAGGTTCATCCCGATCGATTTGCGCGCGCATCTGAACAAGAGAAGCAATGGAGCCTGGCCGATACTGCACTTCTGAACGATGCTTACCGAACCTTGAAGGAGCCTCTGCGTCGCACCGAGTACCTGCTGAAGCTTGAGGGCTCCGAGATTGGCGAGGAGTTCGCGGGTAAGGACAAAGCCAATCCTTCGCGCGTTCCGGCTGATCTGCTCGAAGAGGTTTTCGAGTTGAACATGCAGCTCGATGAAATGCGAATGGCCCGCAAGATGGGTGAAGAAGATCCTGCGTTGCATGCGAGCCTCACAGAGGCTAAGGCCAGGTTCGAAACAATGGTGAACGATGTGGATCAGGACTTACGGAAGGAATGGACGGTCTGGGACAAGGGCGACGTGACCGCACGCCAGACCTCGCAGAACACAATGGTAGCGCTGCTCGACCGGCGCCGTTATCTAAGCAATCTGCTTCGCGATGTTACTGAGACTTTGGGAGCCTGAGAAACGGAAATGGCTGAAGGACGTGTAGTTGGAATTGACCTTGGGACAACAAACTCCCTGGTCGCCTATATGGAGGGCAACTCGCCGGTGGTGATTCCCGGCGCGGATGGCAGCAATCTTGTTCCATCCGTTGTTGCGCTGGACCCCATGCCGGCAGACGGTGGCAGACCAACCATGACCGTAGGCAACACCGCTCGCAAATCCCTCATTGAAACGCCTGAGCGGGTGATCTATTCCGTAAAGCGCCTCATGGGGCGAGGCCTATCTGAGATTCAGGATGAGCTGAAATACTTCCCGTTTCGACTTGCCGACGATGTTCAGGCCGGGGAGGTGCCGCGCATCCAACTCGGCGAAATGAAGTTCACGCCGCCCGAGATTTCTGCATATATCCTCCGTCAACTCAAGCGGAACGCTGAGCGCTTCTTTGGATCGCCTGTGACGCAGGCCGTCATCACTGTGCCTGCCTATTTCAACGATGCTCAGCGGCAGGCCACAAAGGATGCAGGTCGAATGGCGGGCCTCGAAGTGCTCCGCCTGGTAAACGAGCCCACCGCTGCTGCGTTGGCGTATGGCCTCGACGGCGCGAAAGAAGGCACAATCGCTGTATACGATCTTGGCGGCGGTACGTTCGACATTTCGATCCTCAAGCTGCGGGATGGCATCTTCGAAGTCCAGTCGACCAATGGCGACACGCATCTTGGCGGCGATGATATTGATAACCTGCTGCTCGGTATCGCCCTCGATGAGATCAACGCTGAGCACGGAATCGATCTCCGCAGCCATCCGGACGCTGTTCAGGCTGTTCGCAAGGCAGCCATTGATGCCAAAATCCGGCTTTCGTCCGAATCTTCTGCCAGCTTCGACATTGAACTGCCGAATGGAGATCGTTATCAGCGCGTCATCCCGCGCGATGTCTTCGAGGTGATGATTGAAGCGATCCTCGAACGCACGGTGGGCCCTTGCAAGCAGGCTCTTGCAGATGCCGGAATCACCCCCGAGTCGATCGACGAAGTGGTCCTCGTGGGAGGCTCGACACGGATCCCCGCAGTGCGCCAACTGGTTGACAATCTCTTCCAACTTTCCGACCGCGGCAAGAAGCCCCACATCGATCTCAATCCGGATGAAGTCGTCGCGTTGGGCGCGGCGGTGCAGGCAGACATCCTGGCCGGCGCGTCGAAGACCACGGAAGAGATACTTCTGCTTGACGTCACGCCGCTTTCGCTCGGCATTGAAGCTCTCGGTGGTACAGTCGCGCGCATCATCCAGCGCAACTCGACGATTCCGGCCTCGGCTACTGAACACTTCACCACTGGCGTCGACGGACAAACCAATGTCGCCATTCACGTCGTCCAGGGCGAGCGCGAACTGGCCGCGGATTGCAGGTCGCTGGCACGCTTTGACTTGAAAGGCATCCCTCCGATGAGCGCCGGACTTCCGCGCATTGAGGTTCGGTTCCTCATCGACGCCGACGGGATTCTGCAGGTGACAGCACGCGAACAACGCAGCGGAAAAGCCGCGCAAATCGAGGTGAAGGCGACGTATGGCCTGACGGACGAACAGGTCGAAGGCATGATTTTGGACTCCTTCGATCACGCCGAAGAGGACTTCACGAAGCGCATGCTGATAGAGGCGCGCCTTGAGGCGGAGAACATCCTCGCACAAGTAGACCGCGCGCCCAAGCACCCTGCCTGGCAACAGTTGAGCCACGAAGAGCGCGCCGAAATCCAATCAGCGCGCGGCCAGCTTGCCGACGTCAAGGCCGGCGACGATCTCAACGCCATCCGTGGCGCAACCTCTGCACTCGACAAGGCAACCCTGCGCTTTGCCGAGTTGATGATGAACGCCGCAGTCACCGCTGCCATTCGCGGCAAGACAATGAGTGCAGCGAGCGATGAGTTAGGCGAAGAAGTCACCGCTCCGCATCCAATGGCAGCCGCGGAATTCAAATAGGCCCTAACGCAGGAATGAAGGATGAGTTCAAATGACCGAATCAGCGAAGCCAATTCCCCCTGAAAAGCTAGTCCGTGTCACCTTCCAGCCGGAAGGCAAGACGGTGGAGTTTGAATTCGGAACGATGCCCTACGATCACCACGGCAAGCCGATGTCGTTCCTCGATGTGGCCGAGAATTTCGGGATCTTCCTCGATCACGCCTGCGGCGGCGTATGCGCCTGTACTACTTGCCATTTGTGGATCAAAGACCAGTCCGGGATAAGCGAAGCGGACGACGACGAGATCGACCGCATGGACATGGCCGCAGATCAGCAACTGGAGTCGCGGCTGGGTTGCCAGGCAGTGATCACGCGCCCAGGCAACTACGTGGTTGAGATTCCCAAGTGGAATCGCAACTACGTTTCCGAGGGCAAACCGCTTACCCTGGCAGAGAGCAAGTAAGGAGACCCCTCATGCCGCGCGAGATTCTCTGGACGGACGCCGAAGAGATTGGAATTCAGCTTCAGGAAAAGTTCCCCGATATCGATCCACTGCAAGTGCGGTTCACCGATCTTCATCGCTACGTAACCGAGCTGCCCGGATTTGCCGACGACCCGGCAAAGTCCAATGAATCCCGCCTCGAAGCAATCCAAATGGCCTGGTACGAGGAGTTTCAAGACGCCAAGAGCTGAGCGAGAAGCGAGCCGCCCTTCATTTTTAGTCCCATTCCCTGCGAGCTTCGCTCCAGCCAAACGCATCTTTGAAATGAAATATCTCCTTCTCCCGACCCGGGACGAGATACACGCTTAGTATGTCGAAGCGAACGTGGGGAACGGTCTTCCCAGGTAGTCTTCGGATGTATTGGTGAGTGAGCCGTCGCAGCACGGCCCTCTTGCTTGAATCGACACTTAACTCCGCTGGAACAATGTCGTGAGCCGTGCGCGTCTTGACCTCGACAATGCAGAGCGTTTGACCCTGCCATGCAACCAGGTCAAGATCGCCGCGCACTCGATTTGACGACCATCGACGCGCCACCACCGTATACCCATTCCGAAGAAGATAGAAGAATCCGACCTTCTCACCTTCCAGCCCGGTAGCAAGATGGGGTGGTTCAGTTGGCCACCGGCCCCTTCGACGGGCCATCCACTCCAACGCCTCTGCACTTCGCTCCAGTGCGGTGATCTTCGTCTGTCTCCACCAACCCATGGCAGACAATTCTTCGCTTAACGGACCACCTGCTGCAAGCTTACGAAAGGGCACAGTATTCGGAGCTGGGCCGCACACCGCACTTCGGGGATTGCGAGGGTGCGCGTCACTTGGCCCAGGCCAGGCCCAAAATGAACGAGTTTCCCCTTCTTGAACAGGCTTAGCACAATCCGAAGAGAACGCAATTCAACCCAGAGCGATCGAGAGGACATTGAGCGACACTCACCTACAGGAGCGCAGGAGAAGAGGCATGTCTTACGGAATAGCACGGCGTCCGATTGCCGAACGAGTCTCAAAATTCAAACCTACTCCTGACCCAGTTGACGGTTTTTCACCGATGGCCGAGGGTCCAGGTTTTGATCAGAACTTTCGATGGGCCCTGGATGCGCTGCCTTTGAACGTGATGTATTGCGATCGGCAGCTTATCCTGCGATACCTGAACAAGGCTTCACGCAAGACGCTCGCAAGTCTTCAGCAGTACTTACCAGTCCCCGTCGACGAGATCGTTGGAAAGTCGATTCACATCTTCCACCGCAATCAGTCGCGCATCGATCAAATTCTTGGCTCGAACCCGGGCCAGGGTATCCACGAGCTCCCATACAAGGCGGTCATTGAGGTTGGTCCGGTGAAGCTGGACCTCAACGTCGCGCCGATCCACGACTCTCACGGAAACTATGTCGGCGCGGTGGTGGCCTGGGGAGAGAGCACCCAGGAGGCGATCAATAAGCTGCTCAAAGCGCAAGAGTCGCAGCGAGACGACATTGAGCATCTCAACGGCAATTTGCAAATGGTTGCGACCGCGACACATCAGATCGAATCCAGCATTGCGGAGATTGCCAGGAATGCAGTCGAGGTGGCCAAGGCCGCTGACGACTCGCGGGCCGCAAGCTCCGCCAGCAAGACGTCAATCGAGAGCCTGAGGATGCACAGCTCAGGAGTTGCGAAGGTGGCTGAGCTGATTGCGTCCATCGCCACCCAGACTAGTGTTCTTGCGCTGAATGCCAACATTGAGGCGGCCAGGGCCGGCATCCATGGGCGGGGCTTCAGCGTTGTTGCTGGAGAGGTGCGCAAGTTGGCGGAGCAAACGGCCGCAGCAACGGCCGAGATTCAGGCGAAGGTCGCTGTGATTGGCAGTGACATTGGATCCGCGGTGACATCCATCAACACAATCGCGAAGCACACAGAAGAGCTGTCGAACCTGTCTCAACAAATGGCTGCTGCCGCGGAGGAGCAGCATCTTGCGGCGCAAGAGATGGCACACAATCTGGAGCGGGCAGCTCACCGCACATCTGAGATTGCCAATGTGCGCATCGATACGTGAGTTCTCTTGCAATCCTGACCGGTTTGAACAAAGCGCCTGCGGCTGCAAAGGACAGCCGCGGGCACTCGTGAGTTCTTGATCTTGAAGCACACCTCGTCATTGATTCAGATTTCAGGTATAACGTTTCAGGCTGTGACCGCCTCCAGCGATGCTTGCGCGTGTTCCTGTTCCGCCTGAGTCAGCGCGTCCTCAAGAATGTCGAGTGCAATCATCGCCTCGTGCTCGTTCACAATCAGAGGAGGGCAAAGTCGAATGGAAGTCTCTCCGCAGCCCAGAAGCATGAGGCCCCGTTCGAAGGCCAAGACCTCAACACGGTTGCGCAAGGCGGCAGCCGGTTCGCGCGTGGCCTTGTCTTTCACGATCTCGATGCCGATCATCAGCCCGCGCCCGCGTACGTCTCCAACCAGCGGGTGACTCGTCGTCCACCCGGCCAGCCGCTCCAGGATCATGCCCCCCACGCGTGCGGCGTTGGCCAGCCCCTCGCGCTCGATAATGTCCATCGTTGCCAGCGCCGCGGCAATCGAGACAGGGTTGCCGCCAAAGGTTGAAGCGTGCGAGCCGGGGACCCAGTCCATAATCTCCGCGCGCGTCATGCAGATGCCAAGCGGCATGCCAGAGGCAATCCCTTTCGCGATGCACACCATGTCGGGTTCAACGCCGGAGTGCTCAACTGCCCACCACTTGCCCGTTCGACCCGCGCCGCATTGGACCTCGTCAACCACCAGCAGGATGCCGTGACGGTTGCAGATGGCGCGCAACTCGCGCATAAAATTGTCCGGGGCCACAACATAACCGCCTTCGCCCTGGATCGGCTCGATGAAGATGGCAGCCACCTCCTCCGGGGCAAGGATGGTCTTGAAGAGCTTCTCCTCGATGTAGCGCGCGCATCCAAGGCTGAACGCCTCTTCCTCCTGCTGCCCTCCGGAACATCCGCGATAGGTGTAGGGAAACCTCACGTGCGTCACACCGGGAACCAGCGGCGAGAACCGGCGCCTCTGCTGCGGCTTCGATCCGGTCAGGGAAAGCGCTCCCATCGTGCGCCCATGGAAGCCGCCGAAAAATGAGATGATCTGCTGCCGGCCGGTGTGGTAGCGCGCCAACTTCAAAGCGCATTCAATTGCTTCGGCGCCGGAGTTGCCATAGAAAAACTTGTGGGGGCCCGGCATGGGCGCCACGGCCGAGAGCCTTTCGGCCAGGTCCGTCAGGTGTTCGCAGTAGAAGTCTGTGCCCGAGATGTGAATCAGCTCTGCTGCCTGACGCTGGATGGCCGCAACGACTTCCGGATGGCAGTGGCCGGTTGAAACCACGGCAATGCCTGTGGCAAAGTCGAGAAACTCGTTCCCATCCACATCTTCAATGCGAACGCCTCGCCCGCGACGAGCAACGAGAGGGTATGAGCGCGTGTAGCTGGGCGAAATCAGCCGCTGATCCGCGGCGACTGCCGCTTTGGCCCTGGGGCCGGGGAGAGGACCGCTGAGCTTGGGACCGAACTGTGCGTAGAGCTCTTGTTTGGTCATTCTGGTTCTCCTCCACCCGTTCGGGTGGGTACAGGTTCAAGTGAGCTGGACAGGCCGGCGTCTGCCAGGCCGATACACAGCGCCCCTGCTTCAATCTTGAAGTGATTTCGATTCAGCGGACCCAATGATCCCGGGAAAGCGAGCGCCGAGCGAACCCTAATCGCTGGCAAAGAGGCTGGGGCGGGTGCGCATGGGCAGCACGCGAAGATGCTTTCGCGGGCAGATGCTGCGCGCGCGGGAGCGGGACCACCGCCGTGGGCCCGACAGGGCAAGCATCTGTTTTGAAGCAGACTTTCGCATGGGAAACTCGCTGAGGCGAGGATAGCACGCATTGCGATCGGGCTTCTATTTCAGGGTTCAGTTGTGAGTTCATAGTTCCCAGTTCTGGGAGAGCAGTTCACAGTCGGTAGTTTTCAGATCGCGGTGGTCATCGGACAGGGAACAGGGGACAGAAGAGCAGTGAGGCATTGAAGAAGTGAAAATTGAAAACGTGCCAATTTTGGCTCAGGATGGCCAGAATTCGATGAAAAACGGCTGTTTTCGGGCCGTTTTTGGCCATTTTTGGGACCCTTTTTCGCGGCTTGGC
>CAYWSR010000203.1:0-8172 GCA_964460385.1 uncultured Occallatibacter sp. | reverse complement strand
AGATTGTGCGCCGGGGGGACGTAATTATGCGCAAAACGGAAGGAAGATTCTTAGAGATTAGAGGTTAGGGATTAGAGATCAGTGGTCAGTGGTCAGTGGTCAGTTGTCAGTTGTCAGTGGTCAGTTGTCGGTGGCTTTAATCTTGAGTGGGGGATAAACAACAGGAATCAATGGACTTAGGGACCGGGAGACAACGGAATTGGGTAAGGAACCGGGGAAATGGAGGGAGGCGACGGCGAGCCGGAAGTGGTTTGGGGTCAAGCGTTTACGGGAGTTTTCGGGGCGGAAGCGCGCGAGCGAAAAGTGAAAAAGCGCGAATAGGGCGCGAAATCAGGGTGGTTTTTGTCGAATTTCGAGTTTTTGTATAACACGTCTTGTTATATTCGGTGATCTGGGACACATGGGGCGAGAGGGCGGGGTATAGGGACTGGGGTCTGGGGTCTGGGGTATCGGGTGTCGGGTCTGGGGTCTGGTGGCTGGGGGCTAGCTGTTAGCTTCTATCTTTCTCGGGGTCAGAACGGCGCTGTCGGCTGGATTGTGGGCGGATCGGAAAAACAGCTTCTAGCTGCTAGCTTCTAGCTCTTAGTTTTCCCGGCTGCGGTTCGGGCGGTGGCGGTGTTCTGGACTATCGAAGACAAGGTGGGTTTGCGGTTTGGCGCGATGTCGCCAAGGGGTGGCCATCTTCTCTGCACGCGGTTTGGCGCCGCATCTGGAGTTCAAAAAGCAAGAAGACAGATCCATTCCTCGAGCTGAATCACCTCTTTTGCCTGATTTAAGCTTGGTGTACTCCATCCTCTGTCGCGCAATAAAGGCTGAGGAGCATGAGCCGGCGCGACATCCGTATTTCTGTCTATCGCGCCGTCCGAGTCGATGGCGAGCTGGGGTAGAAGGGTCGGGGACATGTGTTCGCAACTGATTCCCAGAAGTAGATTGACGAGGCGTCCGAGCAGACTATCTGCCCTCCTGCTTATTCTGGCCCTCTTGATGTTGCATCTTTCAGGCTTCCCAATGAAAGCGCAAGCAATTCAAGTTCCGGATTTGGGGCCGGACACTGGTCTATATGTGGAAGCGTGGAAGGCCTATCGCGATGGGAACTATGAGCGAGCACTTCAACTCGCGGAGTATGGCCTTGAGGCTGACAAGCGGTCGGGGGCGGCTAGAGGCGTTGCGGAGGCTCTGAATCTGATTGGAACGGTTCAGTATAAGAAGGGCGATTATGTGGCGGCGCTGCTGACCTACCAGGAAGCGGAAAAGGCAGCGCAGGAAAGCGATTATGAGCTTGGTCTTGCGCGCGACTGGAGCAGCCTTGGATCGACTTACTATCGGACCGGAAGATTCGCTTTAGCGAAACAGTATTATGAGAAATCCCTTGAGCTCCGCAAGAAGCTGAACGCGGGCGCCGCCGAGGTGGCTCGCACCCTGAACGACATTGCGAATGTTGATCAACAGTTGGGGAATTTTCAGCAGACCTTGTTGTTTCGGCGACAATCATTGCGCCTTTTCGAGCGTGACGCGGACCAGGAAGGCGTAGCCGATGTGCTGAACGACATTGCCTGGACCTATGACGAGATGGGTAACGAAGTCCAGGCGCTGGTCTGCATCCGACAGTCGCTGAATATCAGCCAGAAGCTAAACCTGCGCGTGGCCATCATCGATAACCTGGAAAGCTTGGGAATCGTAGAGGGAAAACTGGGCAGGTACGACCATGCGTTGAGGGCCCTGAACGAGGCCTATGCCGGGTATAAATCTTTTTCCCAGGAGGACGAAGTGTCTCAGGTTCTCAACGACATGGGCCAAATCTACTTGCGGAAGGGGCAAAACCTAGAAGCGTTGTCGCTCTTTGAGAAAGCGACGAAGGCGGAGTCGCTTGTAGGAAACGTGCCAATTCAAATCACTACCCTGGTAGGCATCATGCGTTGCTGGCGAAGCCTGAATGAGCCGCTCACGGCAGTATTCTTCGGCAAGAGAGCGGTGAACCTTCTGCAAGGAGAGCGGATTGACATTGGTGAACTGGACACGGCGTCGCAGAAGAGCTTCCTGGCTTCCAAGGAGAGCGTTTATCGAGAGATGGCGGGGCTCCTGATCGATCGGGGGCGACTGCCCGAGGCGCAGCAGGTTCTCGGCCTTCTGAAGCGGCAAGAGTACTCCGACTACGTGCGAGGGGAGGCGGCAAACACGTTCAGCACGGTGACGTTGACCCCGGCGGAAACGCAAGCGGAGGCAGACTACCAGAGGTCCACCGCACTACTTGTTTCGCGGGGCGAGCAATGGGCAGAGTTGAAGGCGGATACTTCCCGCACGCCCGAGCAGGAACAGCAATTCAAGGATCTCTCGAATCAGCTCGATGCGGCAGGCAAGGGGCTCGACGACTTTTACGCTCGTCTCTACGTGCTGTTTGGAAAGGACAGTGCAGCGAACAAGCAAATGGCCGACGTGAAGGGCGATGTGAGTGCTCTGGAAGATCAGATTGCAGAGACGCCCCACACAGTGGCGCTCTACACAATGGTCACAGCGGATCACTACCGGGTGATTGTGATTACCGCGGCAGCGACGGTAGCGCGGGAGTATGCCATCACCGGCAACGAGCTGAACAAGAAGGTCGCCGACTTCGAGCAGGTTTTGCGCAACCCCGGACGGGACCCGAAGCCGCTGGCGCATGAACTGTACACGATCCTGATTGGGCCAGTGAAGGCGGATCTGGATCAGGCGAAGGCGGAGACGCTGGTTTGGTCGCTCGACGGAGTGTTACGTTACGTTCCCATCGGCGCGCTCTACGACGGCAATCAATACCTGGTGGAGAATTACAACACGGTGACCATTACGCCGGCGAGCATCACGCACCTAGACGAGAAGCCGGATGTGAGCAAACTGGGTGCGACGGCGATGGGGATTTCGCAAAAGTACGAAGCGGGATTACCGGCCCTACCGGCAGTGACAGTCGAACTCGACGATGTGGTGAAGGACGCAAACGTGCAGGGTGCGAACGGTGCGTTACCGGGCACGATTCTGCTTGATGGGCAGTTCACCGAATCAGCGATGGAGAAGCAACTCGACGGTCGACCGGGTGTAGTGCATATTGCAAGCCACTTTGTCTTCAGGCCGGGCGACGACAGCCAATCGTATCTTTTGCTGGCGGGAAAGGACGAAGGCGGCTCCGGGTTTCATTTGACGGTGGCCGATTTTCGCGACAACAAGAACCTGGTGCTGCGCCACACCGACCTGCTGACGCTTTCAGCGTGCGATACCGGAATGAGCGGCAATGCAAGCAACGGTCGCGAGGTGGATGGACTGGGCACGACCGCGCAACTGAAGGGCGCGAGGGCTGTGCTCTCGTCGCTGTGGGAAGTGAACGACGCGAGGACGGGCCAACTGATGGGCGACTTCTACAAGCGGTGGGCGGATGGCGGAGGCAGGGTGGAAAAGGTGGAAGCGTTGCGTCAAGCACAGCTCGATCTGCTTCTCGGGAGGGTGAAGCCGGGAGGAGGTGGAAGCGGGCGCGGATTTGCGGGGGCGACGTCTGGGAAAGTTGCGCCTGTGCTCACAGGCTATGGGCATCCGTATTACTGGGCGCCGTTTGTGCTAATGGGGAATTGGAAGTAAAGGACCAAAACTCCTTCCCAGTTCTTCCTATTTGAATCTCCTGTTTGTTTCGAAGCGCGAGATCTCAGTCGACGCAAGGTCGCTGATGCGCTCGTCGGGGACTTCGGGATTGGCGGACGGGTTTGGGGCTCGGGCGTAAGGCTTATGGGCGAAGGCCCATGCCTGAAAGCCACTACTATCTCCAGAACCCCAACCTCAGATGCTCAAGGCCCGAAATCATTTTTGGGCTTATCGGCCCGACTGAACTCGGGCCCTGACTCAATCTCGGCTCAACAGAGTTCTTCCTCAGCTTGTGAAGGCCCTTGCCTCCTCCGAAAAGGGCGGCGGGATCGTGCTGAAGCTGCAATAATTCACTGCGAGGAGTGAGGCGCGGGTTGGTTGCGGCTCGGGATCACTCGACGTGGGGCGCACAGGATGAAGCGATTTGAAGTAAGGATTGTTGTCACGTTGCTGGTGACGTTGGTTGGTTTGGGAGTCGGTTGTGGGGCGGCGTTTTGGCAGACGGCGCAGCCGGTGCAACCTGAAGCAAAAAGCGCGCAGGCGGGGTCTGCCGGGAGCGGCGTACAGGCGCGCGACGGGCAGGCGCGCAACAGTCAAGCGCGCAACAGCCATGCTCGTTATAACTGGAAGAGCGTGCAGATTGTGGGTGGCGGGTTTGTGGATGGAGTGATCTTTCATCCGACGTCGGCGGGGGTGCGGTATGCGCGGACGGACATGGGCGGCGCGTACAGGTGGGATGGGGCGGCGAAGCGCTGGCAGCCGATGCTGGATTGGGTGCCCTACAAGGACCTGAACCTGATGGGGGTTGAGTCGATTGCAGTGGACGCGGAGCACCCGAATCGGGTGTACCTGGCGTGCGGGACCTATACGAACGCGCGGACGCCGAATGGGGCGATTCTGCGCTCGGATGACCGGGGCTGGACGTGGAAGCGGACAGACGTGCCGTTTAAATTTGGCGGGAACGAGGATGGGCGCGGAAATGGCGAGCGGCTGGTGGTGGACCCGCGGGATGGGCGGACGCTCTACCTGGGGACGCGGCATGACGGGCTTTGGCGGTCGACGGATGGCGGTGTGACATGGGGGAAGGTGGAGAGCTTTCCGGATGTGAAGGAGGCGGTGACGCCGCCGCCTGCGGCTGTGGCCGGAGAGACGCCGGAGCAGCGGTGGCGCCGGATGCCGGTGATGGGCGACGGGATAGTGTTTGTGAAGTTTGTGCCGGTGGACGGGGCGGGAGCGGCGGGGACGATTGCGGGGTTGAACGGCGCGGGTGTGGGCGGCGAGATGATTGTGGTGGGTGTTTCGCTGATGGGGCGGGCGAACCTGTTTGCGTCGACGGATGCGGGGGCGACGTGGCGGGAGGTGGCGGGGGCTCCGACGAAGTATCGGCCGACGCGGGCGGCGCTCGGGAGCGACGGGTTTTTGTATGTGGCGTATGGGACGGCGCCGGGGCCCTCGAGGATGACGGACGGCGCGGTGTGGAAGGTGAATACGCGGAACGGGGAGTGGACGGACGTTACGCCGGATCGGCCGGTGGCGGGGAGCAAGCAGTTTGGGTATGCGGGGGTGAGCGTGGATGCGCGGCGGCCGCAGACGGTGATTGTGAGCTCGTTTGGGCGGCCGGGAACGGCGGGGAGCGAGGACATTTTCAGGTCGACGGATGGAGGGGCGACGTGGAAGCCGATATTCGGGGGCGGGGGCGTTTACGACTACGCACTGGCGCCTTATGTGAAGGCGACGCCGATTCATTGGCTGTTCGATATTGAGATCGATCCGACGAATTCGGATCACGCGGTGTTTACGACGGGGTATGGCGGGTGGGAGACCTTTGACCTGACGGCGGCGGACAGCGGGAAGCCGACGCACTGGAGCGCGCTGGCGGTGGGGATTGAAGAGACGGTGGCGCTGGAACTGGATAGCCCGGGCGGAAACGGGTCGGCGGGGGGCGCGCACCTGATTACGGCGATTGGCGACTATGGGGGGTTTGTTCACTGGGATCTGGATAAGCCGGCGGCGGAGGGGTCGAGTGCGCCGCCGCGGATGGGGAATACGACGGGGGTGGTGAGCGCGGCGCTGCGGCCGGAGGTGGTGGTGCGTGTTGGCGACAGCGCGCAGCACAAAGCAGGCGAGGGGATTGGGTATTCGCTGGACGGAGGGCGGACGTGGAAACCGACGACGAGCTGGCCGACAGCGACGAGCAGGGCGGGGTCGATTGCGGTAGCGGCGGATGGGAGCGCGTGGGTGTGGAGTCCGGAGCGCGAGGCGGCGGCGGTGACGCGGGATGAGGGCGCGACGTGGACGGCGGTGAAGGGGCTGCCGATGGGGGTGAGGGTGGTGGCGGATGCGCTCGATCCGAGGCTGTTTTATGGGGTGTCGGTGAAGGACCAGATGCTTTATCGGAGTGAGGATGGAGGGGCGACGTTTACGGCGGAGCATTTGACGCTGGCGGGGGCGAGGGCGGGCGGTGGGGCGGCGGGGGCGGGTCCGGTTTCAGCCACTTCTGGACGAGGTGACAATCGCGGAGGGCAAGATCGGATTTATGCGACGCCGGGACGGGCGGGGGATATTTGGCTGGCGGCGTTTGATGGGCTTTATCACTCTCTTCTGGTGTTCCAACAAACCGCAGATGCTAAGCAGGAACCGAACGTTGTCGCCAAATTTGCGCAGTTGGCGGGAGTGGAGGAGATTCACGCGTTTGGGTTTGGGAAGGCAGCGCCGGGGCGGGCGTATCCGGCTCTCTACCTGGTGGGAACCGTGAAAGGACAGCGCGGGATCTTCCGATCGATTGACAAGGCGCGGACGTGGGTGAGAATCAACGACGACCAGCATCAATGGGGGCTGGTGCTGCAGATTACGGGTGATCCGCGGGTTTATGGGAGGGTTTACGTCGGCACGCATGGGCGCGGCGTGTTCTATGGGGATCCGGCGCGGTAGAGGCTTTGAGGGACCAGGGACCAAGGGACCAAGGGACCAGGGGACCTGGGACTAGGGGACCCAGGGCGATTCGGTGGCGGTTACTTGATATGGACGATGTCCATGATGATGGAGTCGCTGATCTTCCAGACGCCGTCTTTCTTCACAAAGACTTCGAGATAGTAGGAGTGGCGGGGGTCCATTGGGTGGCCGCTGAAGTCGTTGATCAGGCCGTCGATGCGCTCATCGCTCCACACGACTGCGGTGGTGGGCGAGGTGAGATGGAGGTCGAGGATCTTCACAGGGACGGTTGAGTTACCGGCGCGATATCCGGGGCGGGCCAGCAAGTCAGTGAGGAACTTTTCCATTTCAGCGCGGCCGTGAATGCGCACGCCGAATGGGTTTTGCCAAATGATGTCGTCGGTGTAGGTGGAGACGACTTCTTTGGGGTCGAACTTGTCCCATCCTTCCTGTTCACGGGCGAAGACGGCGCGGATGGCGGCTTCTTCGGTGGGCTGTTGGGCGGGCGCGGGCGGGAATGCGAGAACGAGGGTGGCGAGGGTGAGGGCGATGGGGAGACGGTGCATTTTGGGTTCCTCTGTTGGGATGGCAGGATTCTGTGCGATTCAGGATACCGTGGATTTGCGTGTTGGGCTGATTGCTGAAGCTGAGGCTCAAATTACTCCTCACCTGTCCCCTCGGAATAGTAAATTCAGAGCATCCTTCAGGTCGGTTGGCGGCGGCGAGGCGGGGCGAGTGACGAGAACTGCATTATGGGCGATGGCAGTCGTGCTGCTGTTGGGTCCGGCAGCGCGGGCCCAGGAGCATGTGCGGCTGATGCCGCAGTTGGGAACCGATTCGATCACCTCCGTCGCTTTCTCGCCGGATGGCCGCTTCGCGGCGACGGCGGGGGGACGCCAGGATCAGACTGCGCGGCTTTGGGAGGTAGCTACCGGAACGCAAATCCGCACATTCGTGGGGCATAAAGGAGCTTTAACTTCGGTGGCCTTTTCCCGTGATGGCAAATCCCTTGCCACTGGCAGCGCGGACGACACGGCAAGGATGTGGGACGTTTCGACCGGGCGGCAAACTCGCGTGTTTGAAGGGCATAAAGGCTTGATCACCTCTGTGGCGATCTCGGCTGATGGGCGCTTCTTGCTCACCGGAAGCCTCGACAAAACAGCCCGGCTTTGGGATGTGGCCACTGGCAAGCAGATTCACTCCTTTTCAAATCTCGACGGCTTCGTTGCCGCCGTAGCATTTTCTCCCGATGGCCGATTCCTTCTGACGGCCGGCGAGGGAAATGTCGCGTGGCTTTGGGACGAGGCAACTGGCCAGCCGATTCGATCTTTCAAGGGTCCCAAAGGTCCCAAGTCTGCGACTGGCTCACTTGTCGACAATGTTGACTTCGGCGACCCAGACTCGAACAGTTTATTTATTATTCATAACTTCTTTTCTGGCAGGCCCGTCTCGCTTCGCAGATTGGGTTCTCTGATGGAACAAACACCTTGGATTGATTCGGTGGCCATCTCCCCGGATGGGCGGAGCATGCTTACCGGCGGCACGGACAAGTTAGCGCGGTTGTGGGATATGGGCACCGGAGAGCAGATTCGCTCCTTTGGCGGTCACACCGATGGGATCACCTCTGTGACCTTCTCCCCC
>CAYWSR010000202.1:0-8203 GCA_964460385.1 uncultured Occallatibacter sp. | reverse complement strand
GCCATCACCATGTACCTTCGTCAGGTCATGAGCAGCAACACCCGCACCATCCTTCGGGCGATTGCCACTACTCGCTCACGTTGATTGTGTCCGACAAGGCGCGGCCGATGGGGCTCTTCCTCGGCACGTTCATGCCCAGGCCGCGCCTTGTCTGTGTCCATACCTTCCCCGGCCCCGCCCGTGCTACCATTTCTGCATCTGGCCTTTCCCCGGCCAGCCCGACCCGCGGAGGTCCCAATGAGCAAATATTCCAGGCGTCAATTCATCGGCTCCGGCATTGCTGCCGGTACGCTGGCAAGTCTCGGCACCCTCCCACTCAAGGCTGCCGCCACCTCCAAGGCCACCGACTATGTAACCCTTGGCAACTCCGGCCTCAAGGTCACCCGCCTCGCTTTTGGCACGGGCAGCAACAACGGCTGGATCCAGAAGTCGCTCGGCCAGGAAAAGTTCACTGCGCTGATACGCTATGCCTACGACCGCGGCATTCGCTTCTTTGAGACCGCCGAAGCCTATGCAACGCCCGCCATGCTCGGCGAAGCGCTCAAGGGACTGCCGCGCGACAGCTACCAGCTGATGACCAAGGTGGAGACCGACCGCCCCGGCGACCCTCACGAGCGCTTCGACCAGATGCGCCGCACCTCGCAGACCGACTACTTCGACATCATGCTGCTCCACTACCTGCACACCGCTGACTGGCGCGAAAAGACCGCGCGCTGGCAGGATGCGATCCTCGTCGAGCAGGACAAGAAGACCATTCTCAAGCGCGGCTGCTCGGTTCACGGATTGCCCGCCCTGCGCCAGGTTCCGGGCATGAAGTGGCTCGAAGTCGCACTCATCCGCATGAACCACAACGGCGCCTCGATGGATGCCGAGGACTACCTGACCAATGGCCGCGGCGACGTGAGCGAAGTCGTCAGCCACGTGAAGCAGGTCAAGTCCGAGGGGATGGGCGTTATCAGCATGAAGCTGATCGGCAACGGCTCGTTCACCGGCCACGACGACCGCGCCGCCGCCATGAAGTTCGCCTTCCGCAACGCGGGCGTCGACAGCGTGACCGTGGGCTTCAAGAACACGCAGGAGATCGACGAAGCCATCGACAACCTGAACGCCGCGCTGGCATAGGCAGCCTCACGCCAGTTCCAGCATCCGGTCGAGCGCCACCCGCGCCCAACGACTTACCTGCGGCCGCACGGCGATGCGATTCACCACGCGCCCTTTCACCAGGTTCTCCAGCGCCCACGCCAGGTGATGCGGGCTGATCCGGTACATGGTCGTGCACAGGCAGCCCGTGTCGTCGAGCGTGATAATGCGCTTGCCCTCGGGCGCGAATCGCCGCGCCAGGCGATTTACAAGATGAATCTCCGTCCCGACCGCGAACATCGTCCCCTTGGGCGCCTGCTCCACCAGCGCGATCAGCCGCTCCGTCGAGCCCAGCGCATCGGCCTTCTGGCAAACCTCCCAGCGGCACTCGGGATGCACAATCACCTGGATCTCCGGATACTTCGCGCGCACCTGGTCCACATGCGAGGGCAGAAATCGCTGATGCACGGCGCAATGGCCTTTCCACAGCAGCACGCGGCTGGCCGCGAGGCGTTCCGTGGTCTGGCCGCCTTGCCCCCCGCCCCGCATCGTCCCGAGCTGAATCGCCCACGGATCCCAAACGACCATCTCGTCCATCGGAATGCCCATCGCATAGCCCGTGTTGCGCCCCAGATGCTGGTCGGGCAGAAACAAAATCCGCTTACCGCGCTTGAATGCCCACTCGAAGGCCGCGCACGCGTTCGACGAGGTGCACACCAGCCCGCCGTGCTCGCCGCAAAACGCCTTGATGGCCGCGGTCGAGTTCATGTACGTGATCGGAATAATCCCGTCCGAAAGATTCAGGCGCTCCAGCGCTTCCCAGCAGGCTTCCACCTGCGAAATCTCGGCCATGTCGGCCATCGAACAGCCCGCGTTCAGGTCGGGCAAAATCACCTGCTGCCCGTCGCGCGCCAGCACGTCCGCGCTCTCGGCCATAAAGTGCACGCCGCAAAAAAGAATGTGCTTCGCGTCTGTCTCCGCCGCGGCCTTTGACAGCTTGTAGCTGTCGCCGGTGAAGTCGGCGAATCGAATCACCTCGTCGCGCTGATAGTGGTGGCCGAGAATAATCGTGCTCGTCCCCAGCTGCTCGCGCGCGGCCGCGATGCGCCCGTCCATCGAGTGGTCGGGAAGAGAAAGGTAGTCTTCCAGGCTGCACGCGTCGATGCCCGCAAGCTGGCCCGCATCCTCGTTCGCATCCTGGAGGCTAATGCTGCCGCCGTCCATCGGCGAGGCCGCCGCTGGCTCTTCTATCGTGAGGTTCACCGTATTCCGCCTTCAGTCCAGCCAGCCTCAAGAGAGGCGCCAGACGGAGATGTTGAAAGCACGGCCCGTCACACCAATGGTGCGAACAGACTTCTTGGCGGCTGCAGTGGTTGCGCTGGGCCTGGCCTTGCTTCGGAGTGCCGGAGAAAATCCGGCCGGCCGATCTTCCAGAGGCCCCCCACCCACGGGGTTGTTGCAGCTCTTTTTCAATAGATGAACCGTGCGCCGGAAGGGTGCATTTCCCCGCCAGTTGTTCCATCCATCTAAATCATTTTACCCGACCCGGATGCAATAATTCCTCTAGCCGGTCAGCCCGGCGGAGAACGAATGAACGAACTCGAAAAGGTCCTCTGTGGCGACAGCGCGGCAGCGCCACCAGCCTTCATCCTTGAAGGCATATCGGAAGATCAGGCGCACCGCCGCATCGGCCTGGCTCCGCACACCATCTTTCAGGAACTCTGGCACATCACCTTTTGGCAACAGGTCTCGCTTGATTGGGTCGGTGGCATCGAGGCCCCCTTCCCGGCGCACGCAGCGGCCGGGTTCCCTTCTGAGGCCGACCTTAACGAAGAGTGGGATCAGTTGCGGGGGCGATTCTTTCAGGGCAACGACGAAGCCGCCAGCCTGGTCCGCGATGGCTTGGTTCGCGAATCCGGGCGCCTCGGCGCGCTCATCCGCTGTCCGTCGCGCCCCGGCGCACCCACCCGCACCATGACCGTCCGCGAGCAGTTGGAGAGCCTGGCCGCGCACAACCACTACCACTTCGGCCGCATTGTGCTGCTGCGCCAGCTTATGGGCGCATGGCCGCCCCCCTCGGGCGGCTATAGCTGGTAGACCTCGTCCCCGGCGTGGCGCCGACGTTCCGCCGTTTGTGAGCGTTACGCGCTGGCAGGTATCATTGCAGTTCATGGTTACTGCGCCGACAGTCCAAATTGCCAGCTTGGGAATGTGGGACTCGCTCATCATTATGGTGATAGCGCTGGTGGTCTTTGGACCGCGCCGCCTGCCCCAGATCGGCCGCCAGATCGGCAAGTTGATGT
This sequence comes from uncultured Occallatibacter sp., assembly GCA_964460385.1. GTDB lineage: Bacteria > Acidobacteriota > Terriglobia > Terriglobales > Acidobacteriaceae > Telmatobacter. The sequence goes on along the minus strand of CAYWSR010000202.1, from coordinate 4,820 downwards.
ACGAGTTCCGCAAGGCTTCCAACGACTTCAAGTTCCAGATGGAAGAGGAGTTGAGAAACGCAGAGGAATCCGACCGGCGCAAGAAGGAGGAGGAGCGGCTGCGCGCCCTCGCACTGGCCGCGCCCGCGGCCACGCCTGCGCCTACACCCTCTGAGACTTCCACCGCCGTGGAGACAACCGGGACGGGCACGGCGGGGACGGAAGCAGCCGCAACGGAGGCGGCCGCGGCGGAGACTCCCTATCCCGCTGCAGGCTACGACAACGGGCCGGTCGCGAGCACGCAGGCCGCCAGCACGCAGGCCGCCGACTCCGCACCCACCATCGTGCCGCCGTCCATTGGTGAAACGGTCGCCGCTGCCCGGGGATGGAGCGAGAAGTACGAGCAGGCCAGACTTGCAGAAGCTTCGAAGCCCGTCGGTGCGCCGGCGCTTTCGGCTGCAGAATCCTCCACGGAATCAGCCACGAAGTCGTCTGCTCCGGAGTCCGCCGCATCGGAGCCAGTCCCGTCCTCGCGCGCTGGGAGTGAGTCCGCACCAGCCGAGGCGATCGCAACCGCGCCAGTCCCGTCCACATCCGATTTGCCCGAGAATGCCTCATCCGAAGCCGGCTCAGCCGAACCCGGCCCGGTGGCCGCGGCACAAGCCGCCGGCATCGCGGTGAATCACCATGGTTGACGCCACAGACGCAATCAGCAGAGCCCGCCAGGCTGTGAGCGAGCGCGCCGAGCTCCCCGGCATGAGCCTGATGGAGCATCTCGACGAGCTGCGCAAGCGCATCGTTCACTCCGCCATCTACCTCGCTGTCGGTTTCTTCGCTGCCTGGATCTTCCACGATCGGCTCGTCAACTTCATCCAGGCGCCGCTGAACAAGGTGGGCAAGTCGCTGGTGATGACCCACCCCATGGATGCGCTGAACCTCGATATGCAGGTTGCGCTCATCGGAGGCGCCATCCTTGCCTCGCCCTTCATCCTCTTCCAGGTCTGGCTCTTCATCGCCCCTGGGCTCTATCAAAAAGAGCGCCGCTTCGTGGTCCCCTTTATGGCAGCGACGGTCGGCCTGTTCCTCGGCGGGGCTGCCTTCGGCTACTTCTGGGTGCTGCCCGGCGCTATCAAAATCCTCATCATCGGCTTCGGCCACAATTTCACGCCGATGATCACCATTGAGGAGTACTCGAGCTTCTTTCTTTCCATCATTCTCGGTCTCGGCATCAGCTTTGAGATGCCGATTCTCATCTTCTTTCTTGCCATGTTCGGCATCGTCAGCCCCAGGTTCCTGTGGAAGAACTTTCGCTACGCGGTCTTGATCGTCTTTATTGTGGCAGCGTGCATTTGCCCCAGCCCAGACCCATGGACGATGTGTCTCTACGCCGTTCCCATGCTGGCGCTCTATATGATCGGCATCGGCGTGGCCTGGTGGGTCCATCCGGACAAGCGCCGCGCCCGCGAAGCCAAAAAGGCGGTCAAGGCATGATGTTTTTCTCGTTCATATCGAAGATGCCGGGTGCCCCATCCTTGCCGCGTACTGGTTTTTGCGGCAAGGGTGGGAAACCTCGGAGTTCGGGAGCAATTGCATCGATCCGAAGCGCTGCCGCGGTCCTGCTCTTTCTTGCTCCGCTCGCGCTTCCCGCCCAACCCCACTTCAACGGCGCAAAGGCCATGGAGTACGCGCGCCAGTTTGTCGCCATCGGTCCGCGCTGGCCCACCAGTCCCGGCCACGCCCGCGCCGAGGAGTTCCTGCGCAACGCGTTCAAGCACGATCAGCTTGAAGAGGACACCTTCACCGCCAACACGCCCATCGGCGCCGTGCCCATGCGCAACTTCATCGTCCGTTTTCCCGGCAAGAAAGACGGTGTGATCGTCTTGGCCACGCACTACGAGACCAACTACCCGCTCAGAAACATCAATTACGTCGGCGCCAACGACGGCGGATCGACGACCGGATTGCTGATGGCCATCGCCGACCAGTTGCGCGGCAAGACTCTCGACGGCTACTCGGTGTGGCTGGTCTTCGACGACGGCGAAGAGGCAATTGAGTGCCTGGCGTGCTGGTCCGATTCCGACTCCACCTACGGCACCCGTCATCTGGCCGCCAAATGGGGCCGCGACGGAACCCTCGGCAAAATCAAGGCCTTCATCGTTGCCGACATGATCGGCGACAAAGACCTCGACATTCAGCACGACACCAACTCCACGGATTGGCTGGTGGCGCTCGTCCGGCAGGCTGCCCACAAATTCGGTTACGACAAGTACTTTTTCCAGACCGAAGAACCGATCAGCGACGATCATTTGCCCTTCGTCAAGCGCGGCGTGCCGTCAGTCGACATCATCGACCTCGACTACGGCCCCAACAACAGCTACCACCACACGGCACAGGACACGCTCGACAAGATCAGCGTCCGCTCGCTCACCATCGATGGCGATGTCTTCATGGAAACCATCCGCCTGATCAACGCCCGATGAGCGCGGTGAGTTAAAGCACCTTCTCGGATGTTCCAAGATCTGGGTGCCCCATCCATTTCGCGGGTTTTTGCGAAATGGGTGGGATTCGCCGACGCTGGCACTACAGCAATCGCAAAAACTTCCTAGCGCCCCGCATTCCTCACCTTTACGGCAAACAACGCGTGATGCGCCAGAATGAAAAGCGTGCGCCGGTCCGCTCCGCCAAACAGCGTCTGTAGCGGCCGTTCCGGAACCTCGATCAACGCGATCTGCTTCCCGCTCTTGTCGTAGACAAAGACCTGCCCGTTCGCCACGTAAACATTGCCCGCGCTGTCTTCGGCAACGCTCTCTCCGCCACGCTCGGCAAACACCTTCAGATCGCTCAGCGTTCCATCCGAGTTGACCAGCGCGCTATACGTCCGATCCTCCGACGAGCTGCACACGTAGACCCGCCGCCCTGGCGTCGCCTCGATCAGCCCATAGGTGTCCAGATTGTCTGAGAAGCGCCAGCCCGTCGAGTCCGTGGGGCCTTGCACGAATACGCGTCCCGCCGGCAAGGAAAGGCTGCCATCCGGCGACACGTATTCGCGCATCTTCGCCGTGCTCACGTCTTCGGCAAACATCTCGGCCAGCGTCTTGTAACGCATCGTCGCAAAATCGAGCTGGTTCCTGAACTCGCCGTTGTTCCAGTAGTTCACGGGCAGCGCGACAGAGCCGCCCCTACGCTCGGGCATCGGCGTCGGCGCAATCACTTGCATCTCCTCTGCTGACGTTCCCGGCCTGAAGCTGTACACCGTTCCTTCCGGCCCGTCCGACGAAGCCACCATCAGATCGCCAGCATTATCGATGGCGAGGTTCACCGGATCGAGCACGTTGTCGCGCTCAACCGTAAGGCCTTCGCCCGCCGCCCACCCATAGATCCGCTGCTGGTGCCGATCGACAAAGTAGAGCTTGCCGCCCAAGTCCACCACGCCGCCGGCAATCGAGAAGAATCCCTCTTCGAGCCTTTCTACGCGCGCCCCGGTATCAACCACCGCCGACGCGTCTGCCGCCACCGGCTTCTCCGGATCCGCCGGCACATCGAAGACCGCAAACTGCCGTTCGCGCACCTCAAGCTTGTGCGTCACATCTTCAATCGCGTTTTCATACGGATACTTGCTCACGCGCAGAAACGTCCCGCAGCCTTTCGTGTCGCAGGTCGCATAGCCGCTCTCCGCGTTCACCAGCACATTGCGAAAATGAATATCGCTCGAGTTATAGAGCCGCACCGCCGCCGCATAGGGCTCGCGCGAGCGCGTCACGCGATAGCCGTGGTAGTTGGCAATTGTAATGTTCCGCGACCAGTCAAACTCGAGCGACAGCGACTCCGGGCTCTCCGCAGCCTCTTCCTCGGTCTGCGGTGCGTTCACGTCCCAGTTCTCCACGTGATCGAAGCGAATCTCGTTGCGCACATGGTGCTCGGTCGAGAGCTCATACACATGCCCGGGCGTCTTCGTATTCGACACGTAAAACCCCGACTGCGCAAAGGTGTTCGGCGTCCAGATATCGGCGAAGGTTCCACCCCCGCCATCGGCCACCCACATGCTCGGATACTGACCATCCCAGCGCTTGTGCGGGTCGGGATCGCCCGTGTGGTCGCGGTTGTAGGGGTTCACGCCGCTTCCGTGCCCGCCTAGAAAACGAATGTCGTCCACCAGCGAATCCGCTCCAGCCTTCCACAAGAGCGCCACAGCCCGCGCATTGATTCCGCCAGTAAAAATGCCGAATCCGCTCACCATGTTCGTCCCGCCCGATGGCGCTGAGATCAACGCCTTCGGCGCGCCCACGCCCTGATAGCCCGCAGCCCCATCCAGCAGAACAAACTGCGTTAATGTCGGATGCAGCCCGATCATCACTGTCTCCGGCCTGAGATTCAGCGTGTCTTTGACCAGATAGTGCCCACTCGGAAAATAAAGCACGCGATGCGCACCGATCGCCTTCTGAATCGCCGCCGTGTCGTCGGTCTCTCCGTCGCCCTTCACGCCCAGCGTGTGCACGTTCACCCACTCCGTCGTCGGCGGCAGTGCGGGAATCGCATGCGGCAACGCGGGCGGCAAGGAGGGGAGCGTGTCCACCTTATAAATAGGACGGATCGTTCCCATTGCGCCTTCAGCGGGAACGATAACGCCATAGTTGAAGTTGCCGACCCGGTAGGTTCTGCCGATGCCCTCGAACGTCTTCCCGCTCTCGCGAAAGCGCGCAAACACCGGCACATTCTCGAGCACCGCATTCTCGAATCCGATCTCCGTCATCGGGCTCTTCTCGTTGCTGATCGTCACCGCCTGACCGCTCACGTTTTTGAAAGCGCAGTCCTTCACCCAAAGCTCGTCGGAATACTCCGGA
>CAYWSR010000201.1:0-8206 GCA_964460385.1 uncultured Occallatibacter sp. | reverse complement strand
CGTCTACATCGTTGAGCGCCTCTTCGACGCCGGCTCCATGGCCCTCATCTTTTCCTCCGTAATCCTATTCACTGTCTGGTTCGGCCAGCCCGGCGACCTGCCCCACATCGAGATCGTTAAGAAGGCCGGCTACTGGGGCATGGGCCTCACCATTGCCGGCGCCATCTTCCTCGTCCTGGTTCGCATGGCAGGCAACATGGTCGCAGGCTTTTTCGAGTCCACCCTCGGCCTCGCTTCCAAGCGTCTCGGTCACGCCGTCGCTGAAAAAGTTCGCAGCTTCCACGCCGGCCTCGACACCATGCGCAGCTTCTCTGACTTCGCCATCACCGCCGGCGTCTCCATCGCCATGTGGCTCATCATCACCGTTGCCTATCTTGAAACCATGCAGGCCTTCACCGGCAGCAAAGAACTCGCCGCCATGACGCTCCCCAAGTCCATGCTCATGCTCGCCTTCTCGGGCGGAGCCAGCGTCTTCCAGCTTCCCATCCTCGGCTGGTTCACCCAGATCGGCCTGGTCGCCGCTGCCATGGCCAACTTCTACAACGTCGGCTCCGAAGCCTCCACCGCCTGTGCCGCCATGCTTCTCATCGTCAGCTTCCTCGGCATCGTCCCCATCGGACTCATCTGGGCACAGGTCGACCACATCTCCCTCCGCCAGATCACCACCGAAAGCGAACAAGCCGCGGATGTCGCTCCCGATGCCGAAGTTGCCGACTCCACCACCCCATAGCGCACGTTGATTCAGGATGCACCCCATGCTCGCAAATCGATCGATTCCCGCCGCTACCGTTATTCCCGTCCTCTCATACCCCGACGTGAATCAGGCCGCCACTTGGCTCTGCGACGCCTTCGGTTTTAGCGTGCGTCTGCGCATCGGCACCCATCGCATCCAATTGAACGTCGGAAATGCTGCGGTCATCCTGAGAGAAATGCGCCCGAACGAAACCCTTCTATTGCTCGGCATTGGCCACTCGATCTTGATTCGCGTTGAAGACGTCGACGCCCATTGCAAAATCGCCCTCGACCACGGCGCAATCATCACGCAAGCCCCAACAACTCACCCATTCGGCGAGCGCCAGTACAACGCCGAAGACTTCGCCGGACACTCCTGGACCTTTTCCCAGTCAGTGGCAGATATCCATCCAGACGAATGGGGCGGCACTGCGGTCGAGTTATAGACTTACCCAACCCTCGACACATCGAGCCCTTCTGTTCCCTGTTCCCTTAATCCCTCAGTCCCTCGTCTTTGCTATACCTCAACGTCTCCGGCCCAACCGCACCGCCCGTCATGATCATGCTCATCGCCTGCTCCATCGTCAGGTCGGTCTCCGTCACCAGTTCCATCGGCAATATCTGCAGGAAAGCCGACGTCGGGTTGATCGCGTTCGGCACCAGCACCGCGGCCAGCAGCCTTCCGCTCGTTGAGTCGGTATAGCTCCGCGTCAGAAATCCCACGCTCTTCTGCCCCACAATCGGAAAGTCCACCAGCACCACCCTCTGGCTCGATTCCTTTTTCATCATCATGCTGTCCAGCAGTTGCCGCACAGACGTATACACCTTGGCCACAAACGGTAGCCGATCCAACACCGACTCAAAAAGTCCCAGCGCCTGTCGCCCGATCACCAGCGACGTGATCCGCCCCACCAGGTAGAGCAGAATCAGCGTCAGCACCACCGCCAGCAGCGACTGCAGCCACGGCTGCGCCAGCCACCCTGCCGGAAAGATCGCCGCAAACAACTGCACCACCGGCAGTCCCGCCTGGGCCAGCGTCCGAAACACAAAGCTGAACACCAGCCACGTCACAAACAGCGGCCCGATCGTGATCAGCCCTGCCAGAATATTCCGTTGCAGGCTCCGCACCGTCTTTGCCAGCACAGGATTCACGTTCTCTCCCTCGCCTTCCTATCCTGTTGTCCAGTATAGGTACCTCCCGCCGCCCGCCTGTTCCTAGTCCCCAGTCCCTCAGTCCTCATCTACAATCAATTCCCTATAGAATGATTCCTGTAAGGAAGCTCATGAGCGCCGACAGGCCAGAACGCTTGACCGACCGCATCACCGAACTCTGGAACGATCGCCCCCGCGCAGATCGATCGCCCGTTCCGCAGTCCGCGGATAGCCCGTCCGATCGTTTTCCTGATCGTCCTCCCGCCCGCTTTAGCGATCTAGAGCCTGTAACTCCCGTGTCCGTCCCGTCCCCACCTGCCTCTACCGCTCCCGGCCCCAGCCTTGCGCCAGCCCCCACATCGGGCCCGGGCCCAACCCGCATCCGCGCCTGGGCGCCGCAACCCTCCGAGCCAACTCCGCGCGCCGTCGGCTCGCCCTTGCCCACCGGCACGGACTTGTCTGCTCCCACTTCTTCTCCTGATCAGCCCGTTTCCTCGCGCGCCGCCGGCCCTGCTCTGCCCGGCAAGAACCTTGCCCTCGGCCGCGGCCTCAGCCCCGCCCAGTCCCCACCTGCGGAGCTCCCCTCCGGCATCCAGCGCGCCGTCAACGCCTTCCGCGCCACCCTGCCCTTCATTCAGCGCATCCTGCCCCTGCTCGATGGCAACGTCGGCACCGCCGTCTCCAACCTCATGGCCCCGCCGCCCCACCGGCCCGCGCCTCCGCCGCCGCCCGTCGACCTCGCCCCCCTCGAAGAGGGCATCAGCTCCCTCCAAAACCAGCAGCACGACCTCCGCGCCCAGATCGCCGACCAGAACACCTCGCTCAAGCGCGTCGAAGATCAGCTCGAAATGGTCCGCGAAGCCACCGACCGCAACACCCTCGAGCAGCAGGAACTCCTCGAAGACCTCAAGGGCGTCGGCAACAAGGTCAACATCTTTGCCATGGTCGCCCTCCTCCTCCTCGTCGTCTCCGTCATGGTCAACGTCATCCTCTACCTCCACATCAAGCGCGTCCTGCCCTAGCCGACGGTGCCACCTTCCACCACCCGAGATGGCGGGTGCCCCATGTCTCGCCCCTGGGACATGGGAATCGACGAATTCAACAAGCCGAATCAAGCGACACCAGACCTCGCCCCCCACCCCCTCCCGAATCGCCCGCCCACCCTGCCCAGAGCTCCCCACCCCCCTCCGAAAACCACCCCAATCCGGCTCCGCTAAAACCCCCTCGGGCCTCAGGATTTCCCATTACTCGGGACCCCCACCCCGTTCCCATTTCCACCAAATTCCCATAATCAAACGATTTTCCACGGCATCAACTGCAATGTTACTCACGCAAATACTAATTTGTGGAAAACCCATCGCTTTCCCCATCTCCGTGATGTGCGCTGTTGCCAGTCGTATTTTCGCCGGACTACTATTCGACCTAGTTCATCCGGGAATCCAGGAAAAACTCCCGGTCTCTCGCCCGCTATGCAGTTATTCTCAGGTTCACAGAGCTTCACCAACGAGCGGCGCTAAGCAGCGCACGCGCACGGAGTGTCTCGACATGGCATGGTATGCCTACTGCATCGGTGAAAAACTTGCCTTCCCTGAATTAGCCCGTCATCGCAAACCAGTCCCCCTCGAAACCGTCCTCGGCGTCAGCGGCAACCAGGTCTTCCTCTACCCCGCCAGCGACCTCGCCGTCGTGGTCAGCGAACACAACCCCGCGGACAACCTGAATCAGAAGGCCGGCGTCGACCACGCCCGGGTCATTGCCGACTGTTTCCTCCACTCCACGGTTCTTCCCTTCCGCTTCGGCACCGTCTTCAACGACGACGAAGCTCTTCGCAAGTCCATCCGCTCCAACCAGCGCCAGTTCCAGGGCAATATCGAAAAGCTGCGCGGCAAGACCGAGATGCACCTCAAGATCTTCGTCGACGACTGCTGCACGCAGACCCTCGACCGTCATGTGGCCGCCGCCGATGCCGTCGGCCGTGAGTACCTCAGCAACCTCCGCGAAACGGCCTCCCGCACCCGCGAGCGCCAGACCCGCGCCCGTGCCGTCAGCTTCCAGATGCATCGCCTCTTCATGCCTCTCGACGAAGAGGTCTCCTGCCGCCTCACCGAAAGCGGCAAGATGGTCCTCGACATCGCCCACCTCATCGACAGCAAGTATGTCGAGCGCTACCAGAACAAGTTCTCCTCCACCAGCGCGACGATGCGCGAGTGCCACATGCAGCTTTCCGGCCCCTGGCCGCCCTATCACTTCGTCCACCGCCTCACCCGGCCTCAGCATGTCGCGGCTCAGCCCGGCCAGCGCCCGGCCGACATACCCGCTTCAGTCTCGCGCGCCCAGGAACCTGCAGTCGCGATGGCCTGATTCCCTCCTTGCTCGCATCGACGAAAAAGCCCCGGCCATCGCTGGGGCTTTTTCGTTGTCCGTAGCATTCTCGCTCTAGCAGGAAAGCACCGTGCCCCATCCATTCCGTGCCTTTTCGAGGAAAAGATGTGGAATGGGTGGGATATCAGCAAGCCTACGAGATACCCGGACGTTTCCGCCGCCCCACCACAAAAGCCTTCCCCCGCCGATCCTTTGACGCGAAACTTCCTTTGGCCTTGCAATTTGCCTTGTGAGCGGTATGATTTCAGGCATTCGGTGGCCCCTAACAACATCCCCGGTCAAATCCACCGCAACCGGTCACAACTTGAATCGAATCCATGAAGCGACTTGACGCTGATTCTCATCGGCAATCAGGATCGCTCACCCGGAGGAATTCTGTGAAACGGACCCTTCTGCTCCTATCCACGGTCCTCGTCGTGGCCTCGCAATCCATCCCGCAAACAGCTTCCCCCCAACCCTCAGCCCCGGGCACTGCACGCCTGATAGGTATCGAGGATCTCACCGCGTTCCAGCCAATTGGGCGCGGGAGCTACCTCGGTGTCTACCTCTTGACTCTTCAGGACGGCCAGAACGCGATGAAGGTCTTGTACCGTTACGCACTCTTCCAGCACGACTTCACCAAAGGAATCAGTTCCGGAATGGATATCCCCTATCGCCTCGATGGGAAACATGTCTACCTCAAATCTCAGGATGGCAAAGAGGTCAAAACTGCCCTCTGCGAAGAGAAGGGTGACAAGTTGCACTGCGCGGACTTGATCATCGAGCCACGTAAGCGGTAATTTTGGGCCCAGACTTTTCAAAACAGCGGCGCAAGGCGGATCGTCAAGGAAGCTAGGAAGAAATACTCGGGCTCTTGCGCCGCCCCAGCACAAACGCCTTCCCCCGCCGATCCTTCGACGCGTGATCGATCTGCTTCCAGAACCCCACAAAATAATCCACCGCCGAAATCACGCTCACCAGCGCCGTAAAGTACATCGCGGCAATCGCAATCCACTGCACCGGAATCACCACCACGCCAAACTCCCACTGGTGCCAGCGGTGCGCCAGGATCGCCGAAACCACCGCTACAATCTGGGTCACCGTCTTCAGCTTCCCCAGGTCGCTTGCCTGGATCGTGAACCCTTCCGACGACGCTATCGACCGCAGCCCCGAGATCAGAAACTCCCGACCCATGATCACCACAACAATCCAGACCTTGACCACCACCGGGTTATAAGCAACCAGCGCGATCAGCGCCCCCGTCACCATGATCTTGTCGGCAATCGGATCCAGCAGCATCCCCATCGTCGTAATCTGCGCCCGCTTCCGCGCCAGGTACCCGTCGAGCCCGTCCGTGATCGACGCCAATATGAACAGACCGGATGCCAGAATCTCCTGCTCCCCCTGCGGCCCTCGCCACGGAAAATGCGTCGAGAGAATCCACAGCAGCAGCGGGATCATGGCGATCCGGCTCATCGTGATGGAATTTGGCAGATTCATGGATGCGGGTCTTTGGGCGCGAAAGCTGTGGCTCCATTATTGCACTGCCCGCGCGGGCGCACATCCGGCTGGTCGATTGCCTGCAGAAGCGGAACCGGAAGAGGAACGATGTCCATTCCTGCGAAAGGCGGTTGCCCCATCCATTCGCGTTTCTTCGATGAAGAAACTACGAATAGGTGGGAACGCTGAACGCTTCTTATCCGGAACAGAGCTCTGTGGCGGCCCGGCTATAGATCGAAGGGCGCTCACTTCTGGGGACGCAGCTTCGCCAATGGAAACGAATCGATTAGATACGTCCCCTGATCGCTGTCCACCGGTTCCACGCTCAGATACTCCGCATCCCTGCCCCAGATGATCTGCGTGCGGAAGTAATACACCTTGCCCGCCTCTGCCGTGAAATGACCCAATTCGATGCCGTAAGGCAACGACGAATATTGAATCGCAGTGCAGAGATGATGTTCCCCCGGACTAACAAAGAAAGAGAAATACGAATTCCTCTTGTTTGCTCCCACCCACTTGCCGTCTATCCCAACCTCCGTTGTCGGATAGCTCCAATTGAACCCCGGCCCTGTCTCCAGGATGAAGTACACCAGCGCCTTATCCGCCTGCGGCGCAACCGAATCCTGCGCGCCGTTCTTCAGGTCAACGGCCATGCCAACGCTCAGGCCTCCACATGCCGCCGGACCCTTGGCGGCCTGGTTCTGTCCCAGCAGTGGAACAGACAGCAGAAACACAGCAAGAATTGCTTTCATGGTCTTGTTCCTTCATGCTTCGAACCAGAGCGGTTTCACAGCCCAGCTCCGAATTACCTCTTAGCGTTTCGCGGCAGTCGGTAAATGAGAGTGCTCGTTTACCTCATGGAATCCCACCACAGCAAGCGTCACGATCCCGCCCACGCCGCCCGCCACGATTCCCCACATCGTTCCCCGCGAAGGTCCTGTCTCGAGACAGCCCACTTCGCTGTAAAAGATCGCTGTCACCTGCGGATCGTTGTGTAATTGCAGGCTGAACGTCTGATCGTCGATGCTGATGATGCGGCCCACGAATGCCGTTCCATCCTGCATCTCCACGCCAACCCAGTTGCCCAGGCCGCGTTTGAGCAGGCGCGAGTGCGCTTGGTTCCCCGTCAGCGGCTTCGGTGCGGCTGATGCAAGGTTAGGGGTGACCAGTGTCAACACAAGCAACAAACTGATTCCGCGCGCGGCGGTCCCACCAGGCAGCTTCATCGGCTTCCTCCACAGGAGATTCTTTCCTGACACTCGATTAGAGGCCCGATGCCCAATGCTGGTTAGTGCAATATTCAAGCCCAATAAAAACAGGACAGGCCTCATGACCCATCCTGTCTGCTTATCTCGAGACCAAAGACCCACTTCCGCGGGTCCACATCTGGGCGCCCTCTGGGCACCTCGCTCCTGCCCCTTGTCACAAGGGTCGGAAAGCTAAAGGCTAAAAGCTAAAAGCTGCCCTACGCATAAATCCCTCGCTGCTTGATCGTGAACGCCACCCGATCGATCGCCAGCATATACGCCGCGATCCGGTTGTTCACGTTATGCGCCTCCGCGTACCGCACCACGTCGTCGAAGCTGTCGCGCAGAATCGTCTCCAGTTGTTCGTTCACGATCGCTTCCTTCCAGAAGTATCCCTGCCGATCCTGCACCCACTCAAAGTAGCTCGCCGTCACGCCGCCCGCGTTCGCCAATATATCCGGCACGATGAAGATCTTCTTATCCGCCAATATCTCGTCGGCCACCGCCGTCGTCGGCCCGTTCGCGCCTTCCACCACAATCCGCGCCTTGATCTTGTCCGCATTCCGGCTGGTGATCACATTCTCCGTCGCCGCTGGAATCAGAATCTCGCACTCACTCTCAATCAACTCTTCGCTCGGCGTCGCCTCTCCGCCCCTAAATCCAAGAATCGTGCCATTCCGATACTTGAATTCGATCAGTTGGTGAATATCGATCCCGTTCGCATTCGCAATCCCGCCATCGCGCTCGGCCACGCCCACAATCTTGTAGCCGTGCTCCACCATCAGCCGCGCCGCATTCGATCCCACATTCCCAAATCCCTGGATCACCACCCTGCACCCGTCGATCGGCATCTTCAGGTAGCGCAGGCTCTCGTCGCACACCACCATCACCCCGCGCCCCGTCGCCTCAACCCGCCCCCGCGACCCGCCAATCGTCAGCGGCTTGCCCGTCACCACGCTCGTCACCGTATGTCCCATGTGCATCGAGTAGGTATCCATGATCCACGCCATGGTCTGCTCGTTCGTGTTCACATCCGGCGCCGGCACATCCTTTTCCGGACCCAGAAACTCGATGATCTCCGCCGTGTACCGCCGCGTCATCCGCTCCAGTTCGCCCTGCGACATGTGCTTCGGATCGCAGATCACGCCGCCCTTCGCGCCGCCAAACGGAATATTCACCACCGCGCACTTCCACGTCATCCAGCTCGCCAGCGC
>CAYWSR010000200.1:0-8221 GCA_964460385.1 uncultured Occallatibacter sp. | reverse complement strand
CGCGCCTTCATCCAGGCCAAGCTGCGCAACCTGCGCACCGGCGCCATGTTCGAGCACCGTTTCCGCTCCGGCGACGCCATTGAGAAGGTCGTGGTCGACGAAGTCTCCATGGACTTCCTCTACAACGACGGCGACGACTACTACTTCATGAACCCCGTCGACTACGAGCAGACCGTCCTCAAGGGCTCCACGCTCGGCGATGCCGTTGAATACCTTACGCCCAATCTGCAGATCAAGGTCAGCTATCACGACGGCAACGCCGTCGGCATCGACCTGCCCGCGGCCGTCGAGCTCACCGTCGTCGAAACCGAGCCCGGCCTCAAGTCGGCCACCGCGTCCAGCGTCACCAAGCCGGCCAAGACTGAGACCGGCCTCGTCGTCCAGGTTCCCGCCTTTATCAATGAAGGTGAAAAGATCCGCGTCGACACCAGCGAGGGCGCTTACCTGAGCAGGGCCTGATTTTGCCTATGCTTTGTAATAAGGGCACGACTTTAGTCGGGCCGCATAGATCGCAAAACCAGCGTGGGCTTTAGCCCCTGCGAACGCTGACGCGCAAAAAGCACTATGCTTGGGACCAGCGGATCAATGCTCGATGGATAGGCCGGAGGGTTCCTATGAAGCCGTTACACGTTACGCTCATTTCCTTCCTACTTCTTCAGGCTGCTGGCTCCATCGCCCAGCAGTCTTCGCCGTCTGGAGGCTCTTCATTGAACGCTGACGTCTCCACCATCGCGCAAGAGAGCAACGCCTTCGCCGTCGATCTCTACGGCAAGCTCAGCAGCGAGCCGGGCAATCTCTTCTTCTCTCCCGCCAGCGTCTCTACAGCCTTTGCCATGGCCTACGCCGGCGCTCGCGGCACGACTGCATCCGAAATGGCCTCCACGCTCCACTTCGCCCTTCCGCCCGATCGCCTTCACCCCGCGATGGGCGCGCTCCTCGCCGATCTCAACGGCCCTCACCAAAACTACGAACTGCACATGGCCAACGCGCTCTGGGCGGCCCAGGACCAGCACTTCCTCCCTGATTACACGACCCTCATGAAGACCGATTACGGCGCGGGCTTCCAGCCGGTCGACTTCCGCGCCAACCCCGAGGCCGCGCGCGCCCTCATCAACAACTGGGTCGCCGACCAAACGCAGCAAAAGATTCTCGACCTCGTCCCTTCCGGTACCGTCACCGCGTACACCCGACTTATCCTCACCAACGCCATCTACTTCAAGTCCGCCTGGGCCGAACAGTTCTCAAAATCGCAAACCCAAAGCGACGACTTCCACCTATCCGCCACGAAGTCGGTCAAAGCCCCGCTCATGCACCAGACGAAAGGCTACTCCTTCTTTCGCGGCCCATCCTTCCAGGCCCTCGAGCTTCCCTACTTGCGCAACGAGCTCTCCATGATTGTCCTGCTCCCCGATTCCCCCAACGGCCTGCCCGCTCTCGAAAAATCCCTCACCGCTGCGAATCTCGACAAGTGGATCGGCTCCCTCAGTTATGAGGAAACGGTCATCGTCACCATTCCGAGTTTCAAGATCACCCAGCAGTTCGAGCTCAGTTCCGTGCTCGAATCTCTCGGCATGAAGCAGGCCTTTGAGAGCGGCGCGGCCGACTTCTCCGCCATCACCGGGGACAAGAGCTTTTCCATCTCCGCCGCCATCCACAAGGCCTACATCGACGTCGACGAAGAGGGAACTGAAGCCGCCGCTGCCACCGCCGTTATGATGGTTGGTTCGGCCATGCGCCAGGCCCCGCCGCCTCCTCCCATCGTCTTCCGCGCCGACCACCCCTTCCTCTTCCTCATTCGCGACAACTCCAGCGGCGCAATCCTCTTCCTCGGCCGCCTCACCGACCCGACAAAGTAGCTCGGCGATTCGCCCGCACCCGCGCCAGCCCTGGGGCCACCCCTGCGTCGTACCCGGTGAACGCAATCCCACTCATACCCAACACCTTACACCCCATTTCCCCTCGGGAACTTCCCTGCACCCGCACGCGTACCCCCTCTGCATCATGCTTAGAGACCTGAAATTCGCGCTGCGTCAACTGACCAAGTCTCCCGGCTTCGCGCTCACAGCCATCATCACCCTGGCCCTCGGCATCGGCGCCAACGCCGTGGTCTTCAGCATCCTCAATGCCGTCGTCCTTCACCCCGTCAAGCTTCCCCACGCTGACGCACTCTACATCGTCCAGCGCTTCCAGTTCCCGTCGCAGTCTTATCCCGACTACATTGACCTGCGCGACCGCAACCGCACCTTCTCTTCCCTCGTCACCTACGACGTCGCCGGCCCCGTTGGCGTCGATTACGGCGGCAACCCCACCACCGCATGGCCCTATCTCACCAGCGGCAACTACTTTGACGCGCTTGAGACCCAGCCCTTCCTCGGACGCTTCTTCCACGCCTCCGACGAGAAGGGCCCCGACAGCGCCCCCTACGTCGTCCTCAGTTACTCCTTCTGGAACACCTACTTTCACGCCGACCGCGGCGTCCTCGGCAAACCGGTCCTCATCAATCGTCATCCCTTCACCGTGATCGGTGTCGCCCCTTCCGGCTTTCGCGGTACCGAGCTCTTTTTCGCGCCCGCCTTCTGGGCGCCCATCGTCGACGTCAAGACCATCACCAGCCAGGAGCTGCTCAAGTATCGCGGCGATCACTCTTCGTTTGTCCTTGGCCGCTTGCGCCCCGGCGTCACGCCCGCTCAGGCCACCGACGACATCAACGCCATCGCCAACTCGCTCGCCAAAGCCTATCCGTCTGAAGACGATGGCCTGAAGTTCTCTCTCGCCCATCCCGGCTTGATCGGCGATATGATCGGCGGACCCGCGCGTGCCTTCATGACCGGCCTCATGCTCCTCGCCGGCCTCATCCTGCTTGCCGCCTGCGCCAACCTCGGTAGCCTCTTTGCTGCCCGCGCCGCCGATCGCGCCAAAGAAGTAGCCCTGCGCCTTGCTCTTGGCTCGCGCCGCGCGCTCATCCTCCGCCAGTTGATGACCGAGGCCTTGCTCGTCTCTCTCGTCGGCGGCCTCATCGGCGTCGTGGGCGGCGTCGTCATCCTCCACGCCCTCAGCGCCTGGCAGCCCATCCCTGCCGTGCCCATCAACGTCCCCGTCAACCCCGACTTCCGCACCTACGTCGTCGCCCTCGCGCTCTCCCTCCTCAGTGGACTCTTCTGCGGCGTCGTGCCCGTTCGCCAGGTCCTTCGCGCCGATCCATGGCAAATCATCCGCACCGGTTCCTTTGGTGTCGCCGGAATGCGCCGCGTCACTCTGCGCGACATCCTTCTCGTCTTCCAGATCGCCATCTGCGCCCTGCTCGTTACCTTTTCGCTCGTCGCCGTCCGCGGACTCGCGCGCTCTCTGCAGAGCAACTTCGGCTTCCAGCCCAGCAACGTCCTGCTCGTCCAGTGCGATCTTCAAATGGCCGGCTACTCCGGCGATCGCGTGCCCCAGATGCAGCAGCGCATGATCGATGCTGCCGCCGCTCTTCCCGGTGTCACCAGTGTCGGGGTCACCAGCCAGATTCCGCTCGACCTCGGCGGCGGCGACTCTTACGTTTACACCGATGCCACCACCGACTTTCGCCCCACCAACTACGCCGCCGACGCCATGCAATATCGCATCTCGCCGGGCTACTTGCGTGCTGCGGGCACCGCGCTTCTGGCCGGCCGCGACATCACCGTCGACGACAAAGACAAGGCTCCCGTCGTCGCTCTCGTCAATCGCCAGTTCGCCGTCAAGGTCTTCGGCTCCGTCTCGAAAGCCATCGGCGGCCACTTCAAATACTGGGGCGGCAGCCGCGCTCTGGTCGTCGGCGTCGTCGAAAACGGCCGCTACCGCTCTCTCACTGAAGACCAGCAGCCGGCCATGTTCTTCTCGTTCCAGCAACTCCAGAGCAGCGGAACCTGGCTCATCGTCCGCACCAGCGGCGACCCCGCTCAGCTCGAGCCCGCGTTGCGCAGCGCCCTCCACAGCCTCGACTCCGGGCTCCCGCTCAGCCTGCGCACCTGGACCGGCGAATTGAATACTGCACTCTTCGCGCCGCGTGTCGCCACCGTCGCCCTTGGCGTTCTGGGCATGCTCGGAGCTTTGCTTGCCGTCACCGGCGTCTTCGGCATGGCTTCTTACGTGGTCAGCAAGCGCCTGCGCGAGCTCGGCATCCGCGTTGCCCTCGGCGCAAACCGCAGTCAGGTTCTGCGCGCCTCGCTCGGCCGGTCCGTTTTGCTGCTCACTCTCGGCTCCGTCGTCGGCGTTGTCGTCGGTGTTCTGCTCTCGCGCTTCCTTTCCTACATCGTCTATCAGGCCACGCCCCGCGACCCCGTCGTCCTCTTCGGCGTCTGCGTCACCATGCTCCTTCTCGGCCTCGCCGCCTCCTGGCTCCCCGCCCGCCGCGCCCTCGCCGTCGACCCCCTCATCCTCCTCCGCGAAGAGTAGCCTGCATCGAATTCGCGCTCCCCGACCCGCCCACAAACTGTGGGTGCCCCATCCTTGCCGCGTATTTGCTTTTTGCTCGGGGCCCCCACGGACAGGTCTTCGTCCGGGGGGTGGTGGGGCAAGGGTGGGAGACCACAGAGCCCGACTGCCCAAAATCCGCGTCGTCATCCTGAACGAAGCGCAGCGGAGCCGAAAGCCTGCCCTGAGCGAAGCCGAAGGGGACCTGCGGTTGCCCTTCGTCCTTGCATTTCACGAGGGGAGCGTGGGCCCTCAAGCTCATGAATTGCCGGCGCCCGACACCCTACACCCGATACCCTATTCCCCACGCCTGGCTGGGTACCCGACAGCGCCGCCCTCACCTCGTAGGCCAAAACACGAGAATCCCGTCGCAATGCCGACTCCCAAGGAACAAATACAGCTCCTTCCCGACCTGTCTGGTCGAGGCCAGTTGCACGCTTATCAGTACTGATCCACCGTCGACGAGTACCTTGGCGATTTTGCGCGAAGCGAGACCCACTCCTGTTTGCCGGTTCATGGGAGCTGTTGGCCGAAAGGTAACTTCCAAGTTGTCTACAACCCGTCTGGAACCATCTCTAGCGCATTGACTCAAGGATCGCGCGGGTCACACCAATTCAGCGAGTCGTTCCTGAGATGAACCTCGAAAAACTACGCAGTTTCGTCCAGCGCTCTTGGCTTGGTAGAGTGCCAGGTCCGCAAGACCCAGAATTTCTGACTCAGTCCGTCCGCAATCGGGGGCAACGGTTGCGCCGATGCTGGTGGTGACCGAGATTTCTGATCCGCCAACCTGGACAGGAGGCGATGCAACAGCGGCACGAATGCGTTCCGCGCTGGATTCAGTTTGTTCACGGTTGCAGCCTGGGAGGACGACCAGGAATTCCTCTCCTCCATAGCGGCCGGTGATATCGTAGGTGCGCGTCGCTTGCAGGATGCGGTTGGCGATTTCTTTCAGGACCTCGTCGCCTGATAGGTGCCCCAGACTGTCGTTGACGTGCTTGAAGTGATCGACATCGAGAATAAGAACGCCTGTCGACGTAAGCGAGCGGACGGCGCGGTCAATTTCCTTGCCAAACAGATTGAGCAGAGCGGCTCGATTCCAGAGCCCGGTGAGCATATCATGTGTCGCCTGGTATTGCAGATTTTCCTGCGCGGTGAGGAGATCGCGCTGCAGCAAGAGGACCCTGGCCAGCGAATCGCTCTTTTCGCGATGATCGGCTTCGGCCTGGAGACGCAGGGTGTTTGCGTCCTCCAGTTGGGCGCGGATCACGCGCGTTTGATTACGAACGAGGCGGCGAAGAGCGAGGTTCCAGGCGACGACGGCGGAGATAGCAGCGAGGAGAACTACCAGGAGGATAAAGATGTTGCGGGATGTCCACCAGGAGGGCTGCGCGAGAACTATGATGCCGGATGGAGACTGGACAAGAATATCCAAGGCTTGGGGGGTCTTGCTAGGCGTCACATGGATCAGGCAGATTCCGGTCACGCGGAGCAGGCTTCCCGGGCGGAGATTGTCGAAGTTATCGAGAGAACCCGCAGGAAGCAATGTGGAGAAGAGGTTGCCGTTCTCGGTGAGGACTAGTGTTTTCTCCACGGCGGTGCGCGACTTGTAGAGTAACAGGCCATCCACCTGAACCGGCTCGGCATCATGGTCGCCGGCGAGTGCTTCGGCGGCGGTGACTGCAATCGGGGATGGTGGCTGGGCAACGCCAAGTTTGCGGTAAATGGCGTCTTGCAGGACGGCAGTATCTGCGCCCATGGAAGGAAAACCCGCCACGTCGAGCAAATCGCCGACTTTCACAGGCGCGGGAGTATCGGTGTAAACGAAAATACCGTGCTCGCCATCCATGAGCGAAAACTGGGTTCCAAAGGACGATGTGACCACACCTCGCACGCGGACGCGATGGCCGGGTACAAAGAGCGAGCGGCGCATGACTCCGGCGATTTTTACGATGGGAAGAGAAAGCGGATCGGCAGGCGGCGGCTCAAGAATTCGGACGCCGGAAAGATCGGGTGCGTAGACGTGTACTCCAATAAGCTGAAGCCTCTGGTTGAATCGACTTCCGACGGCCGCACGGAGGCGAACGCGGGCGTCGATCAGCGAGCGGTCGTCGACCGCGCCGGGAGCGGCGGTGATCACGTCGATCAGATCCGGACCAGAAGCGAGTGTGATGATCAGATTGGTGCTTCCGAATGCAGGTTCATTGGCATAGGCCGTGATTTCTGCAGGTCTGCGAACGGATCGGACAACTCCTTCGAGCGAAATCCAGCGCGCATCCCAGGCGCCTGAGAGAATGCGATCGAAGCTGACGAGAGGAGCATCAGGCAGCGCTTGATGGCCCAAATGGTGAAACCTGGCATGGACCAGGATGCTACTGACCTTGCCCGGACCACTCACCGCATTCACAGAGACAATGTCACCAGCTTGGAGTTTCGGTGGAGACTCGCCGCGCAGGTCGATAAAAATTCCGTCGGAGGAGTCCATGATAAAGAGGCAGCTGATGATTGGATCGTAATAGGTGACTTGGGCTCTGCTTAGGTGAACAGGATAACCGCGGCTGGCCTCCGCCGCGGGCAGGATGTGGGCCTGACGCGCCGTGCGGAGAACGGGAAGGGATGCGAAAGCGTGGACGCTCAATGAGAGGCAGGTCACGATGAAGACACGGATCCATGATCCGCGGCCCGCCTCCCGGCGCCGGCGCTGTCTCATTGCTGAATGGCCGCAGAAGTGCCCGGGATCAGTCACGCTGACTGCATCCATTCTCAACCACCCTCTCGCGCACTCTGGCACGCGTCTGCCAGAAATACGTATATCGGCGCATCTTCTGGAAAGGATTAGATCAGGCGTTTTCATGCGCCGCAATCTTCGTGCTTACAAAGGTCACTCGGCAGGCGATCGGGTTAGATCACCGTCAACTCGGAAACTAACCATTCAGAAACACTGAACAGCTGGTGAGAGTTCCCGGATCGATGGTCAGTTAACGCCAACGGCCCAAAACCACGTTTCGAACGACGGCGCGCCAGAATCGATCCCGATAAACGCCCCAGGGTCACCCAATGTAATCTCCGCCCACCCAAAAATTCCCCCTGGCCTTTGCGCATAATTAACCCCGCCCGTCGCGCCCTCGCCGTCGACCCCCTCATCCTCCTTCGCGAAGAGTAGATCGCTTCGCGTTCGCGCTGTCCGTCCCGCCCACAAACTGAGGGTGCCCCATCCTTGCCGCGTATTTGCTTTTTGCGGCAACGGTGGGAGACCACAGAGCCCGACTGCCCAAAATCCGCGTCGTCATCCTGAACGAAGCGCAGCGGAGCCGAAAGCCTGCCCTGAGCGAAGCCGAAGGGGATCTGCGGTTGCCTTTCCTCGTCCTTGCATTTCACGGAGGGAGCGTGGGCGGGGCACCCACAACGTGGGTCAAGGCTCATGAATTGCCGACGCTCCGATCCCAACAATCTCCGGTAGCCAGCCATCCGAAAGGGAGGTCTGGGTACCCGGCAAAGCCACCCTCGCCTCGGGGGCCAGAACACGAGATTCCCGGCGCAATGCCAACCTTTCATTAGTAATCACAACTACGCCGCTCTCAATCAACAATCTCCCTGCAGTTTACTGACAGCTCTTCTGGACTTGACGTCGAAAGATCGCGCAAAAATTTCCTGTTGCTTTCCAAAAGGGATCATGACATTATTCCTGTTGGAAACCTAGAGGTGGGTCTCCCGATGAGAGAAGAGCCGGATGTATTGCAAGGAACGCTTGCGCTGATGGTCCTGAAGACACTGGATGCCCTGGGGC
>CAYWSR010000199.1:0-8231 GCA_964460385.1 uncultured Occallatibacter sp. | reverse complement strand
CGCGGTCTTCGATGCCGACGTGGACGTGGAGGCCGAAGATGAGGTTGGCGCGGGCCACGAGCTGGAGATCTTTGACGACCTGGTGGTAGCGCGGATCGGGATAGATCGTCTGCGTGCGCCAGTCGGCAAAGGGGTGGGTGGCGCCGGCCACAAGTTCGAGGCCATGTTCGCGGGCGAGCTTGATCATCTCGCGGCGCAGTTCGTAGATATCTTCGCGGGCCTCGTCGATGTTGCGGCAAACGCGCGTGCCGACTTCGACGACAGAAGTGTGCATCTCGGCCTTGACACGCTCCTGGAGGCGGAGCTTGCCCTGCGCCAGCATCTCCGTCTCGATGTGGGAGCGCAGGTCGCGCGTCACCGGATCGATGGTCTGGTACTCCTCTTCAATGCCAAGCGAGAACGATGGGCGCACAGATGGATCCTCAAGAGAAGGACTTAGAGCGGAACCAGAGTAATCTTAACCTCACAAACAGAATCGCAGGTGGCTTTTTCTTTGCGAAAAAAGCCACTTGAGCGCAGTGGTTTCAGCGTACATCCACTCTGGTTCCGCTGTAGCGGCAATTGTACGGGAAGGGGGGGCAGGGTTCAGGGTTCAGAAAAGCGGGGGATGGGGCGTGGGTGTGGGTGTGGTTATAGCATCCGATGGTGTTTCGCGTTATGCTTGGCCATAAATCCATCGTTTCAATCGAGGGCCCATGCACAATTCGCATCCCTTGCGTCGGATTCTCTCGAACGATACCGCCGCTCTATGGCTTCTTGGCCTCGGCTTCACCGTGCTCCATCTGATCGCGGGCGCGCGCTATGGATTCCATCGCGACGAGCTGCTCACCTACTCCAATGCGCGGGACCTCGAGTGGGGATACGTCGTATACCCACCGGTGACCGCCTTCCTGGCCCGCATCGAGCTTACGATTTTCGGGACGTCGCTGATGGGCTATCGTCTCTTCCCTGCCATCGCCTGCGGAATCGTTGCCGTGCTCACCGGTCTGATGGCGCGCGCTCTGGGCGGCAGCCGCCAGGCGATGCTGGTGTCGGCATTTGCGGCGAGCATCGGAGGGGCAATCTTCTTCACTGGCTCGTTCATGTCGTACATGTCGTTCGACCTTTTGTGGTGGGTCGCGGCGGCCTGGTGCGTGGTGCGGCTGCTTGAAAGCGACGACGCGCGTTGGTGGCTTGGTATCGGCGCCTTCATTGGGCTCGGACTGATGACGAAGTACACGATGGCAGTTTTCGCCATCGCGATCCTGGGCGCGATGCTGCTGACTGCGAACCGCCGCTATTTTGGTAGCCGCTGGTTCTGGTGCGGCGTTGCTCTGGCTCTGCTCATCTTCGCGCCCAACCTCTGGTGGCAGTACCAGCACCAGTTCGCCGGGATTGCTTGGATGCGCAGCATTCACGCCCGTGACGTTGGCCTGGGGTGGACAGACAACTTTCTCCTGAATCAATTGTGGAAGCCCGTCAACCCTTCAGCGCTTCCGCTCGTCTTTGCCGGCCTGTGGTTTCTCTTTCGCCGCCCCGAGGGCAAGCCCTGGCGCATGGTCGGCTGGATGTACGCAATCTCGCTCGTTTTGCTGATGGCTGCTCGCGGGCGCGACTACTACCTTGGCCCCGCATACCCCATGCTCATCGCAGCCGGCGCCGCGTGGAGCGAACGCTGGCTCAGATCGCTACCTGCTCAAAGGCAGACCCGGATACGACGGGGCGCGTGGAGGGCGCTCGGCATAGGCGGCCTGGCCATGGCCTCACTGATGCTGCCCGTTGCCCCAGTGAATTCGGCTTGGTGGCGCGTGCAGGACGCGACAACCCAGCAGCTCAACATGCAGATCGGCTGGCCGGAACTGGCCGCCACTGTCGCTCAGGTTCGCGATTCCCTGCCAGGTGCTGATCGACCCAACATCGGCGTGATGGCAGCCGACGAAGGGGAAGCCGGTGCCGTGAACCTTTACGGCCGTGCTTATGGCTTGCCCCGCGCCATTAGCGGCATGAATTCAAACTGGCTCCGCGGCTACGGCGACCCTCCGCCCCAGACCGTGATTGCTGTCGGCTTCAAGGCAGATGAACTCAACAAGATTTTTGCCTCTTGCCAGGTGGCGGCACAGGTTTGGAAACCGTATGGAGTGGTCAACTACGCGATCGGGGATCGCGACCAGGTCTATGTTTGCCGCAACATCCGCTTACCGTGGCCAAAGCTCTGGAAGCATTTCCAGTCCTACGGGTAGACTCGTGGGGTATAGGGTCCAGGGTGTGGGGTATGGGGAGCAGGGTGTGGGGCCGGCCTGCACAAACCGCTATTCCAGCATGAGCGGATCGGGATCCCGAGCACCATGATTCACGTATGCAGAGTTAGACCGTCCCCCTGATTTCGGAATTGTCAGTAAGGGTTGACCTGGACAGGAACCGCGCTGTTATTCAGTGCGTTGTTGCCCAGTTCTCCGTTATTGCCAGAGCCCCACGACCACAACGATCCATCGGCGCAAAGAGCCTCGTTGTGAAAGTCGCGCGTCATGATGTATACCGCGCTGCACAGTCCCTGCACCTGGACCGGAACAAGGCTTTGGTCGATGCCGGGAACGCCGAGTTGGCCGGCGCCATTGGAGCCGAAGGTCCAGACGGTTCCATCGCGGAGCAGCACCGATGTGGAAGAGTCACCGCCGAGCGCCATGATGGCCCCGCTCAGCCCCGGAACCTGCTCCGGCGTGTAGTGGTCTGCGGTGGTGCCGTCGCCCAGCATCCCATATGCGCAGTATGAGTTGTCGGCGCACGTGTCGAAGGCGCCTTGCCAATTGTTCGCCCCCCACGTCCACACCGTGCCATCCGCGCGGATCGCCACCGTGTGCGTCCATCCCGCCGAAACCCAGACCACCTGATCGATGCCTGGCACGGGAACAGGCGTGAGCCGGTTGGTTGTCGTCCCGTCGCCGATCTCGCCCTCCAAGTTGTTACCCCACGCCATGAGCGTGTGATCCTGCATCAACGCCATGCTGAACATATAGCCCGCCGAGACCATGATGGGGTTGGTTACACCCTGGACCTCGATTGGAACCAGGAAGTCGTTGTTTGTGTCGGCAACGCCGTTGCCGAGAGCCCCGTATTCATCCCAGCCCCAGGTCCACACAGTTCCGTCGGACTTGACGGCGAGGGAATGATACCCGCGCGAGCCCAGCTTCACGATCGAAGTCAAGCCGCTCACCTGGACCGGCGTGGAAGTGTCGGTCGAGTTACCGTCGCCGAGCTGATCCTCCTTGTTGCTGCCCCACGTCCACACGGTGCCGTCCGACTTCAGCGCGATGTTATGCTGCTCCCCGCCCATCACCGCCGTGATACCGGTGAGAAAGCCCGTTCCGCCCGGCCCCAGCACCTGCACCGGCAAGGAGGCGTCCGTGGTCGTTCCATTGCCCAACTGCCCATGCGCGTTCAGGCCCCAGGTCCAGACTGTGCCGTCGGGTTTGAGGGTGATCACCTCACGCGCGCCACCCCAGATGGAAGCGGGCGGCCAATTGGCCGCGCTCCATTGCGCGTAAAGTGTGACATCGCCATTGCCCATCGTGAATGTTTCGCCGGTGACATAGCCGGCACCCGAGCCATCGGGGGAGGTGTTCCATCCGGCAAAGGAGAAGCCCGGCTTGAAGAAGAAGCCGAGGTTGCCATGTACGGTGATTGTTGACCCAGCCGCGTATTCGTTTGGATCGGGTAGCCCGAAACCGGTGGTGCTGCCGTTGCCTGCGTAGGTCACAGTAAATGCTGCGCCAGAGGCGGCCCATTGAGCGTAGAGGGCTACATTGCTGCTGCCCATTGCGAAGGTCGCGCCCGCTGCGTAATCTGTCCCGGCGCCATTTGCCGCGGTGTTCCAGCCAGAGAACGTGTAGCCTGTGTCGACCAAACTGCCGGTGTTGCCCAGCACCGTGACTGTTGCTCCGGCCGCGTATTTGTTGGCGTCCACAGGAACCGTACCGCCGGTCGCGCCGTTGGCGTTGTAGGTGATCGTGAAAGCAGGAATCTGAATCCACTGGGCGTAGAGCACCACGTTGCTGCTGCCCATTGCGAAGGTGGCGCCCGCTGCATAAGCTGTCCCGGCGCCATTTGCCGCGGTGTTCCAGCCGGAGAACGTGTAGCCTGCGTCGACCAAACTGCCGGTGTTGCCCAGCACCGTGACTGTTGCTCCGGCCGCGTATTTGTTGGCGTCCACAGGAACCGCACCGCCGGTCGCGCCGTTGGCGTTGTAGGTGACCGTATAAGTAGTTGGGCCGCTCGAAGGGGGAGGAAGCGACGCTCCAGTCCCGCCGCCACAACCTGCAAGGCCGGCCATGCCGCAGAACAGCGAAACCGCTGACAAGACAACTCTTCCGATCTTCATCGATCCCTCAAGAGGGATATATCGGCAGAACGCGGCGCGACAGGGGAAATCCCTGTGAAGTCTGCTGACCTTTGTCACCATTGGGACCTGCAGCGGCCGGCCGGCGCCTGAGAGCGGTTGGATCAACCTTCAGCCAGCTAGGCGGCGGGAGCGGGCGGAGTGTCGGGAGCGGGTGGCGCTTCGGAAGCTGACGCGGGCGTGATGATCTTGACGCGGGCTGCGCGGGTGCGGAGCTTCTTGCCGGGCTTTTTCGGCTTTGGCTTCTTCTCCGGGTTGTTTGCGCCGCCGAGGAAGGCGGACCAGCGCAGCTCAAGGATGTGCGGCGCGGTTTTGGCCTTGGCGATGGCGAGGTTGGCGACTTCGCGGACGATCCAGTCGAAGTTGGCCTGGCCGACGGAATGGAGATCGGCGTCGGGCGCGGGGTTCATGAAGTCGATGGCGTAGGGGATTCCGTTTTCGACTGCGAACTCGACGGTGTTCAGATCGTAGCCGAGAGCGCGGCAGAGCGTAAGACCATCGTGCTCCATGCGCCTGAGCAGCTTCTTGTCGTAAGCGGGCGGATTCTGGACGTAGCGCTCGGCATGGGGCCTGCGCGGGTCGTAGGGCATGATGTGGACCTTCTTCTGCCCGACCACATAGCAGCGGAAGTACTCATTAAAGTCGACGGCCTTCTGATAAGTCATGCAAAGGTCGTGCGATTCATCGTAGGCGCGGAAGAACTCCTCGCGGTTGTGGACGTGGTGGACGTCGCGCCAGCCGCCGCCATCAATGGGCTTGAGAAAGCCATGCTCGCCGACGTAGGCGAAGACGCTGTCCCAGTCGAGGGGGTACTCGAGGTTGCGCATGGAGCGATCGGTGGTGCCCTCGGGATGCTTCTTGTGGGGAAGGATGACGGTGGGCGGGACGGCGACGCCGAGCCTGGTGGCGAGGGTGTAGTTGAAGAACTTGTCGTCGGCCGACCACCAAAATGGATTGTTGATAATGACGGTTCCGTTGAGGGCGGCGTGCTTGAGGAAGGCACGATAGAAGGGGATGTCGTGGGAGATGCGATCGACGATGACGGAGTACTGTGGGGCCCTGTCCAAATAGACAGCGCCGGTCTGGACGAACTCGGCCGTGATGCCGTCGAGGTTGCGCGCGTTGATGTGCTCGACCAGCGCGCCCGGAAAGCTGTTCTCCTGGCCGAAAAGAATGCCGATTTTTTTCATCGCGTCGACTCCCTCAAGCCGCGGTGTGGGGCTTGGGTCTAGTTTACGGCAGCGACAGGAGATAGGGTCGGCAAGTCAAGTTTCGCGACGTGCACTCAAGCCTGAGAACCCGGATTGGGCAGCCCGCGTGGGCAACCGCGCGGGTTGTTTTGTTCTTGCGCGGAGGCCCAACAAGAACAATTCACTCACCAGCGCGTTGCGGGCTGCTGATAATCTACGGCGTAGTGGCCCGCTGGTTTCCGAGGGCTCATTGTCATGGAGCGCACTCAGCGCAGTCTCGTGCCTACCACCCGAGCGACATGGCTCGCCGCAGGCCCGGTGCGTTGGCTGTTCGACTCGGATGCGGGTCCGGACGACCGATTTATGGTGCGTTGGATAGTCCTGCGCCTGCTTGCAGCCATCTATTTTTCGGCATTCTTCCCCTTGCTGTTCCAGATCGAAGGCCTGAACGGACCCAACGGCATTTTGCCCGCGCAACGCTTCCTGCTTGCCGCGCAGGGCGGAATGAGGCCGCTTCGGTATTGGTACGCGCCTACGCTCTTCTGGCTCTCGTCCGGATCGCACATGATGATCGCGGTGGTTTGGATTGGGCTGGCCGCGTCGGTTGCCGCACTCTTCAATTTATGGCCGCGCCTGAGCTTCTTTGTCTGCTTCGTCTGCTTCCTGTCGTTTGTCACCGCGGCACAGGTGTTTTCAGGCTATCAGTCCGACAGCATGCTGCTTGAAGCGGGCTTCCTGGTTCTGTTTTTTGCGCCCCGCGGCATCATGCCGGGCTTGGGAATCGCAAGTCCGCCCTCGCGCGCCAGCCTCTTCCTTCTGCAATGGGAATGGTTCCGCATCTACTTTGAGTCCGGCATTGTGAAGCTGCTGAGCGGCGATGTGGAGTGGCGCAACTTTACAGCGATGGACGAGTACTACCAGAACGGCCCGTTGCCCACGTGGATCGGTTGGTACATGGAGCATTTGCCGCACTGGTTTCACGCGGCCACGGTGGCAGCTACGTTGGGGATGGAGCTTGCGGTGGTCTGGATGATGTTTCTCCCCAGGCGCGCGCGACTCATCTGCTTCTTCATTGTGACTCCGTGGGAGATCGGCGTCATTTTCACGGCCAATTACACGTTTCTGAATTACCTGGTGCTCGCGCTCGGCTTTCTGCTGCTCGACGATCGCAGCCTGCGCTGGCTTCTGCCGCGGCGGCTCCGCAATACGCTGCCGGCGACTCCACAGCCGAGGCCCGCGCCGCGTAATTCAAAGCCGCTTTCGATTCTCGAAGCCGCGGCCGAGCATGGCGAAGAGGTTGCGCCAACGCCAACTGTGCGCTCGCCGGCGGCCCGGTTTGCGGTTTGGTTCGATGCAGCCTGCCTTGCTGCTGCGGCAACAATGCTCACTTGGGTTGCCTACGCAACGACGGCGGAAATGATTCATATGCCACTCCCTGATCTGCCGCTGCCTTCTCTTCCTGTGACGGTACTGGAACCATTCCGGATTGCAAACCAATACGGGCTATTTGCCGTGATGACCCGCGGACGGTACGAAATTGAATTCCAGGGCTCGAACGATGGCCAGGCATGGACGCCCTATCCGTTCCGATTCAAGCCTCAGGCCCTCGACAAAGCTCCGGGTGTTTATGCTCCGTACCAGCCGCGCTTTGAGTGGAACCTATGGTTTGCGTCGCTCGGCGACTGGCAGCAAAACGAACTTGTCCCTCTCACCGAAGAACGCCTGCTGGAGAACGACCCGGACGTGCTTCGACTGTTTCAGGCAAATCCATTTGGTCAAGCGCCTCCACGCTACGTGAGAGCGGTATTGTGGCAGTACTGGTTTACCTCGATGGACGAGAAACGCCGAACCGGGAACTGGTGGAAACGCGAACTCCTGGGGCTCTACGCCCCGGAGATCACGCGGGGGCCAGGCGGGAAGTTTGAGGCAGTCGAGTGGCCTGAGGAGCTGCCCGCCCATGACTGAAGGTCTGCGGCGCGCGCGGGCAGGCGGCGAATGGCGTTATACTCATGGCCGAAAATGAAGTGATCCAACTCACTTCGTGCGGAAGCGTGCGGGGCGAGAATAGGGGTAACGGAGGACGCCGTGAATTATCGAGTGTTGACCGTAAACAGAGAATTTGGAAGTGGTGGGGGACGGATCGCGCAAAGGATCGCCGAGTGGCTGGGCTGGAAGCTGCTGGACAGGGACATCATTGACGCGATTGCATATGCAGCGCACGTGGACCCGAACGTGGTGCAGAACTACGACGAGCACGTGGTCTCGTGGCTGCGGCGGCTGAACCAGCAGGCGATGCGCTCGGCAGCGCTGGCGGCAGGGCTGGAGCTGGGGGATCACGCAGTCTTCGACGCCGAGGAGATGGTGCGCATTACGCAGAAAATCCTGGAAGAGGCGCATGCCGAGGGCAACTGCGTGATTGTGGGGCGGGGATCGCAGTGCGTTTTGCAGCACAAGCCGGATGTGTATCACGTTTTTGTTTATGCACCGTTGAAAGAGCGGATTCTGCGGCTGAGGACGCGGCTCGAAAAGGGCGCCAACATCGAACAGCGGATCAGGACGGTGGATGGGGAGCGCGCCAAGTATCTGCATGAGTACTTCGGCAAAAGCTGGTGCAGCCCGCACTTGTACGACCTGATGATCTCGTCGAAGGAAGACGAGGACGAGACGGC
>CAYWSR010000198.1:0-8347 GCA_964460385.1 uncultured Occallatibacter sp. | reverse complement strand
GCGGAAGCGGAAGAGCCGCAAGTTGATGAGCGGATCTTTCTGCCGCCACTCCCAGGCGAAGAGACCGATGATGCCGATGACGAAGAGAACCGCGAAGACGCAGATGAACGGCGAGGAGAACCAGTCGTTTTCTTCGCCCTTGTCGAGCATGATCTGCAGGCCGCCCATGGCGAGAGTGAGAAAGGCGAGGCCGAGGTAGTCAAGGTTGCGCACGCGCTTGAAGTCGCCCTTGATCCAAGGCGGATCGTCGACGAGGCGAGTGACGAGCAGGAAGGCAAGAATGCCGACAGGAATGTTGATGAAGAAGATCCAGCGCCAGGAGTAGTTGTCAGTGATCCAGCCGCCGAGGGTAGGGCCGATGGATGGAGCGAGGACAGCGACGAGGCCGTAAAGAGCAAAGGCCTGGCCGCGCTTCTGAGGTTCAAAGGAGTCGGCCATGATGGCCTGTGCCATGGGCTGCATGCCTCCTCCGCCGAAGCCCTGCATGCAACGGCAGATGAGCAGGATGGGCAGCGAGGGCGAGGCGCCGCAGAGGAAGCTGGAGACGGTGAAGATGACGATGCAGAGCAGGAAGAAGTTTTTGCGGCCCATGACGGTGGAGATCCAGCCGCCGAGCGGGAGGACGATGGCGTTGGCTACCAGATAGCTGGTGAGAACCCAGGTGCCCTCGTTGGTGGAAGCGCCGAGCGAGCCCGCAATGTGGGGCAGGGCAACGTTGGCGATGGAGGTGTCGAGGACCTCCATGAAGGCAGCGAGAGCAACCGTCATGGCAATGAGCCAGGGATTGACGCGGGGCTTCCAACCGGCGTGATCGTCGACGCTGGGGTTTTTGACCGTGACCTCGGCTGCGGTCGACAAAGCGTTTGAAGCTGTGGCCAAAAGGGGATCTCCTCGGTTGCGGTATGAGGCTATGAGGACAGCTAAGTGTTGTGTTCAGATGGGTTGCCGAAGGGGCGGGCCCCGCGATGCGACGGCCAAACCTGATGGTGGCCGAACAAAATCGGCGCACAGGGGTTAGATTCGCCGGGAGGGGTTGGGTTGCAGAGATTGCTGGGGAGCGGGTCAGGCTTTCTGGCGGACGAAGAGCCGGGCGGCGAGCAGGATGGTGGCGCAGCCCATAAGGGTGAGGATGGCGGCGTTGGGCCAGAGGTCGGCGAGTGTGGCGCCGCGCAGGATGATGCCGCGCAGGATGCGGATGTAGTAGGTGGCGGGGATGATGCGGCTGATGCCCTGGAAGAAGATGGGCATGTTTTCGATGAGGAAGATGTAGCCGGAGAGAAAAACGGAGGGCAGGACGGTGCCCATGGCGAGTTGGAAGGCCTCGGCTTGAGTTCTGGCTTTTGTGGAGATGACGAGGCCGATGCCCAGCAGGGTGAGGATGTAAGGCAGCGACATGAGAAGCAGCAGAATGGCGCTGCCGTGAACGGGCACCTGGAAGACGATGCGCATGACCGCAAGGATTGCGCAAAGTTCGACGAAGCCGAGGACACCGTAGGGGATCATTTTGCCGACCATGAGGCCGAGTGGGGCGACAGGGGTCATGGTGAGCTGCTCGAGGGTGCCGTGCTCGCGCTCGCGGACCAGCGAGAGGGCGATGAGCAGGATGATCATGACCTGGAGAAGAATGGCGATGAGGCCGGGAACGAAGAAGTTGGCCGAGCGCATGGCGGGGTTGTAGAGCAGCGAGGGCCGAATGTCGATGGGCATGTTACCATCGGGCACAACGCGGGCGAGGGACTGCGTGAGAGCGACTCCGGTGGCGGTGTTTACTGCCTGACCGGCGACGGTGGAGTCCGATCCGTCGACAAGGACCTGAACTTCGGCGGTGGTGCCGTCCTGGAGATGGCGGGCGTAGTCATAGGGGATGCGGACGGCTACGCGGGCGCTGCCGGAGCGGACGGCATCGTACATTTCATTAACGGAGCGGGCGTTGGTGGTCAGCTTGAAGACGTCAGACGCGGCAAAGCGCTGGAGCAGATCGCGGCTGGCTTGAGTGTGGGATTCGTCGAGGACTACGGTGGGGATCTGGCGGACGTTGGTGTCGATGGCAAAGCCGAAGAGGAAGAGCTGCAGCATGGGAATGACCAGGGCAAAGAAGAGCGTGCCGGGGTCGCGAACGATATGGAGAAACTCCTTGCGGCAGACGGGGATCAGTCCACGAAAGAGGTTGTTCATTTGGAGTTCTCCATGATGCCGAGGGTGAGGGTGACGAAGACGTCCTCGAGCGAAGGCTCAATGACGCTGAGGTGGGCCTTGGGAAGCGCGTCGCGGATGGCCTCAAGGTGGCCGTGCCGGGCAAGCGCGTGGATGGAGCGGCCGAAGATGGTGGCTTCAAGAACGCCGGGGAGGGCGCGCACAAAGGGGAGATTCTGCGAGGCGTTGGGAGCATCGATCTGGAGGCGGACGGTGTCGGGCGGATTGGCGGCGGGCAGGTGTTGCAGCTCTTCGACGGTGCCGATGGCGACGAGTTTGGAGAGATAGATGTAGCCGACGCGGCCGCAGCGCTCGGCTTCGTCCATGTAATGGGTGGTAACGAAGAAGGTGACGCCCTCGCCGGAGAGGCGGAAGAATAGGTCCCAGAGGGTGCGGCGGGCCACTGGGTCGATGCCGCCGGTGGGCTCGTCGAGGAAGACGACCTGAGGCGAGTGGATGATGGCGCAACCGAGGGCGAGGCGCTGTTTCCATCCGCCGGAGAGCTGGGCGACGCGGCGAGTGAGGTAGGCGCGAATCCCGGTGAGCTCGACAACGTCGTTTTTGCGCTGGATGGCCTGCTGGCCCTGGAGGCCATAGACGCCGGCGTAGAAGTCGAGGTTTTCCTGCACGGTGAGGTCTTCGTAGAGGCCGAACTTCTGGCTCATGTAGCCGACATGCCGCTTGATCTCAGCGGCGTCCTTGCGAATGTCCATTCCGAGGATGGTGCCCGTGCCCTCGCTGGGAACAAGCAGGCCGCAGAGGGCCTTGATGATGGTGGTTTTTCCGGAGCCGTTGGGGCCGAGAAAGCCGAAGATCTCCCCCTTGCCAACCTCGAAGCTCACGTCGTTGACGGCGGTGAACTGACCGAAGCGAATGGTGAGGTGGCTGGCGGTGATCGCCGGAGCTGGGACGGGCGGCGTCATTGCAGGCGGACCGTGGCGGACATGCCCGACTTGAGGACGCCGGTAGCGTTGTCAGCAAACACTTTTACCGCGAAGACCTGGTGCTGGCGGTCGTCAGGGGTTTGCACATTGCGGGGAAGGAACTCGGCTTCGGAGGCGATTTGGCCGACGTGACCGTCAAAGACGCGACCGGAGAATCCGTCGACGCGAATGGCGGCCGACTGGCCGACATGGACGCGGGCAAGATCGGTCTCGGGGATATAGACCTTGACCCAAAGCTGGTTGGATTCAAGCATGGTGAGCACGATGCGGCCCGGCGGGATGAGATCGCCGGGGCGGACGGAAACGGTCTCGACAATGCCATCGGCGGGCGCTGTCAACTGGGCTTCCTTGAGCGCGACGTCGATCTGCGCGAGCTTGCCTTGCGCGGAGGCAAGCTGGGCGCGCGATGCCGCGATGTCCTCAGAGCGCGACCCCTTGCGAGCGAGGACGGCTGCGGCTTCAGACTGCCTGTAGCGCGATTCGGCGGAGGCCACGTCTTCAGGACGGGTGCCGGCCTGGAGCTCTGACAACTTCTGCCGCGCAGACTCGGCGTGTTGGACTGCGGAGTCACGCTTGTCGCGGGCGTTGTCGAAGTCCTGGCGGGAGATGGTGTCGGTGGCGACCAGCTTCTCCATGCGCTTATAGAAGATTTCGGCGTTGAGGGCGTCAGCCCTGGCGGCGTCGAAGTCGGCCTGGGCCTGCGCGACATCCTGCCGGCGCGGGCCGTTCTTTGCCTCTTCGAGTGCGGCGCGATTGTTGGCAGCGGCGGCCTCGGCCTCGACAATCTCTTCGGGCCGATTGCCGCGGATCATCCGGTTAAGATTGGCCTGCGCCTGGTCAACTGCGGCGGCTGCTTCGACGCGCTGTGCCTTGAGGTCGTCGTACTCGAAGGCTACGAGCAGCGAGCCTGCTTTGACGGAGTTGCCTTCTTCCACCGGAACCGTGGTTACACGGCCACCGACCTTGGAGCCGACCTGAATCTCGCGGGTCTCGACTGTGCCCGCGTAGTCGTAGCGGGCGCGATGTGCCGACCATCCGTAGTAAACGGCAAGTGCGACTGCAATGATGAGCACGGCGATGCCCACAGGGATGAGGATCTTGCGGTTCATCGCACTGCCTCCTGGACGGAACTGAGGACCAGCTGTAATCGGTGGCGCATGGTCTGGGCGAGCCACTTCTGCGGGAGGCCATCGCGCATGAGCCACTCCAGCATGGTGGCGAGGAAGATGGACATGACGACTTCGGCGATCAGCCTTGGCGGGTGCTTTCTGCGGGCAGGAGCGGCCTTGAGAATGCGGGCAAAGATGCCGGTCAGCGCTTCGACGGCCTGCTCGCGCGCGGCCATCATGGGGCCACGGGAGACATTGTGAAAGACCGTCTCGAGGATGAGCTTCTTGGAGCGCACGGTGATACGGGCGTTTTCTTCAGCAAGCTTGAGGATGGCCTGGAGGATGCTTTCGACGGTGGGCGCGCGGCCCGCGGAGAGGAGCTCGCCGATGGTGGCTTTGAGCTTCGCCGCGCGGGCGGAGGCGACCTCGCGCAGGATGAGCTCCTTCTGGGGGAAGTAGTTGAAGAATGTGGCGCGGGAGATGCCGGCTTCGGCAGCGATCATCTCGACAGGGACTTTTTCATAACCGTGCCTGGCGAAGAGCTCGAAGGCGACGCGGACGATCTCGGAGCGGGTATGTTGCCGCTGGCGGTCGCGAAGGGATGTTGCACTTGAGTTCACAAAATAGACTTTAGTCTAAATAATCAACGCGAGTCAAGTTTATGAGATAGAGCTCATTCGAGATTGGCCGGCTGGGTGAAGCCGGGAGTCGCATCCGTTTGCGGGGTGCGGGTTCGCCAACTGAAGAGGGCGATGGCGAGGGCCAGGGACTGGGCACAGAGGATGAAGGCCACGCAGGCTGGCCATTTGCCGATGGACCAGAAGATGGCGGGGACGACGCCGGCGGCGGTGCCACCGAGGTAATAGCAGGTCATGTATAGGCCCGCGCCGGTGACGCGGGAGTCGGGAGGCGTGGCGATGCGGAGAAAGCTCTGCGAGGCGGTCTGCGCGATGAATACGCCGCTGCAAACCAGCGCCAGACCAAGGAGGACGATGGAGAGCGACGGGGCGAGGGTGAGGACGACGCCGAGCATGGAAAGGAGCATGGCGGCGGCGATGCCGGTGCGGAGACCAGTGCGCGTGATGATGAAGCCGGCGACGGGGGTAACCAGGAGTCCGACGAGATAGACACAGAAGAGCGAGCTGAGCGCGGTGGTGGAGAGCGAGAAGGGCGGAGCGGCCAGGTGGAAGGTGATCCAGGTGAAGACGGCGACAAGCGAGAAGAGGACGTTGAATCCGACGGCGAATGTGGCAACGAGGCGGGGAAGACGGAAGAGAGCGCGGACCTGATTGAGGCGGGAGGTCTGGGTTCGGTGGCCATGCGGGCGGGGACGGCCGTGGGGAAGCCAGGCAGCGACTGCGGCGGCTCCGACGAATGAGGCGAGGCCGAGGGCGAGAAAGCTGGCGCGCCAGGAAAACCAGTCGGCGAGGAGACCGGCGGTGAGACGGCCAAGAAAGCCGCCGAGAGCGGTTCCGCTGACATAGAGGCTCATGATGAAGGGAACGCGGTCGGGCGGCCACTCCTCTCCTATATAAGTGACGAGAACGGCGACGATGCCGGGGACCATGACTCCCTGAAGGAAGCGCCATACGATGAGTTGCGTGAGGGATTGGGAGGTGGCGGCAAGCAGCGTGGGGATGGCCATGCCGAGGATGGAGGCGAGGATGACGCGGCGGCGGGCGAGGCGCTCAGTGAGCGCGCCGAAGAAGGGCGCAGAGAGAGCGACGGCGATGGTGGCGGCCGAGACGGTGAGGCCGGCGGAGGCTTTGGTGACATGAAAGATGGTGGTGAAGAGCGGCAGCAGGGGTTGCGTGCAGTAGAGCTGAAGAAAGGCGCAGACGCCGGCGAGGAAGACGGCTGCGGCGGCGAGAGGGCCGGGAGCGGGGTGGGGCTGGGTGGAAGGCGCGTTCAATCTTCAGGATAGCGCGCGGATGGTCGGGGAGTGGGGGGTGCCTTCTCCCAGGTCCCCAAGTGCGAGGAACCTGGGGCACCCGGCTTGAACGACGCATCCCATTCCACAAGCTGACAAGTCGCTGTATCCGAAGCGCCCCTCCCTGAGGGCATGCACCTGCGCACTGCTCCATGGCGGGGTGCTCCAGATACAGCACTAAGACTTCAGGGGACTAATCCTGGGCCGCTCGGCATCAGTCCGTTGCAACGGGCTGCCAAAGCTCGATACGATTTCCTTCCGGGTCGGTGACCCAGCCGAACTTTCCAAAATCGTAGCTATCGCGTTTGGGATCGACCGTAACACCTTCGGCTATCAAACGGTCCAGCACACCATCCAGGTCGTCCACCTGGAGATTGATCATCGCTTTCTGTGCCGGAGGGAAGTAGTCATTGTCCGGTTTGAAAAGCGCGAAGACGACCTGAGGGTGTTGCGTCGGGGGAGGATACGCGAATGATCCGTCGGGCTTCGCCAGGCCGAGATGCTGCTCGTACCATTGATACAGAGCTTTTGGATCATCCGCTCGCAAAAATATTCCGCCAAAGCCGGTGATTGAAGCCATGCAGCCTCCCATGGGAAACGGTTTTCCCTAGCTTACACCTGAAGAATCGCAGTGCGGACGTGAATCCAACGTCGTTGATTCGTGCTGCAAAACGCCGTTGCGCCAGCAAAATGGCCAACGCCCGAGTTGTGGGCTGTCCGGAAACGCGCCACTCCTGCCGGCTGCCGCGGCGAGGGGGCGTAGGTGCGGCTGCATTGTTTGTCACCTTTCTTGCCACTACGGGTACTTATAGGATGAGGTGGTGACGATGAACCCTGAAATTGCAGCCAAGAGCGACGCGGAACTGGTGGAATGGAGCCGGAGCGGGGACCGTTCGGCCTTTGCGACGATCGTGAAGCGGTATCAGAGGCTGGTTTGCTCGATCACGTACAACGCGACGGGCAGCCTGAGCCTGAGCGAGGACCTGGC
The DNA here is from genome assembly GCA_964460385.1 of uncultured Occallatibacter sp. GTDB lineage: Bacteria > Acidobacteriota > Terriglobia > Terriglobales > Acidobacteriaceae > Telmatobacter. The sequence continues at coordinate 1,183 of CAYWSR010000198.1, read as the reverse complement.
GCAGGAGACCTTCTTTGCCGCGTGGAAGCAAATGGGGGAGTTGCGCGAACCGGCGCTGCTAAGGGCGTGGCTGTGCGGCATTGCGCGGTTTCTGGTGGGCAAGGAGTTCAGAAAGATGGGCCGGGAGCCGGCTCATGCCGCAGAGGCACTGGATGCGATCGAGGAGCCGCAGTCGGCGGAGGCATCGCCGGCGGTGCAGGCGGTGAGCCGCGAGGAAGAGGCGATTCTGTGGCGGGCGCTGGAGCGGATTCCCGATACCTATCGCGAGCCGCTGATCCTGTTTTATCGCGAAGAGAAGTCGGTTGAGCGCGTAGCGGCGGAGTTGGAGCTGAGCGAGGACGCGGTGAAGCAGAGGCTCTCGCGTGGCCGCAAGCTGCTGCACGAAGAGGTGGTTGCGTTTGTGGAAGGAACGCTGAGCCGGACCGCGCCGGGGCAGGACTTCTCGAGCGCGGTGATGGCGATGTTGCCGGCGGCGTCGGCGGCGACTGCGGGCGCAGGCGTTGCGGGCAAAACAGCGGCGGTGGCCAAGAGTGGGTCAATTGCGGCGTGGCTGGCTCCGGTGACGCCGTTTTTGGGCGTGTTTGCCGCGTTGATGGTGAACTGGATTTCAGTGCGGTCAGCGCCGACGGCGCGTGAGCGGAGGTTCCAGGGATTCTGGCTCAGTTGCTTCTGGGTCTTTGTGCTGGGATGGGCCGTGCCCGGGCAATATGCAGTGCAGGCTCTGCGCCACGGATACGCGTGGAGCGATCCGACGTATTTTGCGGTGGTGGCGGCCTTCTGGTGGTTCTACCTGATGGTGGTGGGGACATTCATTGTGCTCTTCCTAAGGCGGGGCGCAGCGATGCGACGCCAGATTGAGCAGGAGCCGGGGATCAAGGAGAGCAGCGGAGCGCCGTTGACTCTTGTATCGAGAGTTGCGATGGTAGCCGGGATCTACGTGGCGATGTTCTCCGCGCTGATCTACCTGGCGTTCAAAGCGCACGACTGGCTGGCAGGCGCAATCCTGTTGGGAGCGATGATTGTGCTGGGCGGATCGCATCTGCGCTATGCGAGCAGCCGTGATGGTCTGGCAGGCTGGAGGAAGGCGACCAGGCGGCTGGTGCTGGGATGGATGGTAGTTCTGGTCGTGCTGAATTGGCGGCTGGGCGGCTGGCTGGCGGCTTATCGAGGTGTCGATGTGGCC
>CAYWSR010000197.1:0-8365 GCA_964460385.1 uncultured Occallatibacter sp. | reverse complement strand
TCCGCGAGTCAGTGTTGCCCACCTGCTCGCGTTGGCACAGCACCAGGTTGTTCGGGAAACAAGAGCCGCCGAATTGCCTACTGGTGTTGCCAGCATTACCGCCGAGGATGCAGAGAATGCCAGCCGCATCTCTTCTGGCTCGCTAACCGCTTCCCGTCTCTTTACGCATCTGGGAGCCGGCGGAGGTTTTGACCAATTGATTACGGACTTTGGCAGGACCAGCAATCTAATTGCATCTTCAAAGCTTCAGGAAAAGGCACGGAATGCAGATGCTCTTGCAACTACCGAAGATATAGTTCTTGCAACTGACCAGGCATTCTTCAACGCCCTCCAGGCCCAGGCCCTCCTTAAAGTTGCGGAACAAAACGTCAGCACTCGGCAAACCACGCAAACGCAGGTAAACCAGCTGACGAATAACAAGCTCAAATCAACCCTTGATTTGAGTTTCGCCGATGTCACCCTCTCGCAAGCAAAGCTCTTGCTCCTTGATGCACAGGGAAACGTTGACTCGACGATGGCGGCATTGGATGCCGTTCTTGGTCTCGACCATCAGGAAACATACGACTTGGCGCTCGACGACCCTAACTTGACGCCTCCTCCAGCCGATGCCGACCGGCTCCTCCAACTCGCGCTCAAGCAAAGGCCCGATCTGCAATCGCTCAACTATAACCACCAGGCAGAAGTCAAATACAGCCATGCCGAGCGCGATCAAATGCTGCCGGCTATAAGTGCTGAAGGCACTGCTGGCACTGTGCCAATCCGGCCTGCGGCATACTACCTCAACAATTGGTGGGGTGGTATTGGCGTCAACATGAACATCCCCATTTTCAATGGCTTCCTCTATTCCGCTCAAGCTAAGGAGGCATCCATACGCGCTCAAGCGGATGCGGAACAGACCCGCGATCTTCGTGACCGGATTGTTCGCGATGTCCGAACAGCCTGGCTGGCTTCCAACACGGCCTATCAAAAGGTCGCTGTCACAGAAGAACTCCTGACGGAAGCTAACCTTGCTCTTGATCTTGCGCAGACGCGTTACAAATTAGGGCTCAGCTCGATCGTGGAACTCAGTCAGGCGCAGTTCCAGCAAACCGACGCAGCTATTGGCAATACGAATGCGCAATATCAATACCGCCTTGCACTCTCCGCGCTCAACTACCAGGTTGGAGCAACGCCATGATTGAACCCTTCACGTTGAGGGTGTTCCGCGCTGTCGCGGAGATGCTGAATTATCGAAGGTCAGCGGACGAACTCCATCTCACTCAACCTTCTGTAATTGCACTGATCAGGTCGGTGCAAGAGAGTCTCGGCTATTTGGGTGTTTAACTTCTGAACCAGGTGTTAGGTGTCATGACGATGATTGGCGACAGGCCCGAATTGAACTTGAAGACAGTCATCTACGCGACCGATTTCTCCCTTTCTTCCCAGAATGCCGGCCTTTATGCTGCCCGTATTGCAGCCTATTTTTCCGCAACCTTATTGGTTACTCATGCCTTCACACTCTCGCAGGCAGCCCTGGAGGTTGAGATCGATCGAACCTTGGTGAGCCAGCAGAGAAAGGACTTGAAGTCTCTCTTATCGCGAAGGGCCCTTCTCTTACGAGCCGAATCGATCGAAGCCATTTCTACCCTTCTGGAGGGCGATCCGAAAGACGTAATCCCAGCACTGGCCGACAACAATGCCCCCGCCATCATCGTACTGGGAACGCACGGAGGAGGTTGGCTCGCACGAGGAATCATTGGTTCTGTCGCAGAAAAGATCCTTCGCTCTTCCAACTGGCCATCGCTTACAGTTGGCCCGCAGGTCAAGCCCGTGTCTCCCCGGACCTTTCCATTTACGAGAATTCTCTTTGCGACCGATTTCACTCCAGCGGTCGCAAACGCGGCAGTTTATGCGGTGACATTCGCAGAGGTGTTCGGGGCCGGGATTGATGTGCTCAACGTAATTCCGGACGATGCCATTGAGCATCCGGATCGCTTATCCGAGCTTCAAGCCCGCTTCTTCAACGCGCTTGATCTTCTTGTACCGCAACAGGCGAGAGAGTTCTGCGATTCGAGAACGTTTGTGGCGGTCGGCAACGCACATGATCGAATCCTTGAACACATAAGTCAACGGTCGATTGACCTTCTAGTGCTCGGTATCCGAAGGACTTCACATCTGAGCATGGAAATGAGGACGTCGGGAGCCTTCCGAATCATAGTCGATGCCCCATGTCCTGTCCTGACAATCAGGACTTGAGAAGATGCCGCCTTCCAGCCCGCCAGGCAGCAGGGCCAGAGCTTCCGCCAGATCGCCAAAAAACACCGTGTCTCCAAGGCAACGATCCAACGAGTGCTCCGCAAGAAGCCAGGCCGGGCTGAGCTCCAGGCCCCCGACAAAACAGCCTGAACCGGGCCAAATCGCGCCGTGACAAAAGAGGTCTGAAAACCGGCCTCGCGAAACACAGCAAAACCCGACGAAACACGCGGCCGAATCGCATCGATCCGGCCGCGTCAAAAGTTGCGCAATAAGTGACACACCAAAGAACCGCCCCTGGCATCAGACCTGCATTGGCTCAGTGCGGTGCAGTCCCCGCCCTCGCGGGAACACTACGCGTTGCCAACTGCGGCCCCGGCGAACTCTGCACGGTAGACCCTGACTGGCGAACCCTGGTCTCGAGCGCCTTGTATTGCGGATCGTCCTTCAACGAGGGCAGTTTCGCAACGAGCGCAAGATTGTCATGGCGGGCGTAGGCCTCTTCGATTAGTCTTAGCGCCTCTGCCTTTTTCCCCTGCCTGTCGCACGTCTCGGCCAGGTCCGCCGCGCTAACTCGTCCTTCTGCGTAATACTTCTTCTGTTTTCCATACAATGCTTGCAGTAATCCGTGCTCTCCTCCATGTGTGTAACCGGACTGGGCGGCCGCAAAGATATCCTTGAGCACGGAATCGTTTTTCGATTCCGCGACGGTCTTTCCCTCGGCGAGGTATGCCGGATAGTCGCGAGAATAGAAATCCAGCCTCATGAGGTAGAAGTGCGGCGAAGAAAACTCGGGGCTTGAGCGCTCAACATCTTTCAGGGTCGCGATGCCCTCTTCCCTCTGGCCCGCGTAGAACATCATCTGGCCTTTGTCGGCGACCAGGCTGAGAGACGACGGGTCAAGCTCTTGCGCGATGTTGATCTCCTTGAGGCTTTCTACATATCGCCGTTGCAGCCCAAGTGCGTTCGCATACCATTTGTGCGCGAGCGAATCGTTTGGATTCAGCTCGATTGCGCGTTGAAACTCCTTTTCGCCGTCGGCAAAATCCCAGCTGCCGTAAAACTCGGCAAATGCCAAAGCGCGATGCGCTTCCTCTGATGTGTCGTCCAGTTCCACAGCCTTCTTCGCCGCGGCAATTGCTCGCTGGTAGGCATCGCTGTCGGGCATCGTCGAATACTCGCGCAGCAGGTCGTAGGTATCGGCGAGGCCGGCGTAGGCCTCAGCGTTCCCCGGGTCGTGAACCAGCGCCTGCGTGAAGTAATCGAGTGCGCGGTTCAGGCTGTCGGGAGTCCGTTGGCTCCATTCGAATCGACCCTTCAGGTACAGGTCGTGTGCCTGTTTCTTTTCGGACGGAGAAACTGAGATTGCCGCTCCATGGGTCGGCTCCGCCGGCTGCCTGGCAAGATGGCCCGGCAGCAGTTGGGCAATCCTCTCGCTGGCAGCGCGCACGGCCGGCGAGTTGGCAGCTGCACCAATGATGCCGGCGAGCAGCAGCGCAGAAACTGCCAACAGCCACCTCCGCGGAAATCGCCGAGGCGGCGCCTGTTCACTCCCGGCTACGAAGCGCAGAGAGGGAAACTTTTCGGTCTTCGGCGCGGGGATGTTTTGAGCAGGATCTGCTGGTTTGGCTTCCGGCTGCTCCTCAACGACGGCTTCCGATGCATTGTCGGCCTCAAGCGCCTTCCCGGATTTCAACCATTCGTCCAGTTCCCGTGTGTAGGCGTAAATGGAAGCTCGGCCGCCACCGGGCACTCGATGGGTCGGCAGTCCGCGGTCCGCATCCCAGCGCTTAACCGTTCGTTCCACCTTGCCCAGATACGCCCCGATGTCTTTCCAACCATCCAGGCGCGTCCCGAGGTCAGCCCCATCTGTTTTCGATCGTTCCTTTTGCGGCGCCGACATCCAATGTCCTTCGTTCTAAGTACTCCGTCATGAAATGTCCCGAACAGTCCCGTTCTTGCACTTGCCTAAGAAGGAATATGAGCTGATTATCTCACTTGCCCGCCCCCGCGGCAACGCTCCACCGAGGTCGAAGATCCTTGATTTTAAGACGTTTTTACAGTCCCTCGGTGAGCGTTGCCGGTCCCCGTTTGACCCGCCTGCAACAAGCCAGGATCGGCATATTGATGCCGATTTTGCGCAGAGACAGTGATTCACAACGCGCTTACAACATGGAGCAACACCATGAGAGTTCCGCTTCCCCAGTTCGCTGAACTGCGCTACGGTTTCCTCAACTCCGCGAGGGGCACCGTTTCCAGCCTGCTCAGCCTCGCGACCATTCTTCTGATCTTCATCTGCGTCGCCGCACAGCAGACTCATGCACAGAGCAACGAATGGGTCTGGATGGGCGGAAGCAGCACGGTACCCGGCGCGAACGCAGGCCAAGCAGGGGTGTATGGCACGCTGGGAACCGCTGCCGCAGGAAACTTACCCGGAGGCCGCACCCTCGCCTCAACATGGACCGACAGCAGCGGCAATCTCTGGGTGTTTGGAGGCGACTCCGCTGACCCGAACGGAGTGGGCGCGGCACTGAATGACCTTTGGAAGTTCAATCCCTCGACCAACGAATGGACCTGGATAAGCGGAAGCAATGCCACTCCGTTCAACGGCACCCCCGCGGGAGTGTATGGAACGTTGGGTACACCCGCTGCCGGAAACACCCCTGGAGGGCGCGAAAGCGCTGCAACCTGGGTCGATAAGAACGGCAATCTCTGGCTCTTCGGCGGCTTCGGCGCACAATCCTACCCAATTCAAACCAACACCCTGAATGACCTCTGGAAGTTCAATCCCTCCACTGGCCTTTGGGCCTGGATGGGCGGAAGCGGCCCGGTCAGCTACTCCATCCCCGCTGTGTACGGCACCATGGGAACGCCGGCTGCCGCAAACATTCCCGGAGGCCGCCAGGGCGCGACGACATGGACCGATAGCAGCGGCAACTTCTGGCTATTTGGAGGCTATGCCTACCCTGGCTATTTCAACGACCTTTGGATGTACAACCCTTCCACAAACCAATGGACCTGGATGAACGGAAGCAACTCGTTCGGGACCCACTGCTTCTCAACCGCGACGTATTCTCTTTGCGGCGTCCCGGGAGTGTTCGGCACGCTGGGGACCCCTGCCGCCGGAAACATGCCCGGAGGCAATCAGTATGCCTCCGCCTGGACCGACAGCAGCGGGGACGTCTGGCTATTTGGAGGCTATGGGACCGACTCCAGAGGCAATTTTGGCGATCTCAACGACTTATGGAAGTACATCCCAGCGACGAACCAATGGGTCTGGATGGGCGGAAGCATGCTTGGGCCCTTCGACAATGGCACGCCTGCTGAGTACGGCACCTTAGGGACATTTGCGGCGTCGAACCTTCCCGGAGGCCGCCAGGGAGCCGCGAGCTGGACCGATAGCAGCGGCAACTTCTGGCTCTTTGGGGGCAATGGCCTTGATATCAGTGGGCTCGTCACTGCCACCGGAGGTTCTGGCGATCTGAACGATCTGTGGGAGTACAGTCCGAGCAAAGGCCTTTGGGCATGGATGGGCGGAAGCGACTCGGTAGGCACCACTGGAGGAGGCCAGCCCGGAGTCTATGGCACGCTTTTGACAGCCGCCGCCGCAAACATCCCCGGTGGCCGCGACTATCCCGTGAGCTTTGCCGACAAGAGTGGCAACTTCTGGCTGATTGAGGGCCAGGGGTTCGATTCCACTGACACTTCCGGCTTCCTCAATGATGTATGGAAGTATCAGAATCCAGCCGGAGCGACAATTGTTCTGTTGCCGGCCGCCACACCCACCTTCAGCCTGCCGGGCGGAACATACTCCGGCGCGCAGACAGTCACCATCAGCGAAGCTGATGCAAACGCAATCATCTATTACACCACCAACGGAACGACGCCGACGATCAATTCCCCGGTCTACAACGGCGCAATCCCCCTGCCAGAGCAATTAGGCGGCCCGCCAGAGACGATTGAAGCATTCGTAACGGCCCCCGGCTTCGCTCCCAGCGCCGTGGCAACTGCGGTCTACACCATCACAGTTCCGGTCGAGACCGCAGCTGCAACACCAACCTTTACGCCGGTGGCCGGCACGTACTCCTCCGCGCAGACGGTGACGATATCCGACACAACGCCAGGCGCGATCATCTACTACACCACCGATGGAACCACGCCGACAACTAACCCTACAATGACGGGGTCGACCACCATTGCCCAGTACAGCACTCCGATCACAATCTCCTCCACCGGAACGGTGCAAGCGATTGCGGCTGCAACGAACTACTTCAACAGCGCCGTGGCATCTGCCACCTTTACCATCGCGCCACCTGTCGCGAGCGCTATTGGTAATTGGGCATGGATGGGCGGAAGCAGCACCATCCCCAACACTGAGTATGGCCAGCCGGGAGTTTATGGCACGTTGGGAACGGCCGCTGCCGGAAACATCCCCGGAGGCCGCGACGACGGCGCAACCTGGAGGGACAAGAACGGCAATCTCTGGCTTTTTGGTGGCTTTGGGTACGATTCCGTCGGCACGGCTCTTGGCATTCTTAACGACCTTTGGGAGTTCAACCCCGTCACGAACCAATGGACCTGGATCGGCGGGAGCAAGACGGTGCCAACTTGCTCCTCTGAATGTGGGCAAGCCGGCGTGTACGGCACTCTTGGAACGCCTGCTGCCGGAAACATACCCGGAGCACGCGATGGCGCGCCAACCTGGACAGACAGCAGCGGCAATTTCTGGCTCTTTGGTGGGTTTGGCTTCGACGCCAACGACGCGATTGGCTATCTCAACGACCTTTGGGAGTTCAATCCTTCGACCAAACAGTGGACGTGGATGGGCGGAAGCAGCACGGTGGGAAGCAATTGCGTGGGAACTGCTCCGCATCAGCTTTGCGGGCAAGCCGGAGTGTACGGCACGCTGGGAACAGCGGCTGCAGGAAACGTCCCCGGTGGCCATGTTGGCGGCGGGGCCTGGATCGACAGCAGCGGCAATCCCTGGCTCTTTGGTGGCTACGGAGAGGATTCAACTGGCACTCTCAGCTACCTCAACGATGTTTGGAAGTTCAACACTTCCACCAGGCAATGGGCATGGATGGGGGGCAGTTCAGTCGGAGTCGGTGGTGGCCAACCCGGCGTCTACGGCACCCTGGGAACAGCTTCTGCCGCCAATATCCCCGGCTCCCGAGCGGGTGCATCCACATGGACTGATAGCAATGGCCATTTCTGGCTGTTTGGCGGGACCATCCCCGCAGCGACACCGCAGTATGACGATTTCAACGACCTTTGGGAGTTCAATCCTTCCACGAATCAATGGACATGGATGGGTGGAAGCAGCTCCATAGGGAGCAATTGCGCCTTGGCATACACCGCTCAGTACCCGACCTGTGGCCAGTCCGGCGTCTACGGCACGTCCGGTTCGCCCGCCGCCGGAAACACACCCGGAGGCCGCTCAGGGGCCCCAAGCTGGATCGACACCAGCGGCAATCTCTGGCTCTTTGGTGGGACCGGCATCGATGTCGGCGGAGCGGTCGGCTTACTCGACGACCTTTGGAGCTTCAATCCATCCACCAGGCAATGGACCTGGATGGGTGGAAACAACCTGGTCGGCACCGACTGCTTGATTGGTCTTTCCGACAATTGTGGACAGGCCGGCATCTACGGCACGCTGGGATCACCGGCAGTAGAAAACATTCCCGGAAGCCGCGATTCCACTTCGAGTTGGACAGACAGCAGCGGCCACTTCTGGCTTTTTGGTGGAATTGGTGTCGATGCCAACGGAAGCCATATTGGTTTGCTCAACGACCTTTGGGAATACCAGCCTGCCGTCGCTACTGTAGCCTCCACGCCTGCCGCAACGCCGACATTCAGCGTGCCGGGAGGAAACTACAGCTCGACGCAATCGGTGACCATCTCCGACACAACACCGAATCCAATCATCTACTACACCCTCAACGGCACCACACCAACGACCAGCTCAAGCGTCTACGGCGGCACGGCTATCACCGTCTCATCGACGGAGACCATCGAGGCCATTGCAACCGCCAGCGGCTACACGCAGAGCGCGGTAGCAACCGCGGCCTACACTATCGGTCTGCCCGCGGTCACCCTCTCGCAGACGGCGGCACTCACCTTTGTCTCCAGCGCC
>CAYWSR010000196.1:0-8371 GCA_964460385.1 uncultured Occallatibacter sp. | reverse complement strand
CGCTCTGCCGGTCGAGGAAAAGACCGGGTTGGACTACGCGAGCCATGTGAAGACGACCAACGCGCAAGGACAGACGATCAGCGTGATGCATGCATGCGGGCACGATCTGCACATGACGGTGATGCTGGGGGTGGCGCGAGAGCTGGCGGAGCGCAAGGCGGATTGGCACGGAACGGTGATGGTGATTGGGCAGCCCGCGGAGGAGACGATTGGGGGCGCGAAAGCGATGCTTGCCGATCACTTGTATGAGCGGTTTGGGCGGCCGGATTTTGTGCTCTCGGAGCACGACTCGAACGACGTGGCAGCGGGGACGATCGCGGTGAAGGGCGGTCCGCTGTTGGCGAGCGCGACGAGCATCGTGGTGACGGTGCGCGGTATTGGCGGGCACGGATCGCGGCCGCAGGCGGGCAAGGATCCGATTGTGCTGGCGGCGGAGTTCATCCTGGTGGCGCAGACGATTGTGAGCCGGCAGATTGACGCGCAGGATCCGGCGGTGTTGACGGTGGGCATGATTCATGGGGGGACAAAGAACAACATCATTCCCGACGAAGTGACGATGGGGCTGACGCTGAGGACCTATTCGATGGACGTACGGGACCAGATTGTGTCGGCGATCAAGCGGGAGGTGAATGGGCTGGCGGAGGGTTATGGAATTCCGGCGGACCGGATGCCGACGGTGACGATCATGGAGAGCACACCACCCACGTTGAACGATGCGGCTCTTGCGGAACGGATGAGAGCATCGGCGATTGCCGCGCTGGGCAAGGAGCGCGTAGAGCAGGCCACGGCAGTGATGGGCAGCGAGGACGTGGGACTGTTTACGCTGGACGGGAAGATTCCAGGAGCGATGTACTGGCTGGGAGCGGCGGACGCAGAGAAGCTGGCAGAGAGCCGGAAGACTGGCGTGCCACTGCCAAGCCTGCACTCAGCGCTGTTTGCGCCTGTGTATGCGCCGGCGATCAAGACGGGCGTTGCGGCGATGACGGCGATGGCGCTGGACCTGCTGAGGTAGGCTGCTGCGGTGCGGTGGAGGCCTTCGGCCATTTGCATTCCTGGTTTCCCACCCATTCGACAAAGAATTCCGAACAGCAGGTCCTTCGACTCCGCTCAGGAGGATGGGGCACAGTGCGTTTACGGCGCGCGACCTAAAGGTCCTCCGGTTTTCTATTTCGCCGGATCGACCAGGGCTTGGTCGATGACGGCGTGGCTGCGGTACATGAGGCTGTGATTGTCGGGGCTGGTCATGCGCTGAATCATGGAGACGAAGACGATGTCGTTGGTGGGATCGACAAAGAACCATGTACCGGCGGCGCCGTCCCAGAAGAAGGTGCCTTTTCCATCGGAGAGGTTGGCGGCGGCTGGGTCGAAGATGACTGCGCAATCGTAGCCCCAGGAAAAGCCGGGCCGAATCACGGACATTCCGATGCCGAATTCGCCGGTGAGCAAGCTCTCGGCTACGTGGGGCGAAGTCATGAGCTTGACGGTTGATGGGGCGAGGACGCGCTTGCCGGCCAACTCTCCGTTGTTGGCGAGCATCTGGGCAAAGCGGTAGTAATCCTCGGCTGTGGAGACCATGCCGCCACCGCCAGAGGCCATGGTGGGCTGGGTAGCATAGTCGGTGGGGATGCCGTCGGCAGTGGGGCCGGGCTTGAGGTTCATCTGCGGGTCACTGTAGTAGTTGGTTGCGAAGCGCTTGCGCTTGTCGGCGGGAACAAAGAAGCCGGCATCGCGCATGCCCAGCGGCGTATAGATGTGTTCGCGGTCGAAGTCCGGCAAGGACTGGCCGGATAGCTTCTCGACGATGTAGCCCTGAATGTCCATCGAGTTGGAGTAGAGCCAGCCTTTGCCGGGCTGGTAGAGCAGCGGGATGGTGGCCAGCTTGTCGATCATCTCCTGGAGGTTGGCCGATTGCATGACCTTGAGGTCGCTATACATGGCGTCGGCGGGCGACTTTTCTCTGCCATAGCTGAAGCCTGCGGTGTGGGTGAGAAGTTCGCGCATGGTGGGGGCGTGATCGGGGTCGACGAGGATGGACTTGCCGTCGGCATCGACGCCCTTTTGCACTTTGAGGTGGGCGAACTCGGGAATGTACTTTGAGATGGGATCGTTGGGGAGCCACTTGCCCTGCTCGTAGAGGACCATCATGGCGACACCAGTGACGGGTTTGGTCATTGAATAGTCGCGGAAGATGGTGTCGCGCGTCATGGGCGTGGCTGTGGCGAGATCGCGCTGGCCGTAGGTACGGTACTCGACGATCTTGCCGTGGCGAGCGAGGATGGTGACGGCGCCGACGAGGTGCTTCTGATCGATTTCATCCTGGATGAGTTTGTGGAGGTTCTCCAGGCGCTCCGAGGAGAAGCCGACCGACTCTGGATTGACGGGCGTGAGGTCGAGCGCGCGATGAGCCGCGGCCGATGGTGTTGCGGGCGACGACGGCTTGGGCTGCTGCGCGTGGGCGTTGTTGAGGCAGAGAGTTAGGACAAGGACAGTAAGCACATAGCACGCACTGCGGTCGATTCTCATGGACTTACCCTTCATGTTGCGGAGCGACTAGAACGCGCTCGGGTTTGGAACGACCTTTATAGCACCTGGCTGGGAGGGTTGACGCGTGGGCCGTTTTCGGTAAACTCACCGATACGGGGAGGGTGGATGGCCAGGAGTGAAAACGTGGGCAGATGGCAAGGGATTGTGCTATGGGCGATGATTGGCGTTTATGTGCTGGGCCGCATTTGCCAACAGTTCCCGGGTCCGGTTCCTGTGCTGCTTATTGTGATTTTGCAGGTGGCGCCGCCGGCGGTTTTTGCCTTTGTGCATGGAAGCATCGTCTACCGGATTCGCGGCATGGTGGCGTTCACCGTGTTCTGCGCAGGAACGGGAACCATCTGCGAAAGCCTGAGCCTGCGCACGGGCTTTCCCTTTGGCCATTACTTTTTTACCGGGCTGATGGGGCCGAAGATCTTCGATCTGCCGGTGCTGCTGGTGATGGCGTACCTGGGCATCGGCTATTGCTCGTGGGTGCTGGCGCTATTCATCCTCGGATATCGCAATAGGCTGCTCTCCGGGGCACGCGTGGTGGCGCTTCCGTTATTGGCCAGCTTGATCATGGTCGCCTGGGACCTGTCGATGGATCCAATCTGGGCGAACCTGGACCACGGATGGATTTGGCTCAATGGTGGAAGCTACTTTGGCGTGCCGATCAGCAACTTTTTCGGGTGGTATTTGACGGCGTATCTCTTCTATCAGGCTTTTGCGCTGTACTTGCGGGCCAAAACGGTGGTGGCGAGGCCAATGCCGCCGGGGCTTTTGCGTGCGCCGATCGTTGTCTATGGAATCTGCGCGATGGGAAACCTGCTCGTCTTCCGGAATGGGCTGTTTCCGCCATCGGCCACGGATGCTACGGGGAAGGTGTGGATCACGGGGGACATTCTGATTGCTTCGGTGCTGGTGTCTCTGCTGGTGATGACGCCATTTGCGGTGGTGGCGTGGTGGCGCAGCGGGGAGGTTGGCGTCCTGGAGCCTGACGCGAATCAATCGGCATGAGCGAGAAGTGAAGCGTCTGGGGATCTGCTCGAATCGGATGGGATCGCGAGGGGTTCGCCGGTACTTCTACACTGGGAAGGACCATGAGCGATCAAACTTCCCCACAAGACACCATCACTGCGATCTCGACGCCGCCCGGACGCGGCGGGATCGGGATTGTGCGGCTCAGCGGGGCAGAGGCTGCGCGCATTGCAGGCGAGCTTGTCCTGCTGAGGCAGGCGCTTGAGCATGGGCGGGCGCGACTCGCAGATGTGATGGACGAGGGGTCCGAATTCTTAAAAGGAAATCAGTCCGAGCGGATTGACGAGGCCGTGGTGACCTGGTTCAAGGGGCCGCACTCGTATACGGGCGAGAACGTGGTGGAGATTGCGGCGCACGGGTCGCCGGTGGTGCTGGAGCTGCTGCTGAGGCGGGCGATTGCGCTGGGAGCGCGACTGGCGGAGCCGGGGGAGTTTACCGAGAGGGCGTTTCTGGCCGGAAAGCTGGACCTGACGCAGGCCGAGGCGGTGCGCGACCTGATTGAGGCGCATACGCTGACCCAGGCGCGGCAGGCGGCAAGCCAGATGGGCGGGTCGCTGAGCCGCCGTGTTGGGCCTGTGAAGCAGGGGCTGGTGGAGCTGATTGCGCTGCTCGAGGCCGGCATCGACTTTGCCGAAGACGACGTGGAGGTGACACCTGCGGAGGAGATTGCGCGCAGAATTGGCGAGCTGCGTCCGGCGCTGGCGGCAATGGAGGCGAGCTTCAGGCGGGGACGGGTGATCCACGACGGGCTGACGCTGGCGATTGTGGGCAGGCCAAACGTGGGAAAGAGTTCGCTGTTCAACCGGCTGGCGGAGCGGGAGCGGGCGATTGTGACGGCGGCGCCGGGAACGACGCGCGACACGGTGACAGAGAGGATTGCACTGGACGGGATTCCGCTGGAGCTGGTGGACACGGCAGGGCTGCGCGAGGGCGTGGAAGAGGCCGAGCAACTGGGGATTGCGCGGAGCCGCGAAGCGCTGGCGGATGCGGCGCTGGTGGTGGTGGTGGTGGACGCGACGGAGAAGTTGAACGACGAGGAGCAGGGGCTGCTTGAGTCGCTCGAAGGGCGGCCGGCGCTGGTTGCGGTGAACAAGTGCGACCTGGCGGAGATTGACTGGAAGACCGGCGTGGTGGAGGGGATCGAGGCGGTGCGGACTTCGGCGCTGACGGGCGAGGGGATTGATGCGCTGAAGGAGAAGATTCTGGCTCTGTCGACGGGCGGCGCCGCGGCGGAGCCGGGGATGCTGACCAGCCTGCGGCACCACCAGGCTGTGATGACGGCCCTGGAGGCGCTGGACGCGGGTGCTCAGGCGAGTGCCGAGGGGATTCCGCACGAGATGATTTTGATCGATCTCTATCGCGGGCTGTGGGCGCTCGACTCGCTCACCGGGCAGACGACGGCCGATGATGTGCTGAACTTGATTTTCTCGACGTTTTGCATAGGGAAATGACTAATATATCAGGCGTATTGACAAATAATCGATGATATGCCTAATATATTAGGCATATGGAACTCGCCGAAATCGGAAGAGAGATCTCCGCCTCACGGAAGCTCCATCAGCTCGGCCAGGGGGAGCTGGCCGAGAGAGCCGGGGTGAGCCGCGCGACTGTGGAGGCTCTGGAGAACGGGCGGGCCACCGAGATTGGCTACTCCAAGCTCAAGAGGATTCTTTCGGCGGTGGGGCTGGAGCTACGCCTCGGCCCGGTCAAGCCGGAGAGACCCACGCTGGATGACCTGCTGAGAGAGGACGCCGACGATGCTTCGCATCTGGACTGATGAGTTTCCGTCCGGTGCGCTCGACCGGGCCCGATCTGACAGAGATGAAACGCGTTCGCGCGGCACGACTTTTGCCTACGAGTCGACGACAGCCATGGAGCGGGCTGTCTCTGTGACGATGCCTGTACGCCTGGCGTCGTGGGATACTCCCTACGGCGTGGCGCCGATCTTTGAGATGAACCTTCCGGAGGGCGCGCTGCGCGAGCGTCTGAGGCTCGCCTTTGCCAAAGCGACAGGGACGTTCGACGACTATGACCTGCTCACGATTGTGGGCCGCTCGCAGCTGGGCCGAGTGCGCTACACCGCGATGGACGCAGCGCTCGACGAGGGGGTTCCATTTCAGTCGGTGGACGAGATTGTAGAGAGCCGGCGTGGCGGAGAGCTCTACCGCTATCTGCTGGAGAAGTTCGCGGCGCACTCAGGGATCAGCGGGGTACAGCCCAAGTTTCTGGTTCGGGACGAGGGCAAGCTTTCGGGAGGGTTGGAGAGCAAGCGGGATTTGTCGCCTTCGTTCCGCGGGGCTACACACATTGTGAAGTTCTGGGATCCGGCAGAATTTCCGGAGCTGGCCGCGAACGAGTTTTTTTGCCTGAAGGCGGCGGAGCGCTGCGGATTGACGGTTCCTCCGCACCGGCTGGCTGAGGATGGAAGCGCGCTGGTGATGGAACGCTTCGATCTGCGACTGGACGGCCGGTATCGCGGGTTTGAGGACTTCTGCGTCCTCAACGCGCGGCGGACAGAGGAGAAGTACCGGGGTAGCTACGAGACTGCGGTGATGAAGAGGTTCCAACAGTTTGCTCGATCGGATGCGATGCTGAACGAAAGCCTGCAGCTGTTTACCTTGATCGCGCTGAATGCCGCAATCCGCAACGGGGATGCGCACCTGAAGAACTTCGGCATTGTTTACGACGAGGTATTGGGCGATGCGCACCTTGCGCCGGTCTACGACCTGGTGACGACAACCGTTTACCTGACGCAGGACAGGATGGCGTTGACGATGGCCGGGTCGACGGAGTGGCCGACGGCAAAGAAGCTGGTGCAGTTCGGGGAGTTGCGCGGGCTGGGCTCGAAGCGGACATTTACGAAGATCTTTGAGCGGATCGCCGACGCCCTGAACGAGACAGCAAAAGACGTGACGGAATACAGCAAGGAACACCCGGCGTTCGCCGCCATCGGAGGCAGGATGCTGGAGGAATGGCAGGTCGGAATCAGGGAGTCGATGACACCGCGGTAGTGTTCAATTTTCGCTTGTCAGGTTGCGGATGATCTCGATTTCGCGCTGTCGGTAGGGCGTTCCGTCGGGGTGGAAGACATCGTGCTGCCAGAGCATTGGCTGTTCCTTGACGTAGGGGTGCTGCCAGGAGTCCCAGGGAATCCAGGTCTGGCTCTTGCCGGCGACGAGACCCCAGTTGATGGCGCCGACGTGGTACTGGCGGGCGAGCGGCAGGATGGCGTCGAAGGTGCTGCCGATGTTGCGGGCCATGTACTCGGTGCAGATGAGCGGGCGGTGGTACTGCTGGAGCATCTTGACGTGGGCTTCGAAGTCTTCGGGCCATGCGTAGTTGTGGAAGCTGATGATATCGGATTGTTCGATCTGGACGCGCCCGACGGGAGTCATTGCGGCGAGGGTTGACCAGTCGCCGTGCCAGACGCCGCTGGTGAGCGGCTGGGTGGGATGGGCGAGGCGAGCCCAGTCAAAGACCTGCGGCATAAGCCCAAGAATGATCGTGTTCTTGTTGTGCGGGTCGCCGTTGGCGTAGGAAGAGTCGTTGCCGTTGTCGGGCTCATTCCAGAGATCCCATGCGAGGATGCGGGGATCGTTGGCGAAGGCCCCGATGACGCCGCGGGTGTAGCTCTCGAGACGGGGATATTGCGCGGGGTCGTTGAGGACTTCAGTGCCCGGGGCCTGGACCCAACCGGAGTTGTGGACGCCGGGGACGGGCGCGTGCTGCTTACCGAGCCTGGGGTGCGGATCCCAGCAGGAGTCGAAGAGCACGAAGACAGGGCGGATGTGATGGCGGGCGCAGATGGCCAGGAACTGGTCGATGCGCTCGGTGAAGCCTTTGGGGTCCTGTTCCCAGAGCAGGTTGTGCAGGAAGACGCGCATGGTGTTCATACCGATCGCTTCAGCCCAGCCGAGTTCGCGATCGATGGTGACGGGATCGAAGGTGTCGGCTTGAAACATTTCGAGCTCGTTGATGGCGGTGGAGGGGAGAAAGTCTGCGCCAACGGGCCAGGGCTGCTGTGCGTACCAGGCGTTGGCCTGAGCCTCGGTCCAGCGGGGGGAAGAAGGAGTCTGCTGGGCGAGGAGGATGGGGACTGTGGCGAACGCGAGGAGGAATGCGAACGACGTGCGGATGATTGGTGCGGAGACAAACGTCATGACGGCTCCTTGAGCGAACGCGTCGGCATTGAACGCGAAGGAGCATTCTAATTCGAATGCGGAGGGGCCGTCGCGGGGGCGGTCTGGCAAGCCGTGGTGGAGCGCCGCCCAGGGAGCACGACCGCCAGCTCAAGAGCGGTTGGCGCGGCGGTATCCAGCGAATGAACGGTGCTTATTCATGAAGAATGACGGAAGTTGAAGCACGTAAGGTCTTTGTAATGAGTGGAGTACTGAAATACAAGAAATGTAAAAGGGCGGACTGTAACGCCGCAAGCGGTTGAAAGCAAGTGGTTTGAGTGGGTTTTACAGTTTTACAGGAGGGTTTGCGTTTTTGGGAAAAGAGCGGATTGGAGGGACCTATCTGGCTGATGTGAAAAGAGTTAGGGGCAGGATTGGGATGCGCAATAATTCGCGCAGTAATTTGAGATTTGGCGGAAGTGATTGAAGGAGCAGGAGTTAGCAGTACAGTCGTTTGCGCTGCGGCCGCAGCGCGAGCGGCGCGGGCGGCGGCGATGATGTTCCATACGTTTCGCATGGTGCAAGGCTCCAGAGGTCGGAGATCGGAGATCGGAGAAGCTCGGTGATTTGGATATTTTCATTGTGCGCCGGAGGTGGGTAATTCTACGCAAACTGAAGGGCAGTTTTTTTAG
>CAYWSR010000195.1:0-8396 GCA_964460385.1 uncultured Occallatibacter sp. | reverse complement strand
CGCCAAAGCCCGGATTCACGCTCATGATCAGCACATGGTGCACCATGGGCAGAATCTCGGTGATCAACTCCACCCGCGTGGCCGGGTTGAGCACGACGCCCGGCTTCATGCCGTGGTGAAGGATCAGCTGCAGGGTCCGATGCAGGTGAGGACAAGCCTCGTAGTGCACGCTCACCCAGTTGGCCCCGGCCGCGGCGAAGTCCGCGATGTAGTCATTGGGGTTGTCGATCATCAGGTGACAATCCAGCGGGAGCTTTGTGACCTTGCGCAGGCTCTTGACCACCGGCGGTCCCAGCGTCATGTTGGGCACAAAATGCCCGTCCATCACGTCCACATGGATCGTCGTGCCGCCGCCGCGTTCGGCCGCCGCCACCTGGTCGGCCAGGTGGGCAAAATCCGCGGACAAAATCGATGGCAACAGCTCAACCATAGGTTTTCCAAAGAGGGGGACCGGGTTTGTTCCCGATGGGCCCAGTGTATCAGCCGGAAGGCTTCCCCAAGGAGTCTTCTGGCAGCCAAGCCAGCCCCGCCGTCTTTCTATTCCGGACTGCACGCAAGCCTTGCGGCTTTCGTTTTCCTCGGATGCCGCTTACTTTCCCACCACCGTCACCACAGCCGCATCCGCGCCGGTCCCCGGCCCTATGTGCACCAAATGGTGCGATGCATCGTCCCAGAAGAACTTCGTCACCGCGCCCGCGCCCTTTTCATAGCCGTAGGTCGTGCCGTCGTCCTGGAAGAGCGTGAAGCTGCCATCGGCTCCCGGATAGACGCGGACCGACGCGATTGACTGCGGCTCGTCCGCGCTCAATACTTCTGAGCCGAGCGGCACAATGCTTCCCGCCCGCACAAACAAGGGCAGCGTATCGATGGGAGCGTCCGCCTCAATCGTCTGTCCTCCGTGCAGCCGCTCGTTGGTCCAGTAGTTGTACCAGTCGCAGCCCGCCGGCAGGTAGACTGTTCGATTGGTCGCGCCCTGTTCCGTCACCGGAGCCACCAGGAAGGCCGGTCCATACATGTACTCGTCTGGAATGTTCGCCGCCTTCGGGTCATTGGGGAAGTCCATGAATAGCGCTCGCATGTAAGGCGCGCCCGTCTGATAGCTCTTGTAGGCCGCCGAATACGTATACGGCAGCAGCGTGTAGCGCAGCCGCAGATATTTCGCCAGGATCGGCTCCGCCTGCTTGCCGTACGCCCAGACCTCGTTGTGTTTCCTCTCGCCGTGCGCGCGCATCACCGGCTGAAATGCGCCCCACTCAAACCACCGCACAAACAGCTCGGGATAGTCCTCGTAGTTGGCGATGTTGTCCAATGCATCGGATCCATCGATCAGCGGCTTATGCGCTGCGTGATAGTCCGCTGGGAGCGACGGCGCGAAGAAGCCTGCAATGTCAGTGTCCCAATAGGGCAATCCCGTTGCAGCAAAGTTCAGTCCCGCCGGGATCGACCGCTTGAGCATGTCCCAGGTGGCGAAGATGTCGCTCGACCAGAACACCGTGCCGTTGCGCTGCGCCCCCGTATAGGCCGCGCGCGCCAGAATCATCACCCTGCGGCTGTCGCCAAAATCGCGCCGGAACCCTTCATACACAGAGGCGGTGTGAAACAGCGGATAGACGTTGTAGAAGCGCAACCCCGACCCGACAAAAAACATGTCGTGCAGCGGCTCATAGTCCGGCTCTGTTTCATCGAGCCAAATGTAATCGAATCCATCCGGCTTCACATAGCGGTCGCGAATCTTCTCCCAGAACCACCGGCCCGCCTCAGGGTTCGTGGTATCCAGATTCGGGCCGATCACTGTGTGGCCCCAGCCCATGTCCGGGTTCCCGTCGCGCGTTGAGATGAACCAGCCCTTGTCTTTCAGCATGTCGTAGAACTGCGTCCCCGGGGCATAGTGCGGCCACACGCTCAGCACGGTCTTGATCCCCATCTCATGCAACTGCTTGTTCATCGCCGCCGGATCTGGCCAGCGCGTGGGGTCGAGATCCATCTCGCCCTGTTTCGTCATATTCAGAAAATCCACAACTAGCCCGTCGAGAGGCAGTTTCCTGTCGCGATAGCCCTTGGCGATGTCCAGCGCCTGCTCCTGCGTCGGATAGATCGCCTTGCTTTGGATGTACCCATAGACTCCCCGCGGCAGCATGTGGGTCACACCGGTCAGCAGGCGGTATCCCGCGTAAATCTCGTCGCTGGTCTCTCCCGCGATCACAAAGTACGAGACCCGGTCACCGATCTCCGACGACCACACATTGCGCCCGTTGAATCCCAGGTCGATCGTCGTCTTCGAGGGGTTGTCCCACAGCAGGCCATAGCCCCGGCTCGACACCATGAACGGCACGCAGACCGCCTCGCCCCCCGGTGCTCCGTAGTCGTGCCAGCATTTGATCTGGTGATCGCGCAGGTCCATCCATCCCTGCTGTTGCTGTCCCAGCCCGTAGTAATGCTCGTCTGCGCCGGAACCGAAGACGGAGCTAACCTTGTAAGTCGGAATCTCTGCGCCCGGCCCATTCGCGCCAGTCTGCGCAGCGCCAGCCGGCTCGGTTCCGGTTCGATACATTGACCACGAGCGCATATCGACCAGCGACTTGCCGGCCGGCGTCGTCACCTCGATCCCATCCTCGCGCGGCCCCGGGCCCCCGTTTCCGGCCCCAAAGTAGATCTCGCGCAACTGGATGTTCAACGCATCCAGCGGCATCTTTTGCTGCTGGCTGCCCGGCGCCAGGCGCACCACCACCCGCGCCGAGCGATACACGTCGTTCCCGGCGCCATCTTTTTCGCGTGTCCAGCCCTCTGCGCTGGGCTCGGCAACAATCCCATACCCCGGGCCGCCCATTGCCGCGGCTCTGTCGCGGCTTATGGTCACCCGCAGGATGTTCGGGGCGTAGGGCACCAGCGAGATGACCCGCCCATCGCGCTCGAAGACAAACGGACCACTCTGGGCGCACACCGCGCCGCCGAGCAGAATTGCCAATGCCGCCACGGCAATCTCGCGCATCCTTAAGACCTTTCCGCTCATGTGCCGATGCCTCACCTTCGTCATTTTGGTGTAAGCGTTTTCCATACGGCCCAAGACTCAAGCCCAGAAAAACCCACCCAATTCTAGGCGACTCCCGCGCGCGCCGTCCAAGGCTACGATTCTCAAAGCCACTCGGCCGGCCAGATGGACTGAATTCGCTCGAAGACCGAAGGCAAATGCTCGACCAGCACTGCCTTGGCAACCTCTGTCCGCTCAGCGCACCATCCGGGCAGCCTGCCTGGCCTCTATTCGGATGCGCTTCCACGTCAGGTCGCAGCCCAGTTCCATCGCCTTGACCAAGTGACGCCCGCGCGCGCGCATGGCTGGCGTCCCGGACCGCGTCAGCTCTCGGAGCAACTCAAGCACCTCGTCTTTCATCGACTTGTCCTGAAGTGTTAGCTCGGCCAGCCCCTGCATCGCGCAGGTCTTCACAATCGAGCTTCGGTCGTCGAGCCAGCCCGCGAGCACATCGGCCACGCGCCGGCACTCCGGCCGCGTCAGCTTCAGCTGCGTCACGATCAGCGTCAGGTGCCAGCGCAGCTTGATGGCCCGTGACTCCACCAGCAGGCCCAGCAGCGCCTCCTTCCACGGCTGAGACATCCGTGGGTGCTCGCCCGCCACCGTCTCCAGTGCGTCCGCCGCCCGCGCGGCCACGCCCCCATCTTCGTCCCACAGGCACTCGATCAGCTGTCGGCCAAGGCGCGGCTCCTCCAGCACCATCACCGCCGCATCAAAGGCCCGCCCCGGGCCCTGCGTGCAGCGTTCCTCGGCCAGGATTGCGCGTATCCGGTTCTGTCGTGTCATGGCTTGCTACTGAGAATTCTGCGCCTGTTCGGGCCCAAACGCCAGAGTTGTCGCCAGCGATGAGGCCAGCGATTTTGCCGCCACGCGCCCGATCCCGCGCAGGATGATCCGCGCGGGCCACGAGCCGTCCTCGCCGGAAAAGAAGACTTCGCCCGTCCGCCGCACCTCCGGCCGGTAGTACCAGCGCTTCAGCAGTGCCAGGTGACCTTGCCGCTCCGTCGCCGAGGGCGGTGCCGCGTTCTCCGCGAGCTTGTCAAGAACCTCTTCAAGCCGCGTCTCCAAGACTCCCCAAGCGAGTTTCTGCCGCGCTTCCGCAGAGGATTTGTGGGCGACGGCTTGCGCCTCAACCGGCAAGCTCTCAGCGCTCTCTACTCCCTGCTCCCTGTTCCCTATTCCCTCGTCCTGAGCGGAGCTCTCTCGCCCGTGCACGTCTTGGGCTTCACCGTGACGGTCTGAACCCTGAACCCTCGACCCTGAACCCTGTTTTTCCGGCACCGGCTCAATCGCCAACGGTTGCGCGTGAAGCGAGCTCGAACCTGACTGCTCATTCTGAATCCGCATCCCCAGGGTCGAGAAGCCCACAGGTCCGCGCAGCCTGCCGCCCTCAAAGGCAAACACCGCGACCTCGTCGGGCTCTTGGGACGCCTGCAGAATCAACGCCCGCAACTGACTCAGCGGACGCACCAGCTCCGCGGCCAGCCCGCGCACCGCCTCAACGCGCTGGACCTGAGTGTGGATTGCCGCCGCAGTTTCGAATTCAAGATTTGTCGAAGCCTCATCCCGTTGCGTCCGCAGCGTTACCAGCCGGCTCTCGCCGCGCGTGGCCAAGAACCGCTCCACCCCCGCCGACTCCTCGCCGTACCGCTCGTCGGTGCAGCCCTGGTAGCAGGGCGCAAGGCACATCTTCATCTCGGAGTAGACGCACCCCGGATGAGCCGGATTCGGATCCAGCTCCTCCACGCACCTGCGCAGCAAAAACAGCTTCAGCGCCTCGTCGGCATAGCGCTCCGCGGCGGCGCGGGAAGGGAACGGCCCATAGGACCAATCGGCTTCGCGCTGGCTGGGCCGGTTGGTCACCGTGATGCGCGGATAGCGATTGCTGCCCAAAAAGCGCACAAACGCCGGCGCTCCCAGGTGCATCCGCTGCAGCGCTTTCTCGCCGTAAATCTCTTCCAGCAGCGCGAACTGCGCCAGCAGCGACTCGAAATCCGACCCCGTGAGCCGCCACGCAATTCGCCGCACCCGGCCTGCCAGTTGCAGCCTTCGCGGATGCTTCGCGGAGGGCTGCAGCAGCCGCTCCAGCCGTCCGCGCAGGTTCGGCGTCCGGCCGATGTAGGGCTCCGCATGCGCGTCTGCGCCGTAGAGAGCAAAAACGGCCGCGGAGGTGGGAAGCTGGCCGAGCGCAGCCTTTGCATCTGCGGGATCAAACGGGAGAGTGTGCGGCAGGTTGGGCACGGCGCGTCTCCGTTCAAAGCGGTTCCAGGGCTGCTGCACCTAGTAGGCATTGTCATCGAGTCGACGCGACCTCAAGAAGCGGCGACCTTAAAAAAGGCAAACGGGCTAGACCTACCCTGCAACCGCTCTCAGGCTCCAGCGATGGTCATGCCGTCGATCCGAAGCGTAGGGCTCGCGACAGACCCGCGAAACACCAGGTCGTTGCCGATCGCGGTCACGTGCTTCAGCATTTCAGCCAGGTTGCCGGCGATCGTCACCTCTTCCACTGCGTGGGTCAACTCGCCTTTCTCAATCCACAGCCCGGTCGCGCCACGCGAGTAGTCGCCCGTCACCACATTCACCCCAAAGCCCATTAGGCTGGCCACGTAGAGCCCGGCGCTAACTTCGGCGATGATCTCCTCAGGCGTTTGCTTTCCCGGCTCGAGGAAGAGGTTTCCGCAGCCGATGCCTGGCGTCCCCGCCAAACCCCGCGAAGCGTTGTGCGTCGACTTCATACCCAGCTTCCGCGCGCTGTAGGTATTCAGCAGGTAGCTCTCGAGCACGCCATCCTTCACCACGACAGTCCGCCGCGATGGCAGCCCTTCGCCATCAAACGGCGAGGTCCCGAATCCTCCAGCGCCCGTCGGCAGCAGCATCAGGTTGTCGTCGATCAGTGTCAGCGAAGAGCTCGCAATCGGCTCGCCCAACTTGCCCGCCAGAAACGATGCATGCCGCCAGATCGAGTCGCCTGAAGCAGCCTCGAAAATTGATCCAATCAGCGACCGGGCTACCTCCGGCGCAAAGACGATCGGCGCCTGCTGCGTCTTCACGCGCCGCGCGCCCAGCCGCCGCAGAGCCCGCCGCGCCGCTTCTTTCCCAACCGCTTCTGGCGTGTCGAGGTGCGCAAAGCTTCGCGCCGACGACCACCATCCATCGCGCTGCATCTTCCCGTCTTCGTCCGTCGCCAGCGGAGCGGCTGAAACGCCCGCGTAGCTGGTCCGATAGCCCCCAACGAATCCCCGCGAATTGGCCAGAACCTTTCGGCCCGTCGCCGCGTCAAAGCTGCCGCCGTCGGAATTCGTGATGCGCTTGTCGGCGGCCAATGCGGCTGCCTCGGCCCGCCGCGCCCACTCAATCCGCTCCGGCCCGCTCAGCGAGTAGACATCGTCATAGCTCAGGTGCAGGTCCCCGCTGGCAGAGCCAAACGCCGCGGTCTCCGCCAGGCCTGCAAAGGGATCTTCTTCCGTGACCCCGGCCAGCGCTACGGCTCCTTCCACAAGTTGACGAATGCCCTCCGGCGTAAAGTCGCTCGTAGAAGCAGATCCAGATCGGTTGCCGCGAAAGACTCGCAGCCCCAGCGCCCTCGATCCTGACTCTTTCAGCGTCTCCACCTGGCCCATGCGCACGTTCACGCTGAACTCGTCGCCTTCGCGTACGACAGCCTCGGCGTCGCTCGCTCCGGCCTTCATCGCCAGCGCGACTACGTCTGCGGCGAGGGATTCCATGTCGAGCGATTCAGGGTTGGCCGGGTCAGCTTCCGTCGGGTTTACGAGTTCGGGCATGGGTCAACAGTAACAAAAGGAATCGTCCCCTGGCATTTAGCGCAGAAGGGCTACCCAGCCGCGCGCTTTAGTGCCGCCCCAGTCCCGCCAGCCTCAAGTGTGCCTGAAAGAAGAATTAATAAATTAGTTGATTCTGTCATCGCGACGAATGGTCTCCCGTCTAAGTGGCTGAAGCGGTCAGTCTGCACTTACAGGACGGCGCTTTCAGAGGACGAGCGAGGAGAATCGATGAACAGGAAAATTGGAGTCGTGTTGTTGGGCGGCATGCTTACTTTGGGCATAGCTGCGAGCGCTGCACTTTCACAGGCAAATGGTGCACAACCGGGCCAGGGAGATCATGGCCGGGGCCGTATGGATGCCGAGGGACAGCTCAAGCACCTGACCGAGGCGCTGGACCTGACCACCGATCAGCAGACGCAAATCAAACCCATTCTGACGGCGCGCGATCTTCAGCGGCAGCAGATCTTTGCGGACCAGTCACTGGCCGAGGCAGATCGCCACACAAAAATGAAGGCGATTCAGGACGCTACGCGGGGCAAGATCGAAGCTGTCCTGACCGACGCGCAGAAGCAGAAGTTCGAAGCCATGCACGAGCACGAGCATCGTGGCGGCGCGCGGGGCGGATCGAATCCGTCGCCTCAGGCGTAATCGTTGACCGAAAGCAACCATGAGGGCCGCCCGCCGTTGATACAGATGGCGGCCTTCGTTGCTTCTGGGCGTCAGCCAGCTGCCTACTTGCGCAACATCTTCAGGTAGTACTTCAGGCTGGAATCGTCTTCTGCTTCGCGCATTGAACCGAGGTAGCGCTGTGCGCCATCGCGGCCCCAGCACCAGATATCGTTCCAGGGGCATTCAAGGGCATGCGGAAGATGGAGGTCCTCAAAATCGAGACACGTCTTGATAGTGAGGTTCTGCTTGCGGCGGACGCCGCGGTGGGCCAGCTGCTTGTCGCTCTTCGCGCTCGCTGTGCCAGTGATCGCCGCATAAGGGCGGCGGAAGGAACGGCTCATGACATACTCCAGGTCGCGGTTGCGTACCTATGTCATGGCGGTCTCCTCCTGCCTTAAGTTTAGCGCTAGTCGAAAGACGCATCAAATCGGGGGTTAGGTATGGTCGGAGGAATCGTTGCAATGGTTATCTCTTTATGATAACCTAGCAATCGCAATGCAGAAGCACGACCCTGCCCTCGACGCCTTGCTCGATCTGGATGGCCTCACGTTCGTTGTTGACCCGGAGGGCGGCCGTTGGGTTCGCTTCGTAGTGACACGCGTCCCGGTCACTCCAGAGAAGCCTCACGGTCTGGACTACTCGCTGACGCTTCATGGTCAAAACGGCGGACGGTTGGTCGGTTTCGACAACGCCCATCCGGTTGGGAAGCAGAAGCGCGGCGATCCTCAGGACCATCGCCATCGCATCAGGGTTGTGAGGCCCTACGACTACACCGACGCCGCAACGCTGCTCGCGGACTCTTGGACCGAGGTCGACGCAGTGCTGAAACAGGGAGGGGGACACAAATGAGCACACTGAAGGTTGGTATTGCCAGCTACGAAGAAATGAAGGCCCTCACCCTGGCTGTGGCGCGGGGG
>CAYWSR010000194.1:0-8460 GCA_964460385.1 uncultured Occallatibacter sp. | reverse complement strand
CGACGAGGTTTTTGGGGCAGCCTAACGAAATAAAGCCCACGGAAGGGGCCGTGGGAGTGGGGGATTTGGTCACAGTTCTATTGTACCGGCGGTTCGATTTGGAAGATAGGCAGGCCTGAACCCTGCGGCTGCTTTATTGATTGGCCCTGGGCGACTCAAGCGGTTGGAGGTTCTCAATGCGATCCGCTTCGTTGACGGGCAGGCCGACTCGGCTGATCAGGAACTTCTCGAGAACGGGATCGATGTCGTCGTTTTCATCGCCCCAACTGTTTGAGATCCAACGGCGGCCGTCTTTGAAATCCAGAACGAGGCGCAGAGGAGTTCCGCCATTGGATGATTCGTGCGCGGCAACGCGGGTAATTCGGATCACGCCAGAATAGGGGTAGACGGCGCAGGTTTTGGCGGCGTAGCCGCATTCGGTAATGGACGTGGGTCCGACGGTTGCGTGCATATTGAGTGCCAGCGCCGTGGCTACGCCACCGGGAAGTACGCAAAGCAGCATGAACCAGCGGTTGAAGCCCATGGCATTGAACTCAGAGCCCTTGTAGTTGAACGTGAGCTTCTGAGCCCAGATGCGGTAGAGTCTGGCCATCCGGGCGTTTCCGAATGCGGCCCAAAGGAGGATTGTGCCCTCCCATGCGAAGCAGATGCCCGCGAAAAAGGGCCAGATCCACCAGATGATGGGGTCGGGAAAGAGCTGAATCGTTGACGAATTGGCGGGGCCGGCGAGACGTTGACTCATGGCAACGAGCGCGGCGTGAAAGGGGCAGATGAGAATGGCGGCCAGGACGGTGTTGCAGACGTTGATGATCCATTGATGGTCGCGAAAGCTGGCCCAGAGGTCTTCGCGCTCGTCGTCGGTGAGGCCGAGGGCGCGATTTTCGTCGGCATGCTTCTGGGCCGCGGCAATCTCCTCCTGCTGGAGGGCGAGGTCTTCTGCGGCGTCCTCGGGGTCGATGGGCTCGTCGTCGGGCGAGTTGTTGATGGCGTCGAGGAAGCGGTCGTGGGCGAGGCCGAGGGTCAGCGGCTTTTCAGGTTCGTCACTCATGGTTGGCTTGCGATTGCAGAAAGGCTAACACTGGAGAGCCGACTGCGGGCTATTGCGATTTGAGCCAGAAGCCGACAATGGTGCCGAGGATGCCGTAGGCCCATTTGAGGGAGTCCGCTTCGAATTTCTTGGAGAGGATGATGTAGAGGGCGGCGAGACCAACGACGGCGGTGATGACGATCGGCATGTAGAGGTCGATGGTCTGGGCGTCGACGGCGGAGGATTGTGGAGCGGGGGCTGCGGTGGTGGTTGCCGGCTGGGCAAGGGCTGTGTGAGCGGCTTCGATTCGCTTGGTGATCTCGGCGGTTTTTTCGGGCACGGTGGCGACGGGCGCGACCATTTTGATGCTGGGCTTGATTGGCGTGACGGCGGCGGGGGTTTCGGGTACGGAGCGGATCTTCTGGACTTCTTCAAGCTGGGTCTTGGCCGATTGGATCGCGGTCTGCTGTTGCTGGATGGTCGTCTGAGTGACCACAGCTGCCTGCTGATGGACGGTGCGGCTCTGGTAGGCGATGACGGCGAGAACAGCGATCGTGATGAGGAAGAGAACCGGGGGAAGGAGCTTCTTCATGGGGAACCTCCGTGAGATGGATACGTGGGGATGGGAGAAACAGATGGAAGGAACTATGCCAGAAGAAGGGCGGGATGTCACGGGGAAAGCGATGTGTGGGATTGGGCGAGAGGGTCCGGTTAGGGTGGGCGCAGGCAGGTGATATTCGACGGCCTCCCACCCATTTCGCATTTTTTCATCGAAAAGCGCGAAATGGATGGGGCATGGAGCATCTGCGCGACAACAAGATGAATCGAGTGGCCTTTTGGGCTCCCAGGTTTCAGAAACGAGAACTGGGGCACCCCGCGTGGAGCAATGACAGACTCGGGGCTAATTCTGATGGGTTAAGGTTCGTATCGCCAGAGGTCGTTGAGAATGCAACAACCGCCGATGACATTGCCTACAAAACCCCCGCCGGCGAACAGCCAGAAATTACCGTCATTATCCACCCACGTAGTTGAGGAGTCTGGATTTCCGGGGATGTTGGTTGGCGAGGGCGTTCCCTTAATCCCATAGCTTCCGTAGAAGCCTCCATCGGTGGCGTAGTCAACAACGCTGGTTCCACCGATCCAAGTCCATTGCTTAGTCGCCAGGTTGAATCGCCAAAAATCATTCAAGTCGGCGCCATTGCCATCGGCGTCTACGCCAGCACCCCCAAAGAGCCAGAAGTTACCCGCGTTATCGCTCCAGCCGGCGGCCCCCTCACGGCCTCCTGGCGTATTCCCAGCAGCAGGAACGCCAAGTGTGCCGTATTGGGCTTCCCCTGGGTTCATCCCGAACGGAGTTACATAAACTCCCCCGGCATCACCGGCCATCCAGGTCCACTGGTTGGTCGACGGGTCGTATTGCCAAAGGTCGTTTAGGACATTTGATCCAACCCAACCGGTAGGCCCGACAGGTCCAAAGCTATTGCCGCCAAATAGCCAGAACTTGCCCCCGGCGTCAACCCAGCCGGTAGATCCAGATCGGCCACCCGGAATGTTGTTTGCAGCGGGGACTCCCAAGGTGCCGTATATGCCTGCGGGCCACCCTAGGCCTGCGGCTGGTTGACCACCCGATCCGCTTACCGATGTCCATTCTCTTGCTGCAGGGCTGAATTTCCAAAGGTTGTCGAAAAGATAATCCCCATCTCCCTGTGTTCCAGCTCCATTTGTTCCAATTCCCTGCCCACCGAAGAACCATAGATTGTTGTTTCAGTCGATCCAACCAGTCGCGCCCACAATACCGGGTGGAACGTTGCTCGACGCCGCCGTCCCCTGAGTGCCAAAAGCCCCAAGTTGTCCATTGGTGCCGGTGTTGGTGCCCACTGAATTATTCCCGCTGACCCAAACCCATTGCCGGGTACCTGTTTGAAACTCCCAAAGGTCGTTCAAGTACCCGTAGGTCCCGGCTGAGTCGATGCCTCGTCCTCCAAATAACCACAGGTTCCCCGCAGAATCTGTCCAGGCAACCGAACCAAATCGGCTGCCTGGAACATTGGCCGCGCTCGAAGTACCGAAGACCCCGTATACGCCTGCCACGCCGCAGTCTGTGGAGCCATTGCAGGGTGGCGCGAAGCTATTGATGACCTGGTTTGTTCCGCCCTCCCAAGTCCATTCACCGTTGGCAACGTTGTATTCCCAGAGGTTGTTTAGAAGGACCTGTGAAGAATATGAATCAAGCCCTTCTCCCCCGAAGAGCCAGAGGTTTCCGCTTTTGTCGGTCCAGCCTGCAGCGGAGTTTCGACCGCCGGGGACATTTGTCGCTGCCGCAATCCCTATCGTTCCATAATTTGGGTCGGAGTTGTTGGTTGCAGAATCGCCGTCAGAGCCGTTCATCCAGGCCGATTCATTTGCTGTGCTCGGAGGAGGATTGGAGCCTCCGCCACCGGATCCACCATTTCCAGATCCAGCGTTTCCCGACCCTCCGCAAGAGGCGAGAACAAGGGCACCTACGAGGGATGCGCACAGGTATGCAAAGCGGGACCTGTCGTTTCGAATCATAAAGAAGAACTCCAACCGGTGTTCAGCGAACTCGGTGCTCGAGAACTGTTTGGCGGGACTCTAACACAGCAGCAATTGCTGGAATCAGATCGATCTGGCCTCCAAGGAGGAGCTGCGCTTGTGTCTGCTGGGTTGGCTGATAGCGCTACGCTAATGCACGCGCACAGTGGTTGATGCTTGTTCGTCGGCGGAGGAGTTGCCGACGAGGAGTTTGATGGGTTCGGATTCGACGCGGAAGTTGGAGAGCTTTTCGTCCCAGAAGGCGAGGGACGAGGCCTGGAGCGGGATGGCCACGGTTTTGGTTTCGCCGGGCTGGAGGGTGATGCGCTGGAAGCCTCTCAGCTCCTGGTTGGGGCGAGAGACCTTTGAGGCGAGGTGCTTGACGTAGAGCTGGACTACGGCGTCGCCGGCGCGGGCGCCGGTGTTGGTTATGTCGACGCTGACGGTGGTGGAACCGTCTTTGGCCATCTGTGGTGCGCTGGTGCGGAGGTTGGAGTACTTGAATGTGGTGTAGCTGAGGCCGAAGCCGAAGGGGTATAGAGGGTCGCCCTTGAAGTACATGTAGGTGCGGCCGTCGCGGATGTTGTAGTCCATCATGGGCGGGAGCTGATCGATGGATTTGGGCCAGGTGACGACGAGATGGCCTCCGGGGTTTGCATCGCCGAAGAGGACCTTGGCCAGCGCGGTGCCTTCGTCCTGCGAGGCGTGGGCCATGTGAAGGATGGCGGGGATGTTGGCCTGGGACCAGTTGATGGCGAAGGGGAAGCTGGAGACGAGGACAACGACGGTGCGCGGGTTGACGGTGAAGACCTGTTTGACGAGCTGTTCCTGAGCGAGATCAATGCTTTCGCGGTCGCGGGCCTCGCGGCCATCGCTGGGGACGGTGCAGGGCAAGGTGATGCCGGTGCCTTCTTCGTTCGAGTACCAGTCGTGGCCCATGTCGGGGCCGCAGGTGGGATCGTTGCCGATGATGACGATGGCTACATCGGAGGCTTTGGCCGCTTTGGTGGCGGCCTGGCCGGTTTGATCGGCTGCGTAGTTGACCGTAACTCCGGGGCCGACAGCGGCTTTGATGCCGTCGAGAGGCGTGACTTTGTAAGGAGGCGTGCCGCCGTACCAGTCCCAGTGGACGGAGTCGGCGAGCGGGCCGATGACGGCGATGGACTTGATGGATGTCTTGTCGAGGGGCAGGATGGGCTTGTCGAGCGGGAGGACGGGCTTGGCGGGCGGCGAGTTGGGAGGTTGGTAGCCCTTTGTCGGGGCTTCGTTCTTGAGGAGCACTACGGACTCGAGGGCGATGCGCTGGGAGGTGGAGCGGTCGCGGTCGCTATTCCAGGGCTCGGGTGTGGTGTCAGTTGCGTCTGATGAGCCGTGAATCTTTGAATACGGCACCATGTCGGGCGGGTCGAGCAGGCCGAGCTTGATGGTGGTGCGGAATTTGAGGCGGACGAGAGCGTCAATCTCAGGCTCGGTGATGGAGCCGTCTTTGAGGGCAGCGAGGGTCTCGTCTTTGTAGCGGTCGAGGAATTGGTTGACGCCGGCCTTGAGGCAGGCGACGACGGCGGCCTCCTGAGTGGGGTAGAGTTTTCGCGGAGTAACGAGCAGGTGGACGGCCTGGCCATCGCTGGAGAGGATATCAACGCCCCATTTGTCGCGGACGATGCTCTTGAGGATTGGATTAACGACCATGGTGGTGCCGTTCCACGCGTTGTAGGAGGCCATGACGGCGCGCGCGCCGCCCTCCTGGAAGCCCATGCGGAAGGGGACGGAGTAGTACTCCCAGAAGAGGCGCTGATCGAAGTCGGAGGAGGAGATGTTGCGGTGGTCCTCGTTGCTATTGGCGAGGAAGTGCTTGAGCAGCGAGGCGGATTGCCAGTATTTGGGGTCGTCGCCCAGGAGACCGTGGATGAACGCGACGGCCATGGTGCCGTTGAAGAAAGGATCTTCGCCGTAGACCTCTTCGCTGCGGCCCCAGCGCGGGTCGCGAGCGAGGTCAGACTGAGGACCCCAGAGCATGAGGATCTGGCGCTCGTACTTGGGGGTTTGGGTGATGTAACGGGCTTCGTAGCCTTCGACGCCGGCGGCCTGGCGGACGAGGTCGGGGTCCCATGTTTCGCCCATGCCGGGCGGCTGGGGAAACTGCGTGGTGGTGATGGGGAGACGCTTGCCGCGGGGCTCGCGCTGGACCAGGCCGTGGATGCCTTCGGAGCTGCCGATGTTCGGAACACCGAGGCGAGGGACGCCAGTCTGGGTGCCGAGGACAGAGACCTTCTCGTCGGTGGTCATGAGCGAGAGAAGGTTGTCGATGCGCTTCTCCATGGGGAGCGTGGGATCGTTGAAGGGGTACTTGGGTTGCTGGGCCAAGGCAGGGGCGAGGGTGACGGCGAGGAGGCAGCAGGAGGCGAGTCGATTTTTCATCATGGCGAAAGCGTCGCTTTCAAAGCAGCGTTGAGATTCGCACCAAGGCTATCACTTCGCAGGGGCGCGAGGGCACCGCGGCGCATGGCGTTGGGGGGGAGGCCAATTGCAAGCCTCGCTTAAGTTCCAGCTTCCGCCGTTGGAGTCTTTGATTTAATGTTAGCGATGCCCGCATTAAGGCAGAGCCCCGGTCGGATTTCGGACCGGTTTCGGATCGGGTGTAATTTCAGAAGGTGGCGGATGTCACTGGGAGGAAGCTTTCTTGTGCGGTTAGTGGTGGGTTCGATTGTATTCGTCGGCTTCTGGCTACTTGGATTCGCACAACAGGCGATCGGCCAGGAGTTGTCGCGCGGAAACGGTAAATCGCCGATTCACATCGAGGTGCAGGATGCACATGGAACCCGCGTGGCAGGACCCGTGAACCAGGCTGGCACGGCGAAAAACGCAGAACTGACATTCGACCGCGTATATCAACCGGGGGATCGCGTCCTGTTTGGCGGACCCCAACGGATGGCCGTGCGCGTGGACAACAGCATCTCCGATTGCCTGATCTTTGCGCCGCACGCCTCAACTGGCGACTTGTCCTACGAGATTCCGTACGGCAAAGAGGAGAAGGAGACAGGCAGTGCGTATGCGCCGGAGAGCTTTGCGGGGCAATCGCACCGGATCTCAATTCGGGCTTTGAGCAAGCAGGAGATTTCCGGATACCGGAACCTGGCGGTGAACCCCTGCGATCTGGCGCGCAGCGACGACGCTGCGGTCCAATTTTTTCCGCATGCGAGTTCGAACAGCGTTTCTCGTAGCCTTTACGATTTCGAGGCGCGGAATGCAATTGACGGGCGCGTCCAGAACGGCCATCACGGCGTTTGGCCTTTCCAGTCCTGGGGACCGCAACTGCGTACGGATATCTGGTGGAAGCTGGATTTCGGCAGGCCCGTGGAATTGAACAAGATTCGCCTGATGGTGCGGGCCGATTTTCCGCACGACAGTTATTGGAGGAGTGCTGAGGTCGAGTTCTCCGACGGCAGCAGTGTGCCGCTGGAGTTATCACCTTCTCCCGACTTCCAGGATTTTTCTTTCACGAAGCGGCGTGTTTCCTGGCTGCGCATCGCGAAGGTCGTTCCTGCGGATCCGGCGAAGTGGTGCAGCTTTATTGAAGTGGAGGCGTGGGGGAAGGATCTGGGGAAGTAAGTTGGACCCTCCACGCTTGCCTGGAATTTCGCACTTGCGATGGTTCACGAATATGGTTACGAAACCGATGGCTGATACAGCCCTGCCGGAGCAGACGAGCGCATGAAAAACATTCTTGTGACCGGCGCAACCGGCAAAGTGGGTACGCACTTTATTCACCGCATCCTGAATGGGGATGAGCGCAGCGAAGTTACGATTCGCGCACTCTGTCACAATCGCCGGCCTGAAGCAGACCCGCGAGTCGAAATTGTGACGGGAAGCATCGAGGACCGCGATGTGGTGAGAACCGCAATGAGCGGGATCACCCACGTGGTCCATTGCGCCACCTGCAAGGAGAGCGAAACGAATGTCATTGACGTAACAGTGAAAGGCCTGTTCTGGCTTCTGGAAGAATGCCGCCGGAGCACCGCATTCCGTCAGTTCATGCTCATCGGGGGCGATGCGGCGCTGGGCCACTTCTTTTACCCGCATCCGATTCCAGTTACCGAGCAGCAAAGGCACAGCGCGTACCCAGGGTGCTATGCGCTTTCAAAGGTATTGGAAGAGGTGATGCTGGAACAGTACTTCATTCAATACGATCTTGCAGGGTGTTGCCTGCGCGCGCCCTGGATCATGGAGAAGGACGACTTCAAATACACGTTGAGTTTCGGCGAGGACGTGTTCGGAGGTCCGCGCTGGCGAGACTTTGTGGACGCAGCGTCGGCGGACGGATATGTGCGAGCAGGGACCGTTCCGGTAATGCTCGATCCAGACGGCCAGCCGGTGAAGCGGAATTTCGTTCATGTCGGCGACCTGGTCGAGGCCATGATCCTGGCGCTGGATCATCCCAAGGCGCGCAAACAGACGTTCAACATTTGCATGGATGAGCCGGTTGACTATCGAGAGGTGGCGGACTATCTGAACGAGACACGCTGCCTGCAGTCGGTCGATATTCCGACGCCCTTTCGATCAACGTGGCTGGACAACGCAAAGGCTAAGTTTCTGCTTGGCTGGCGGCCTCGCATTGACCTGAAGCGGCTGATCGACGAAGCCTGGTCCTATGAGCGCAGCGAGTCTGACCCGCGCAAGGTCTGGTACCCCGGATGAAGCTTATCCGGCGGTTGGCATGCTTTGCTCGACTTTTTCGATCCGGCGCCGGATTGTTCATGCCTATTCTGTCCGATACAAGGGCGGGGCTTGGGCCAATAGGGCTCAGAGGTTGCAAGCGCTAAGGTGGTAAAATCAGTCAGTGCCGGGTCCTACGCGACGTAATCCCGCCAACCCCGCCAGGT
>CAYWSR010000193.1:0-8519 GCA_964460385.1 uncultured Occallatibacter sp. | reverse complement strand
CCCCGCCGTCGGAGCCGCCACCGATCCCCGCTCCTCGGCAAAGACCGTCTGGTACCGCTCCCGATCCTCACCTCTGTCCTCCCTGTAAATGTATGGCGGCAGCGGCATGTGCCCAATCCGCTCCAGCACCGCAAAAAAATCCTCCACCGGTTTGAGCCGCAACAGCCTTTCCCCAAACTCCCCGCGCTCCAGCACTTCGGCCTCGAGCTCGACCGTCCCAGCCGCCGACGCAAACTCCAGCCGCTCGCCCACTCCCACTTTTTTCCCCGGCCTCACCAGCGCGCGCCACGTGTTTTCCCCGGCCGGCTCCGTCAGCAACACCTCAATCTGCGCCGTCGCCAACTGCTTTTCGCGGAGCGTCGTCCGCCGCGCATACAGCCGCGCCGGAATCACCCGTGAATCGTTCAGCACCACGAGATCCCCCGCCCTTACCTGTTCCGGAAAGTCTGCAAAGACCTTGTCCGCCACACCGCCCGTCGCGCGATCCATCACCAGCATCCGGCTCGCCCCGCGCTCCTCCGGCGGCTGCTGCGCAATTAGCTCTGCCGGCAGCTCAAAATCAAAATCCGCAACCCGTAGCCCCCCTGCGCCACCGGCAACCGCATCCTCCTGCGTCCCGTCCCCACTCATGCGGGCGCCTTCTTGAAGTGCTCAACCGCCCTCGTCCGCGCCCGCTCGATCGCCTCGTTCAGCTCCGCCCGCTTCGATTCAAACTCCTCTGCCGCAAGATCCGCCGGCACACTCGTCCACCGCGCCCAGCTCACCACGATCCGCGTGAAGGGCTTCGGCACCAGGAACCTGTCCCACGATCCCATCACCCACTTGCGCTCCGGCTCCAGATGAAACGCGCCGATCCGCGCCCCTGCCATCTGCGCCAGCTTGATCGGCCCCATCTTCGTCTGGTAGATCGGCCCCCTCGGCCCATCCGCTGTAAAGATCGCCGGCCTGCCGCTGTCAATCACGTCCTTCAGCCCCAGCAGCCCCTCGCGCGCGCCCCGCGAACTCGACCCACGCACCGCATGAAACCCAAGCAGCCCCAGAGTCCGCGTGATCAGCTCTCCATCGAAGCTGCGGCTGATCAGGATCGTCGCGCCCGTCTTCCGGTAGTACACCGCGCAGGGCAGCACACACTGGTGCCAGAAGCAGAAGATCTCCGCCCCTGCCCCGCGCCCTTCAAGCAGCGGCTCCACGCCCTCTTCCGCAATCGCCTCAAACCGCCACGTCAGCCCCACGATCCGCAGCAGCACCCACACCACCGGAGGAATCACCGCCAGCATCACCCGCTGCGAAAACCTGAATCGTGGACTTCTTTCCGCGCTCACGGTCTGATTCTAGCGGAGCGAGCGAAACCCTTGCCCTTGGCTCTCATATCCGCCGGGTACCCCACCCTCGCGACGCCCTTGTTCTTGTCGCTAGGGTGGGATCCGATGGACCCCTGCGTAGAACCCCAACCGAACTGGTCAGCGCTTTCGCTGTGCCGCGCTCCGCGCTTCTCTCTGGCGCAGACCACGCGCAGCGGTCCGCCCCAACGCAGTTGCTCAGCTGTACCGCGCCCAACGCAAAATCTCCCCCAGCGTCGCCCGCTTCCCATACATCAGGATCCCAACCCGGAAGAGCCGCGAAGAGAACCACAGCGTCGCCCAGATGCTCAAAATCATCAGCCCAATCGAGAGACCAATCTGCCACAGCGGCGGAATCTGCGAGGCCATGCGCAGAAACATCACAATCGGCGCCGTCGGCGGAAATAGCGACGCCGCCACCGACCAGATCGAGTTCGAATCGTTCATGATCAGCAGAATCATCGCAAAGCTCAGCCACGTCGGCGCAGCCGCCAGGGGCATATACATCTGCAGCTCCTGCTCCGTCTCGCACGTCGCCGCCAGCCCCGCAAACAGTGAGCTGTAAAGCAAATACCCCAGTAGGAAGTACACCGGGAACAGGATCCCTTCCGTCCATGAAAACTGGACCGCCAGGTTCCCCGTCAGCAGCGCCGCCGCAAACGGTGAAACGAAAATCGCCACCCCCGCCAGCAGCCAGATCAGAATCTGCGTCAGTCCCACCGCCGCCACGCCAATCAGCTTCCCAGCCAGCATGTCTTCCGGCTTGGCAATCGCCAGCATCACCTCAAAAATCCTTGACGTCTTCTCCTGGATAATCGATCGCGCCACGTTCATCCCGTAGATCAGCGTCGTCATCGACAGCAGAATCGCCATCACATACCCCTTCCAGAAGGAGGCAAACGCGTTGCTCTTCACCACCCGCCCATCTTTCTTTACCTCGAAGGTCTCCACCCGGGTCCCCTTCATTACCGCGTCCGCGTCCGGCTGCTTCATCCCCGCGCCCGTCAAATGCTCCTCGATCAGCCCGCTGTTCAACGCCTCCCTCAGCCTCGCCCCCGTAATAAAGTCTCCGGACGAGGGCGAGTAGTAAGTCGCCTTCGGCAGCCCGCTCGTCTGCGTCTCCACCCACAGCAGCCCATCCAGGTCCTTCGTCCTCACCTGCTCCACCAGCCGCGCCCGGTCCTCCGCCTTCGCCGGGGCCACCACATCCACCACCGTCTTACCGTCGTCATCCGCCATCAGCCGGCCTCGAATGCTGTTCGCCAGCTTCCCATCCCCCGCCGCAACCACCAGATGCTTTTGTGACCCCAGCCCCAGCGTAGTCAAGTACCCCACCAACACAAGCACCGCAAACACCGCCGGCAAACCAATCGTCGTCGCCTTGAACGCCCGGCTCTTCACCTGCTCCAGATACTCGCGCTTGGCAATCAACGCTATGTTATGCATTCCCCTTGCCTCCCACCGTCTGGATGAAAATCTCTTCCAGCGACGGCTCGACCAGCTCAAACCGGTAAATCGTCGCTGCCGCCGAAGCTTCCTGCAACAGCTTCTGCGCATTCCCGTGCTCCTTCAGCCGGATCTCAGCATGCCCGCTGAAATTCTTCGCCTCGGCTATCTCTTCGCTCTTCAAGAACTCCGCGCTCCCCTCAAACTCCACCACCACACGGTTCCGCTCATAAGCCGCCTTGATCTCCCGCATCCGGCCCGCCAGCACCGCCCGCCCGTTGTCCACCAGGCAAATCGAGTCGCACAGCTTCTCTACCTGGTCCATCCGGTGCGTAGAGAAAATAATTGCCTTCCCCCCTGCCTTCAGCTCCAGCAGCGTCTTCTCCACCAGCACCGCGTTCACCGGATCGAGCCCGCTGAACGGCTCATCCATCACGATCAGCCCCGGATCATGCAGCAAAGACGCAATAAACTGGATCTTCTGCTGCATCCCTTTCGAAAGCTCCTCCGTCTTCTTGTCCAGCGCATCGGCAATCTCCATCCGCTCCGCCCACGCCTTCGCCCGCTTCCGCGCCTCGTCCGCCTCCAGCCCGTGCAGCCGCCCAAAGAAAACCAACTGATCCACCACCTTCATCTTCTTGTAGAGCCCGCGCTCCTCAGGCAGATATCCCACCCGCTCCAGCGCCTTGCGCTCAAACGGCTCGTCGAAAAGCCGGATGCGCCCTGAGTCCGGAATCGTAATGCCCATCATCATCCGAATCGTGCTCGTCTTGCCCGCGCCGTTTGGCCCCAGCAGGCCGAACATCTGGCCGGCCTCCACCTTCAGGCTCAGCTCCTTCACCGCCACCTTGCTCTCGTAGGCCTTCGTCACCGCCTCGAGTTCGACTACGGTCATGGCTTCTCCCAACTCTGTTTTGCAGGGGTTTCAATTTTTATCGATCTCACCGGGAATCCGCGGAACCGTTCTGAGTGAAGTGTAGCAAGACGCCGCCACGACCAGTCCGCCTCGCGCCCCACCGCTTTTTTCTCCCTGGACCCGCTCAAACCTGCAAAGAAGGATGTAAATCGCCTGCCACTAAAGTGCCAATTCAGCGGCATGGCGGTAGCGCCGCAACTTTCTGCGCGGTAAAGTAGCATCAACGGCTGTGCCTATGGAGACATTCCTCACAGAAGAGCAGGACTTCCTCAAACGAGCGCCCATTGCGTCGCCTCTCAACAGGCCGCAGTCCCTCGCTGAGGTCGACGTGCCTCTCGGTTTTCTTGAAGACCTCGCGCTCAAGACGCTCTATCTCTCCGGCTCCATTTCCGTCCTCGATCTCTCCTCGCGCCTCCACCTCTGCTACGAAGTTGCCAACGAGCTCTTCTTCCGCATGCGCACCGAGGTCCTCTGCCAGGTCACCGGTATGACCGGCAACATCCCCATGCTCGCCATTACTTCCCAGGGCCGCACCCGCGCCATGGAGCTGCTTGGCCAGAGCCACTATACCGGCGCCGCTCCCATCACGCTCGATAGCTATGTCGAGCAAACCCGCAGGCAGAGCGTCAAGAAAGTTGTCGTCCGTCCCGACGACGTCAATCGCGCCTTCGCCCATCTCGTTGTCGACCAGGCCACACTCGACAAGTTTGGCACCGCGCTCAATTCCGGCTCCTCCCTCTTTCTCTATGGTCCGGCCGGCGTCGGCAAAACCACCATGGCCGAAGCCCTCTCACGCGTGCTCGCCGAAGACAAGGTCTGGCTCCCCTACGGCATCGAGATCGACGGCCAGGTCATCACCATCTACGACCCCGCCATCCACCGCCGCGTCCTCGAAGAAGAGCCCGAATTCCACGACGATCGTTGGGTCCTCTGCGAGCGCCCCACCGTCCTCGTCGGCGGCGAACTCACAGCCGAGATGCTTGACCTCGAATTCAAC
This sequence comes from uncultured Occallatibacter sp., assembly GCA_964460385.1. Lineage (GTDB taxonomy): Bacteria > Acidobacteriota > Terriglobia > Terriglobales > Acidobacteriaceae > Telmatobacter. Next base: position 3,820 of record CAYWSR010000193.1, on the reverse strand, counting down.
CCCATCACCAAGTTCTACGTTGGGCCCGTCCAGATGAAAGCCAACAACGGGGTTCTCATCATCGACGACTTCGGCCGCCAGCGTGTGCGCCCTGAGGATCTGCTCAATCGTTGGGTCGTGCCCTTGGACCGGCGCATCGACTTCCTCACCCTTGCCGGCGGCAAGAAAATCGAAGTCCCCTTCGAAATGCTTGTCGTCTTCGCCTCAAACATGGACCCTGCGGAGCTCGGCGACGCCGCCTTCCTCCGCCGCATCCAGACCAAGGTCAAGCTTGGTGAAGTCACTGACGAACAGTTCCGCGAGATCATGCGCCGCGTTACCCGCGAAAACGGCGTTGACACCGACCCCTCCGCCGTCAACTTCCTCATCAACTACATCCACGGCACGCTCCGCCAGGAGCTCCGTTCCTGCTATCCGCGCGACGTCGTCAACCAGATCGTCTGGTCCGCGCGCTACGAAGGCAAGAAGCCCTACCTCGACCTCGCCAGCGTAAACCGCGCCATTGAAGCCTACTTCCTCCCGCCCGCCTAGGCCTTGCACCGATCACCGTCAAACGAAACTCGGTGCCCCACCCTCGGCGCGCCTTTGTTTTTGCGCCTGGGGTGGGATGCGACTACCCTCACCTCAAGCAACCACCGCCCCTACAACAGCTTCATCGCGTCCGGATCCCAGCGCACCACCGCGCCCCGCTCCACGCTCAGATTACTCAGCAGTGCCGCTCCCGCAGCGCGATAGCCAAACGCGGCGTCTTCTACCACCGGCTTCCGGCTGCGCACACTCGCAAAGAAATTCGAGAAGTGATCGAAGCTGTCCGAGTAGCCCTTCGGCGCAACAAACTTTTCGCTTCCGCCCAGCGACTCCTCGCCCGCCACCGTCCGTGGGTACTGCTTCTTGTGCTCTTCGATGATCATCGTCTGCAACGCCAGTGGGAACGTGTCCACCGTGTAGCCCGGATCCTTGTACCGCGCCACGCGCGTCAACGTCACCGCGCCGCCCTCAATCTCCATCGTTCCTTCTGACCCCGTGAACAGGAACCCTTCGCTCTCGTCGCCGCCGTCCACAAAGTTCACCCGCAGGCTCAGGTTAAAGTCCTCGCGATAGTCAAACAGCCCCAGCATCACGTCCAGTGCGTCGCGTCCATCCTTCCAGAACCGCAGGCCGCCCGTCGCCAACCCACGCACCGGCCCATGCGAACCCGTGATAAAGTGCGTCCCGCTGAACAGGTGCACAAACAGGTCGCCCGCCACGCCGCTTCCATACGCCTTCCACTTCCTCCACTGGAAGAAATGCTCCGCGTTGAACGGAATCTTCGGCGCTGGCCCCAAAAACCGCGGCCAGTCACAGGTCTCCTCCGACGCATCCGGCGGAACCGTGTAGTTCCACGCCCCCATCGACGAGTTGCGGTCCCAACGCGCCGCCACCATGTTCAGTTTCCCGATCGCCCCGGCCGCCAGCAGCTCCTTGGCCTTGGCATAGATCACCGAGCTCACGCGCTGGCTACCCACCTGCAAGATTCTTCCCGTCTTCCGCGCCGTCTCAATCATCTCCGGCCCATCCGAATAGAGATGGATCATCGGCTTCTCGCAATAAACGTCCTTGCCCGCCTTCATCGCGTCCACGCTTGCCTGCTTGTGCCAGTGGTCCGGCGTCCCAATGATCACGGCATCCACATCCGTGCGCCCCAGAATCTCGTTGTAGTCCCGAGTCGTCACAATGTCGTTGCCCCACAACTCCTTGCTCCGCTCCAGCCGCCCGTTGTAGCAATCAGCCACGGCCACCAGCTTCACGCCCGGCACCTGCATCGCAGTCCGCGTGTCGCCCATCCCCTGACCGCCCGCGCCAATCAACGCAATCTGGATGTGGTCGTTCGCCGCCACCGTCTTCGCCGCTTCCTGCTCCGCCCAGCCCAGCGCGTGCAGCCTCGGCGTCATCGCCACAGCCGCCGTCCCCGCCCCAGCCAACCCAAGAAAACTCCTGCGATTCAAGACTGACATTCAATTGCCCTCCGGCACCTGTGTTTTCCGCCGCATACAACAATACACCGGCCCACTCGCGCCCCGTATCGAGCAGGTACCTCATCGTCGCCTGCAAGCGCCAGACGCCTTCGATCGTGCAGTACCCTTGGCATGATGAATTCTCGCCTCGTCCGTCCCGGAACTTTCCCCCGCCCGTTCGCGTAATCTTTCCCGACACTTCCCCAATCCACCACCGCCCTTCTCAGGAGCTCCCCACACATGGACTCGACCACCAGGCTCAGCAACCTTCGCGAAGACTTCCTCGCCACCAGCACACAATCCATGCCCATCGCCGGCATGCTCTACTGGGCTGTGGTCGGCGTCGCCGCCCTGCGCGTAACCCCGCAGCAGCTCGCGTACATCGTTGGCTTCGGAAGCGGAACCATCTTCCCCCTCGCCCTCCTCATTGACCGCCTCCGCGGCCGAATCATCCGCCGCTCCAGCTCGAGCAACCCCGTCACCCAGATGTTTCTCCAATCTCTGGCCGTGGTCGCTCTGCTCTGGCCGCTCGTCCTCATTGCCGCCTTTCAGGCCCGCAGCGCCAACCTCATCGTCCTTGGCGGGGCCATCCTCATGGGCATCATCTGGATCCCCTGGGGCTGGGCCGCGAACGACCCTGTCGGTCTCCGCCACGCCATCGCGCGCTGTGTCCTCAGCTATGCCTGCTTCCTCTTCGTCCCCGCGCCCTACACGGCCACTGCCATCAGCATCGCCGTCCTTCTTTGCTACCTCTACAGCCTCCTGTTCATGCGCAAACCCGCTGCTTGATCCATCCGCACACCACTCTCACTGAAAACCTCCCGCCCCCTCATGTAGCATCCAATCAGTGACTCGTCTCGACACTGAAGTGATGTACGTCCGCGGCGTCGGTCCCCGTGTCGCCGAGCTCCTCAAAGCAAAGAACATCCTCACCGCCGAAGACCTGCTCTACCACCTGCCCTTTCGCTACGAAGACCGTCAGAATCCCCGCCCGCTCGACGAGCTCAAGCCCGGCGAAACCGCCTCCGTCATCGCCGAAGTCCGCGGCTCTATCCTTCTCCGCACCCGCCGCGCCCCCATCTTCGAGCTCACCGTCGGCCAGGGCCGCCACGCCCTCAAGTGCCTCTGGTTCCACGGCACATTTCTCGAAGGCAAATTCCACGCCGGCCAAACCGTCGCCCTCTTCGGCAAGATCGAGGCCTCGCGCTCCACCTCCAACTTCAAAATGATCCAGCCGCAGTTCGAGCTCCTCCCCGACGACTCCGCCGACGCCGAAACCCGCCTGCTCGAGGTCGGTCGCATTACCCCCGTCTACGAGTCCCTCGGCGGCAGCCGCCTCGCCTCCCGCTGGCTGCGCAAGACCATCTTTCACCTGCTCGAATCGGTCCGAGGCCAAGTCCCCGAATGCCTGCCCCGCCACCTTCTCGATCGGCTCAATCTCCCCGACCGAGAAACCTCCCTCCGCGAGGTTCATTTTCCGCCCGAGGGCACATCCTTTTCGCAACTCGCCGGCGCTTCCACGCCCGCCCACCGCCGACTCATCTTCGAGGAACTCTTCTTCCTCGAACTCGGCCTCGAACTCAAGCGCCGCCGCCTGCGCGAGCGCCCCGGCATCGCCTTCGCCACCACCGACAAAGTCCGTGAAGCCATTCGCGAGGTGCTGCCCTTCCACCCCACCGCCGCGCAAAAGCGCGCCCTCGGCGAAATCGTCCAGGACATGCGCGCTCCCAGCCCCATGCGCCGCCTGCTGCAGGGCGACGTCGGCTCCGGCAAGACCATCGTCGCGCTCCAGGCCATGCTCGTCGCCCTCGAAAACGGCTTCCAGG